>CABRKI010000088.1 GCA_902471455.1 uncultured Porphyromonadaceae bacterium | reverse complement strand
CGCCGCCATAGCGTCGGCAATGGAACTTGAAACGGACGAATATATCCCATATATCACCGTGGAAAACGATTATGCGCTTGAAAAAGAAGTGAGCGAAAGCTATGACTCGTTTGATGATTTCGAAGCCGATTTCGGCTATGAACTTAAACCGGAGTTTGAATCGCTTGACGTCCCTGCCGCTACGGCAAAGGAGAAACCCGTATGATGAACCCTTGAATGAATAAAACTGTCTGAGATGATAAAAAGGATATTATTGATTTTACTTTTGTCCGTCTGTGGGATTACAGCCGTATGCGCGCAGGGTCGCGGCGGCAAAGACCGACAAAAGATGATGAAAGAACTCCAGGAATTCAAACTTAAGTTCCTCGCGCAGGAGATGGAACTCAAAGAAGACCAGCAACCGAAGTTTTTCGAACTTTATAGTGAAATGAGCGAGAAGCGTCGCGAGTGCATGAGAGAGGCTTGGAAAATGGAGAGGCGTGTAAAAAAATCGGCAGATGCCACCGAGGCTGACTATCAGTCGGCGGCAGAAGCGATGAACAAAGCAAAGGCTGAAGACGTTGCGATAGAAAAGGAATATGACGAGAAATTCGCACAGTTCCTTTCTCCCAAACAAATCTATAAAATGAAAGCCGCTGAACAGGAGTTCCGACAGAAAATGTCGGAGATGCGTCAGAAGAAAGGTAAACATCCCTCAAAGAAGTGATAGGATTATGACAGTTAAAAGTTTAAATCCATTCAGAAAGGCTGCCTTGTTAGCAGCCTTTCTGATTTTAGGGGCTATTGTCCCTTTTGAGAGTTACGGATCGACAGCCCCCG
The DNA here is from genome assembly GCA_902471455.1 of uncultured Porphyromonadaceae bacterium. Classification (GTDB taxonomy): domain Bacteria; phylum Bacteroidota; class Bacteroidia; order Bacteroidales; family Muribaculaceae; genus Lepagella. The sequence goes on along the minus strand of CABRKI010000088.1, from coordinate 15,432 downwards.
TGGCGGGTTCCGGAGTGAGTGTGAAAAAAGGTAAGTCGAAAAAGAAGACGCAGATGAAAGAAATATCTTCATTCAGAAATCCCGATTTTGCGTTTCCGGAGACTGTGGAGAAAGATGCTTCCGCTGTGCTTGGGAAGGCGCTTCCCGAAAGGAACGGGCTTGAGGCTTTGCGAGCCGCCATGCAGGTGATTGTGGCGCGCAACATGGTGTCGGGGTCGAATTTCGGGTCGAATGTGGCTTTGCTTGATTCGATGGCTTCAATTCTTCCGCAGCCGTATGCCGGTCTTTCGGCCCTGCTCGAGGCCAACCTGTATAAATCGCTTTATAACAGCCAAAGCTGGACGTTCAACCAGCGCACGCTGCCGCTCGATTCATATCCCGACGACCCGATGAGTTGGAGCCGCGACCTCTTTGCCAAAAAGTGTCTCGAATTGATTGATTCAGCCAATGAAGCGGAAAAACCGGCGAAAGATATGCCAATCGCGACGCTTTCCCCTATTCTTGACAACGCTGAACCGGCGGAGCGCGCCGGATTGACGGCATGGGATTTTATGGTTTATAACGAGGCTTCGCTCCTTTCCGCTTTTGCTACACAGGGGAGTGGCGGGATTATCCCTTTCTTCAAAGACAAACCGACCGCCTCTATGACGGAAATCGGGAAATGTAGGGAAAAAAGAGACGGATTGATAACCGGCCTGTATGATTATAGGGTAAGTGAAGGAAAACTTTCCCCGCTTGCCGTCGCTATTTGCGAGAAGGCGGATGTAATGCCGGAGCCGGAAAGGATTCCGTTTCTCAAAGGATGGTGTGTGAAGCTTATCGATAAGGAAGAGGACGGCCCGGTGCTCAACAAGTATTACGAGTTCCTGAGGAATGACGAAAACCGTGCAGATAAAGATTGGCGTGAGCTTTACGATTTTATGAAAAAATGGGTCGCCGCATATCCTTCATCCCTCTATTCGGAAATCATAAAATATGACATAGCCGCCATATCGGCGAAGAATGCATATCTCACACTTCCTTCCGCAGCGCTTCCCGGAGAGAATGTTTCGGGAACGATGAAGATGGAAAACATGGATGAGGCCTACATCCTGTTGTTTAAAGTGCCTGAATCGATGGCTCCCATGAATGGGTTTGCCCGAAAGGATTTCCCGAAGAAGGCGACTTTCCTTCAGTCGGTAAAGGTGACTGCGTCGGGTAGCATACCTTTCGCCGAAGAAAAGAAGGTGGAATTGCCCCCATTGTCGGCCGGTTATTATGTAGCGGTGCCGTCGCAGACGCCGAGACTTTCTTCAAATTGGAAAAAAGAGGTGCCGGAATGGCAACTCAGCGTGTTGGCTGTAAGCGACATTGCCGTGATTACATCGGGAAACAGGAAGGAAGAGGGCTCTTCGCGCGTTTATGTGGTGGACGCCCGTACGCAACGCCCCATAGCCGGCGCGGAGGTAGGCATCTATGACAACGACAATTCAAGGAAACTTATCAAAAAAGGTTTTACGGATGCCGACGGATGTTACTCAACTCCCAAAGGGAACTACCGCCTGAGGGCTGCATATAAGGGCAACGTAGTTTGGCAATGGATAGATTTCCATCCTTACAAATCGGAAGAACACGTTGTGGCAGCCGTCAACATACTTACCGACCTGTCAGTTTATAAACCCGGCGACGAGGTCAATTTCGTGCTTGTTGGTTGGCAACGCAACCGCCATACGAATTCGCTTCTGAAAAATTCGGAGGTGAGCGTAGTGATGCGCGACGCCAACTACAATCCGGTGGATACTTTGGTGATGAATACGGACGGCAACGGAAGATGCTCCGGCAAATTCACCATACCGAAGAGCGGTCTTTTGGGCACATATTCCCTTTTTGCTACGTTTAAAGATTTTTCAAACAACTCCATATCCCGTCAGTCGTTTGAGGTGGCTGAATACAAGGCCCCCGGATTCCTTGTGGAACTCGATTCGGAATCGGGCGCATCTTACAATGCCGGCGATGTGGTGAGATTCAAAGGGATTGTAAAGACGTATTCGGGGATGCCTCTCGGTGATTCGAAAATCAGCTACAATATTGATTGGACCCCGTGGTGGGTATGGTGGCGTTACGGCGGAGACAATGCTTCATACGGCGGTACGCTCGTTGCCGGTCCCGACGGAAGGTTTGAAATTGAACTTCCTACAGAAAATCTGAAAAACACACGGTTTGAGAAGGGAATATTCACCCTTTCCGTTTCCGCAACCTCTGCGTCGGGGGAGACCCAAAGCGCACCTGATTTGAGGTTTGCTATCGGCGATGGCCTTAACGTCCGTCCTTCGCTGAAGGAGAGGATGCTTGTGGAAGGCGACACATTGAAATTCAATGTGCCTGTATATGATATGCTCGACCATCCGGTGGCAAGGGATGTGGATTATTCTGTAACCGACATGGCTACCGGCAAGAAGGTGGCATCCGGTGTTTTCAAGAGTCCGCAACTTATGCTTGCCGCTTCCTCCTTGCCTTCGGCGCGCTACAAATTTGAATTCAATCTCCCCGGCGACACTTTGAAAAACACTCAGGATGTGGCTATTTACAGGAAGGGAGACAAGACCCCGCCTTACAAGACTCCGCTTTGGCTTCCGGAGAACAGTATTGTGTGCAAAAGCGGAAAGGATTCCGTTGAGGTCGAGGTCGGTAGCGGTTATCAAGGCAGCTGGCTTCTTTGCGAAGTGTCGGACGAAAACGGATTTGTGAGCCGCGGATGGGTTGAAGCCAACGGATGTAATATAAAGGTGCCGGTAAAGACGCCTGCTCCCGACGGAAGGATATGGGTTAAATTCATCGGCATGCACGACCTCTCGTCGGAGACAGGCAGCGTGGTATTGATTCCGGAAAGCCAGACCCGGAAACTTGACGTGAAGGCATCGTCGTTCCGCGACAAGCTTACCGCCGGCGATAAGGAAGTTTGGAAATTCAGTTTCACCATCGACGGCATTGCGCAGAAAGGCGTGCCGGCAATGGCTGTTATGAGCAACAAGGCATTGAATGCAATCGCTCCTTTCGAATGGAGATTCGCAGCCGATAACGGATATTGGAGCAATTCTTCCTATTTGACCTATAACGCACCGAATATGAACGGGACAAACGCCCGTTTCAGTGTATTGCCGCGCTATAAATATCCTGCATCTCCCATCCCCACATGGAATACATATTCCTACGGGCTGGCGGGAGACAATTATTATGGAGTGAGGATACGCGGGCTTAAAAGCGCATCGCGGGCCGGCGGCGATACAATCATGGAAGACGGAGTGGTCGAGGAGGTGCTTAATACCGTTCATGTCACATCCGCGCCTATGATGATGGCTAAGCAGGAGGCAGAGTCTCCAATGGAGAACAAGTCTATGGATATGGATGACCGGGTATATGAAATGTCTGAGGAGACCGTCCTAACTGGAAGTGTCGGGGCGGCATCGATGGAGAAACCTCGTCCGCGTCCGGTGGAGATGCCTTTGGCGTTCTTTATGCCTGCCCTTGTGGGCGGAGACGACGGTGAGGTAGAGGTGAAGTTTGACACTCCTGACTTCAACACTACATGGCAATTCCAGATAACTGGATATACGGACGACCTTCTCACCGCAGGCCTTATGCTGGATGCCGTGGCGTCGAAGCCCGTTATGGTGCAAAGCAACGTGCCCCGCTATCTGCGCACGGGTGACAAGGCGGAGGTTTCAGCGTTGTTGTTCAATAATTCCGACGGCGACTTGCCGCTTCATGGGGAAATCCGCATATTCGATCCGATAAGCGGAAACACCATTACTTCCTACCATCTTGGTGCGGAAACGACTGCGCCGGCTGCCAATAGAAAAATTACCGTAGAGTTCGATGTGCCGTCTAATCTGTCGGCCATCGGGATAGAAGCATACGCCATGAGTGAAAAATTCAGCGACGGCGAACGTACGGTGATACCGGTGTTGCCCTCTTCCACCCCGGTAGTGGAGTCGGAGAATTTCTATATTGGCAGAGGTTCTTCAGAATTCAGCATGAAGCTTCCGAGGCTGCGTAGGGATGCCAACGTAACGTTGAAATATTGCGACAATCCGGTGTGGGAATGTGTATTGGCACTTCCATCGATCTCCACGCCTGATTCAAAGAATATACTTTCGCTTATGCGCGCGCTTTATGCCAATTCTCTCGCCCTTGACGTGGCTGAGAAATATCCTAACGTGAGGTCCGGTCTGGAAAAGGCTCTTGCCGACAAGGATAATCTGAAATCGAATCTGGAGAAAGACAGCAGCCTGAAGACGGTGGCGCTTGAAAACACGCCATGGGTAAACAACGCGGCTTCGGAAACCGCACGTATGCGTTCGCTCTCCTCTCTGTTTGACGTGGAGAATGCGAAGGGCGTGATTTCAGGAATTATGAACGATGTGAAGGCCCTTCAGAATTCCGACGGCGGATGGAGCTGGTGCCCCGAAATGAAGTCGTCGCTATTCATGACTCAGCAGACCCTCCTCCATTTCGGGATGATGAAGCATATAGGTTGCCTCCCCGCCGATGCCGGGAAGATGGTGTCGCGAGGTTTGAATTATTGTGACCGCGAGGTATATCGCGATTATATTGATTCGAAAAAGGAGTTTTCTACGGTTGCGATGCTCAATTATCTTTATATCCGCAGTTTCTTCGATGCCGGCAACGGGCCTTCCGGATTTGCGGGTCTTAAGAAAGAGGCGTTGAAACGCATTGCCGAGGAATGGAAAGGCTTTTCGATTTATGAAAAGGCTACCACCGCCACGCTGCTTTCAAGAAGTTCCGGCTATGAAAGGGAAGCGAGGGTGATTCTCGAATCGCTCAACCAGCTGGCAAGCAAGAGCGAAGCGAAAGGATGGTGGTTCGACAATCTCCGCTCGGGCTTCGACGGATGGTCTAAGCTTATTACGACAGCGCAAGCGCTTGAAGCTTATTCGGAGATAGAACCTGCCGCTCCTGCCGTTGACGGGCTTCGCCAATGGCTCGTGCTCCAGAAAGAGACCGAAGACTGGGGTGCCAATTCCTACACGGTAGAGGTGATACAGTCTATACTGTCGAGCGGCACGGATTGGACTGTCTCTTCCGAGGCTCCCGAAATAGCAATAGACGGTAAGAAGATTGCCTTGCCGAAAGGGGAGGCGTTGACCGGCTTGGTGACGGTTTCCCTTGACCCGAAGGATGCTTCCGGCAAGAAACTTTCGGTGGTAAAGAAATCGGAAGGCCCGTCGTGGGGAGGAGTGATAAGCCAATATGTTGCGCCGATGAAAGACGTCAAGGCTGCCTCGTGCGACAATCTGAAAGTGGAGAAACAGCTGCTGGCCGTCACCGACACCCCTGCCGGAGAATCCGTAAGGAAAGCATCGGAATTAAAGGTAGGCGACAAAGTGAGGGTAACGCTCACGCTCACCTGCGACAAAGATATGAATTACGTGGCACTTATCGACGAGCGCGCCGCATGTATGGAGCCCGACGACCAGATTTCCGGATATGAAGGGAAAGACGGTCTCTGGATGTATCGTGAAGTAAGAGACAACAAGACCTCGTTCTTCATAGGTTTCCTCCCGAAAGGCGTGAACGTGATTACCTACGATTGCCATATCGACCGTGAAGGCGACTACGCTATCGGCATCGCTTCGGCACAAAGCCAGTATTCCCCGTTGCAGTCCGCCCATTCCTCCGGGGCAGTGATTAAGGTGGAATGACATTATGGAGCTATCTGAAAAAATCCCCGCCATTTGCAATATCAAATCGATGGCGGGGATTTTTTTGTTCAGTCGAGATTGGTGATCAGCCCTTCCCGGTTGAGGATAACGTTTGGAAATATATCCCGGGCTTCACGCAGGAAAAGGGAGTCGTCGGTATATCTTGACGAATAATGGCCGGTGAGAAGTGCGCCTGCACCTGCGTCTCTTGCCACCATCGCCGCCTGCCGGGCCGTGGAATGTCCTCGCGGGGCTGCCATAGCCTTGTGTTCTTCAAGATAGGTGGTTTCGTGGAAAAGAAGGTTGACGGGCCCTATTTTTTCTGCGAGTTCCGGCATATACATTGTGTCGCTTATATGGGCGTAGGAGAGGGAGGGGGAGGGTGGGGTGGTGAGGATTGAATTGGGAATCACTTTACCGTCTTCCTTGACGAAATCTTCTCCGGCCTTTATTCTCCCCATCATGCACACCGGGACTTCGTGGAATTTAGTCATCTCGGGGTTGATATGCCTCATTTTCGGGGTTTCCTCGAAGATGAAGCCGACGGTATCGACGCGATGCTTGAGCGGGACGGTGCGCACGGTGAGTGATTTCGTTTCCAGAATCACCGCTTCCTCGGGGCGGATTACGTTAAAACGGATGTCGAACGGCGTGTCGCGGCAGAAATAGTCGAAAATCGATTTGAGCTGCTTCTTCCCCTCCTCGAAAGTATGGATGGTGAGGTCGCCCCCGGTGCCGTTTAGCGCAAGTGTGCCGACAAGGCCCGGAAGACCGAACACGTGGTCGCCGTGGAGGTGGGTTAGGAAAATATGGCGAAGCCTGGAGAACGACAATCGTTGGCGCATGAACGCCAGTTGCGCTCCTTCTCCGCAATCAACCATAAAAAGATTGCCACGATGGCTCACGACCGTGGAAGAAGGCTGATGGCGCAGCGAGGGGCGTGCGGACCCGCATCCGAGGGTATGTATCGAGAATGAACTCACTTATTTCACGTTTTCTATTTTGTAATCTTTGGCGAGGCCGCCGGCCCCCGTCTCCTTATATAACGACGGGAGGTCGTGTCCGGTTTCTTTCATCACCTGCACAAGTTTGTCGAAGCTCACGCGGTGTCGTCCGTCGGAAAACGACGAATAGATATTGGCATCAAGTGCGCGAGCTGCCGCGTAAGCGTTGCGTTCGATGCAGGGAATCTGAACAAGGCCGCATACGGGGTCGCACGTCATCCCGAGGTGGTGTTCGAGTCCCATTTCGGCGGCGTATTCAATCTGCGCCGGTGTGCCCCCGAAAAGCTGGCAAGCCGCTCCCGCCGCCATGGCGCAAGCCACTCCCACTTCCCCCTGGCATCCTACGTCGGCTCCCGAAATGCTGGCATTGTTTTTCACCACGTTGCCGATGAGTCCGGCTGTGGCGAGCGCATGCGTTATCTCGGCATCGGAAAAATGACGTGTGTTCCAAAGATGATAAAGCACGGCAGGGACCACTCCGCAGCTCCCGCACGTGGGAGCGGTGACTATTGTTCCTCCCGAAGCGTTCTCTTCGCTCACGGCGAGTGCGTATGAAAAGACCAGTCCTCGCGAACGGAGATTGTCGCGATAACCTTCCGCCCTCATATAATATGAACGGCCCTTGCGGCGCAGGTTGAGCGGCCCCGGGAGTCGCCCGTCGGTGGCGAGGCCTTTTTCTACAGCCGCCTTCATCGTTTCCCAAACTTCTTTGAGGAAAACGTTGATGTCTTTCCCCTCGCATTGTTCCACATACTCCCAATAGCAACGCCCGCTTCTGTCGCAATAATCCATGATTTCTGACATGGTGTTGCGGTCGTAGATTTCGCCGCCGCCTTCGTGGGCGAGCCCTTCACCTTCGATGGCCCCGCCGCCGACGCTATAGACGGTCCATTCATCGGAAGGCAATCCTGCCGCGTTAAGGCTACGGAAGGTCATGCCATTGGGATGATAGGGGAGGAACACTTCTGGTTTCCAGATTATCTTGACGGGCATTTCTGTTTTTTCGAGCACATCGAGTATTGCCACGTCTGTCATGTGGCCTTTGCCTGTGGCGGCAAGGCTTCCGTAAAGCACTACTTCGTAGCCGCTGGCGTGGCGATGGTTTTTCAAGAATATCTCCGCAGCTTTGCGCGGACCCATGGTATGGCTTGACGACGGCCCTGTGCCGATTCTGTAAAGCTCTCTTATCGATTTCATATTTAAGGCAGGTTTTATTTCCACAAAATTAATCAAAAATGGTGATATAATCTCCAGAGGTAGGCGTGCATGATTAAAAAATCATCAAAAATGATGATTGCATATAACCGGGAATGTCAGTAGCTTTGCAACGTGAATCCACAATTCTACATATTGCCGATATTGCTTCTTCCGTGGCTGACGACGCTTGCGGAAGAACAAATTCCTGATTCATTGACCTCTACGCTCGATGAGGTGAGTGTGTCGGCGCTGAAACAGATGTCGCAGCTTCGCCGCGAGCCGGAGGCCGCCACCCTTATCACGCAGTCTGAGCTTGAAAGAATCGATGCCGTTTCGATAAAAGGGATATCGGATGTGGTGCCCAATTTCTTTATGCCCGATTATGGTTCACGTATCACCTCCACGATATATGTGAGGGGCATAGGGGCGAGGATGGACCAGCCGTCGGTGGGGCTGAACGTAGATAACGTGCCTTACCTTAACAAGGATGCATACGATTTCGACGTAGCGGATATAGCTTCGGTGGAAATGCTCCGCGGTCCCCAGTCAACACTTTATGGCAGAAACACGATGGCGGGGGTGATAAACGTGACTACGCTTTCGCCGATGCGGTTCCAGGGATGGAGGATAATGCTTCAGGGTTCCTCGCGCATAAGGACGAAGGCATCGGCGGGATGGTATCATAAATTTTCTCCGGACCTCGGTTTTTCCGTCACTGGCTCGTTTTCCGGGGCGCGCGGGGAGTTTACTAATGAATACAACGGCAAAAAACTTGATTGGGAACAGAATTATGCCTTGCGGGCCAAATTGCAATGGAGGGTTGCGCCTGGATGGAATGTAGTGAACACGGCTTCGACAGGTTTCCTCCGCCAAGGGGGGTATCCCTACGAATATAAGGAGACAGGCAAGATTTCGTTTAACGACACGTGCTTTTACCGTCGTTTCACTTTTGCCGACGGACTTACCACCCGCTATTCGGGCGACAGGTTCAATGTGACGTCTATAACGTCGGTGCAGCATATAAACGACAACATGACGCTCGACCAGGATTTCCTTCCCGACGATTATTTCACGCTCACACAGAAAAAGAGGGAAACCGCGTTGACTGAAGACATAGTGGCGAGGAGTGTCGCTTCGGACGGGAAATATAATTGGCTTGCCGGCCTCTTCGCTTTCTATAAGCATCTCGACATGGAAGCCCCCGTCACTTTCAAGGATGCCGGAATCGAGAACCTGATAGAAAACCACCGGAATAACGCTAATCCTTATTACCCTATTTCGTGGCATAGCCGCACTTTTCCTTTGAACAGCGATTTCACCATCCCCACATGGGGCGTGGCGGCATATCATGAAAGCGTGCTTGACCTGGGTCGCTGGCATTTCACGGGTGGTTTGCGCCTTGATTACGAGAAATCCACGCTTAAATATAGGAGCTATTGTTCCACAGGCTACATGATTTCGCAGGTGGAGGCAGGTGTTTCTTCTTTTTATAGGGATGCCTTTATCGATATCGACGATTCCGGTAAACTCGAACGTGATTTCATTACTTTGCTGCCTAAAGTGGCAGTGTCGTATGATATTGGCGACGGCATCGGCAACGTTTATGCGAAAGTGTCGAAAGGATATAAAGCCGGCGGATTCAATACGCAGATGTTCAGCGACGTCCTACAGCAGCGTTTGATGTCGATAATGGGCATAGGCACACAATATAATATTAATGACATCGTTGGATATAAACCGGAGCAAAGTTGGAATTATGAAATCGGGTCGCATCTCGATTTGCTTGACGGCGCTTTGGGAATAGATATGGCGGCTTTCTATATCGACTGCCGCGACCAGCAGTTGACGATGTTCCCTGACGGCACCACCACCGGACGAATCATGACGAATGCAGGAAAGACCAGGAGTCTTGGAGGGGAGGTTAGCGTGTCGTATAAATTAGACGCACAGTTCTCTTTCAACGGCAGTTACGGATTTACGGATGCGAAATTCCGCAGCTTTTTCAACGGGATTTCTGATTTCAAAGGTAAAAAGCTTCCATACGCGCCACGTAATACTGTTTTTTTACAGGCATTGTGGAATCGGCGGGTGGCTGAAAAAGTTACCTTGTCGGCAGACGTGAATATGAAAGGTGCCGGGAAAATCTATTGGAACGAGGAAAATACCGAATGGCAGAACTTCTATTGTCTTCTCGGGGCATCCCTTTCATGTGAGATTGATAATCTCACGCTCCAGTTGTGGGGGAAAAACCTTACCGACACTCGTTACCACACTTTTTATTTCCTCTCCATGGGGAATGCTTTCTATCAAAGGGGGAAAGGGGTGGAAGTCGGCTTGACTGCGAGGATTGTATTTTGAACGATAATAACTCTAAATAAATAATTAATTAATGAAAAAGTTTTTTCTTGGAATAGTCGCAGTGTCGATGCTTGCGATGACATCCTGCAACACCGACGTTGACGATTCTACTTCGTCCATGGCTTATGCCACATTGAATTATGTTACTCCGATTGACGGCCAGTCACCTCCGTTCATTACGGATGCCGCTTACAAGTATTTTTTCAATCTTTCGAAGGGAAGGGCATCTGTTGCTATGGACGGCCTTTCAATAGATAATGTCAAGTATTCTTTCTCAACAGATACCGTGCCGTTCTCCCAGACCGCATATCAGGTGAACAATAGCATTGCTTTTGTGAATAGAATCACTAATGTGAAGGGGGATGTGAATAAGGACAGCCTGCTTCCGCTGTCAAGTTTTAATTGTGAGATGACGGGATTGTTTTATTGGCCCCGTAACGTAATTCCCGGTATCGATGCTCCTACTATATTGTCAAATGACGGAACGATGATTATAATGCAATATAACATCGGGCGGGAATACAACATAAAGACGGTGCAGCCGGATGCATTCTTTTGCGGCACCACCCACACTACGGTTTCCGGGGCACAACCTTTCGAATCCAATGACATGGCATATCGTGTGAAGTTGAACAAAGGATTCAAAACGGCGGATATAATTATCTACAATGCCAAGTTTTCCGATAAGATGCCCAAGCCTTTGACCGCTGTGGTGCTCAAGGATCTTAATATTAAGTTCGGATCAGGCACATATTCGATAGAAGGAACTGACATCATTCCTTTCGTGCCCGAAAGTGGTGCTTTGACGGAATACAAGAACTATCCATTCGAGAGATTCTCGTTGGTAATTACCGATGGGGCGTTGACCCAGGCAAACATAAGTTATAAGGTGAATCTTCATCTTGAAAAAGACGGACAGACAGTGACGTTGCCGGCCGAAGGGTATGTAAACGGTGCAAGTTATCTTATCAAAGTCCAGTCTGGAAATTGACGGTAGTTTAGGATTGTATCAAAAGCGGGCATAACGCCGACAAATTGTCAGGTCGGTTTTATGTCTGCTTTTTTTATGTCAACGATGGTACTGAATTGAGATGTAATATGCCTAAAAGGATTCTTTTTTGGAATATTTGGTATAAAAGCGAGGATGTGCTGATTGAGGAAAGCATTGGTGCCAAATTTTTTTGCGTGGTTTGTTTTTTTTAAGTATCTTTGCAAATATTTGTAGGCCACCGTGTCTGCACGAATCTAAGTATTGAAAGACTAACCAATTAATATATAAGTAATTATATGAATCTTTTGTTGGAGATAAGCAACAATACATTGGCCGTGACCGCAGCTCTTACGGGCATGGGCCTTGTATTTGCAGCTTTGCTGATAGCGAAACTGATCTCCCCGAAATCTTATTCCGTAAAGAAAGCAGAGCCGTATGAATGTGGTATCCCTACTCGCGGCGAGTCGATGATACAGTTTAAGGCGGGGTATTACATTTTTGCTATTCTCTTCCTCATTTTCGATGTTGAGACGGTGTTTCTTTATCCTTGGGCAGTCGTGATGCGCGGGCTCGGTCCCAGCGGTCTTCTCTGCATCGGAATCTTCATGTTTGTTCTAATTATGGGCCTCGCATACGCTTGGCGGAAAGGAGCTTTGAAATGGAAGTGAAAATCAAAAGCATGAAGCATGAGGACTTCAAAGACAACGAGTATATCGACAAGCTTGTAGAAGAACTCAATGCAACCGGTGCCAACGTCATGGTGGGCCAGTTCGACCAGCTTATCAACTGGGGTATCGCCAACTCGCTTTGGCCGTTGTGTTTCGGCACAAGTTGTTGTGCGATCGAATTCATGAGCCTTGGCGCCGCACGCTACGATATGGCGCGTTTCGGATTCGAGGTTGCCCGAAATTCCCCCCGTCAGGCAGACTATATAATGGTGCAGGGAACCATCGTACACCGTATGGCCCCCGCGCTTCGTCGTCTTTACGAGCAGCTTGCCGAGCCTAAATATGTGATAGCATGCGGCGGATGCGCCGTATCTGGAGGCCCGTTCAAGAATTCATACTGCGTGGTTGACGGCGTTGAAAAGATTCTGCCGGTAGATGTCTTCATCCCCGGCTGCCCTCCGCGTCCGGAGGCAATGTTCTACGGCCTTATGCAGCTTCAGCGAAAGATAAAAGTGCAGAAATTCTTCGGCGGTGTCAACCGCAAGGAGAAAGTGGAGGAGTTTTTTGAGTCGCATCCGGAGGCGAAAGGTAGAATCGACTGATTCGGATAAGAGCTTACTGATAATAATCGAACCAAGAGAAAAATGAGCGATATACAAGAAAAAATCAGCAGCATCTGTCCTTCGGCTGTCTTCAGCGAGGGTGACACGCTTGTGATATCTGTTGAGGAGAAGGAGTGGTATCCTTTGGCAAAAGCACTTAAGGAAACTCCCGGGCTTGAATTCGACGTGCTTACGGCAGTGGTCGGAATGGACTGGAAGGATTCTCTCGGAGTGGTGTATTACCTCACCTCCACTTCCCGCAACTGGGAGGTGATAAGCGTGAAGGTAGCGGTGACCGACCGTCAGAACCCCATGATCCACAGCGTGAGCGACCTTTGGAAAGTGGCTAACTTCCAGGAGAGGGAAGTTTATGATTTTTATGGCATAAAGTTTATCAATCATCCCGACATGCGTAGGTTCTTCCTCCGCAACGACTGGAAGGGCTATCCGCTCCGCAAGGACTATGACGCTAACCCCGAACTCAATCCCATCCCGCTTGAGGATGAGAAGAACGAAGACGATACCGTCAAGTATGTGGAGGATGCCAACGGAAAGGTTAAGGCTGTGCCGGGAAAGGTGTTTGAAGAAGATGAATATGTGGTCAATATAGGCCCGCAGCATCCTTCCACACACGGAGTGATGCGTTTCCGTGCTTCGGTTGACGGCGAAACCATCAAGAAAGTAGATGTGGTTTCCGGCTATATCCACAGGGGCATCGAGAAACTCAGCGAGGGACTGACTTATCCGCAGATTCTCCATTTCACCGACCGTATGGACTATATGTCGGCACACCAGAACCGTCATTGCCTCTGTATGTGTATCGAGAAGGCGTTGGGCATAGAGGTTCCCCGTCGTGCAGAGGTGATAAGGGTGATGATGGACGAGCTTATGCGAATTTCGAGCCATCTCCTTTCTTTCGGATGTACCGCAATGGACCTTGGTGCTACAACGGCATTCTTTTATGGATTCCGTGAGCGTGAAATGGTGCTCGATATTTTCGAAAAGACCTGCGGCGCCCGTATGTCGATGAACTATAACGTAATCGGCGGTGTCATCGCCGACCTTCATCCGGATTTCCAGAAAGATGTGAAGGAGCTTATCAGGATAATGCCCGACCGTCTCAAGGAATATCACAAGGTGTTCAGCGGCAACCTTATCGCCAAGAACCGTCTGAAGAAGGTGGGCCATCTTTCGAAGGAGGACGCCATCAATTATGCCATCACAGGCCCGAGCGGACGCGGTTCTAACTGGAGCTGCGACTGCAGGAAGAAACATCCGTATTCGATTTACGGCGAGCTTGACTTTGAAGAAGTGCTTCTCGACGGCTGCGACTCATATTCCCGCTATATGGTGAGAATGAAGGAGATTGAGCAGAGCTGTAAGATTCTTGCCCAGCTCGTTGACAATATTCCGGAAGGCGATATCCGCGCACAAGTGCCCAAAGTGGTGAAACTTCCCGCCGGCAGCTGGTATCAGCAGGTGGAGGCAAGCCGAGGCACATTCGGCGTTTACATCGAATCGACGGGGGAGAAGAACCCTTACCGTGTGCATTTCCAGAGCCCTTGCTTCAACCTCGTGGGCGTGATGAACCTGACATGTACGGGATATATGATTGCCGACCTTATCACAATCGGAGCGGCGCTCGACTTCGTTATTCCCGACATCGACCGTTAAGGCGTAGAGATATAGACTAATCAAACATAAACAGAAAACGACATCAATAGACAGATATGTTTAATTTTGGAATATGGACCAGTGAGTTCAACAACTTCCTGATGGGATTCATGCCGGAATGGGCCACCGTTCTGGTGGAATGCGTCATCATCGCGCTGCTGGTTCTTCTCACCTATACGGTGCTCGCCCTTTTCTACATTCTTTATGAAAGAAAGTTGTGTGCATGGTTCCAGTGCCGTCTCGGCCCTATGCGTGTGGGCAAGTGGGGCGTGATGCAGGTGTTTGCCGATATGATTAAGATTCTTGTAAAGGAGCTTATCAGCTTGAAAGACACCGACCGTCTTCTCTTTAAACTCGCGCCTTACATCGTAATCACCTCTTCTGTGGTGATGCTTGCGTGCCTGCCGTGGGGACGTGGCCTGCAGATTATCGACTACAACATCGGTATATTCTTTGTGCTCGCCGTATCGTCGGTGGGTGTTCTCGGCATTCTTCTTGCCGGATGGGCGTCAAACAACAAATATACGCTTATCGGCGCGATGCGAAGCGGCGCGCAGATGATCAGCTATGAGATTTCGCTCGGCCTCGCCATCATTACCATTATTGTGCTTTCCGGCACGATGAATATCAACGAACTTGTATGGCAGCAGGAGAGCGCATGGTTCATTTTCCGAGGCCACATACCTGCCATCATCGCGTTCCTCATTTATATAGTGGCGGCTACCGCAGAAACCAACCGTGGCCCGTTCGACCTTCCTGAGGCTGAACATGAGCTTACGGCAGGTTACCACACCGAGTATTCCGGTATCCATTTCGGTTTCTTCTATCTTGCGGAATACCTCAACCTCTTTATCGTGTCGGGTATCGCGTCGCTGATGTTCCTCGGAGGCTGGATGCCGCTCCATATTCCCGGATGGGAAGGGTTCAACCATGTGATGGATTATATTCCTTCGATTGTTTGGTTCCTTTTGAAGAGCTTCTTCATCTCATACGTTATAATATGGTTCAAATGGACGTTCCCTCGTGTGAGAATAGACCAGATGCTTTCGTTCGAATGGAAATATCTGATGCCTCTTTCGCTTGCCAACCTTATCCTTATGGCAGTGTTCGTGGCTTTCGGATGGCATTTCTGATGAAGCGTCAATAAACTTAATTCAAGAAAAACTTACTTAATAAAAAACAATATGAGCGCTAATTTCGGAACAGTGACTCAGGTGATCGGTCCGGTGATCGACG
>CABRKI010000087.1 GCA_902471455.1 uncultured Porphyromonadaceae bacterium | reverse complement strand
CACGCTTGACAGGGATATGCTGTCTGTTGGCGGCATTTTGAAATTACCCCCCCCCGACTTCATGTAACTGCTTGATTTTTAATGGATTAATAAAGTTTTTAAATCCATTTGTCAAGCAAAAGGACGGTGGTGTGCGCCATTATGGACCTTTAGAAAAGTTACTGAATTTTTTTGTAAGAATCCGGAATGCAGGCTACGCGAAAACCGTGTTGCTCCTTTTGTCGTGTCTTCTCGCAGGCAGCATAACGGCGTCGGCGCAGGGGCGGTATGTGGTGGCGGCCAAAACCAACCTCCTTTATGACGCGCTTCTTTCCCCGAATCTCGGGGTGGAGGTGGGTTTGACGCCTAAATTCACGCTCGATGTCAGCGGCAACCTTAATCTTTGGAATGTGGAGGGGCATTCGTGGAAACATTGGCAGGTGCAGCCCGAACTGCGTTACTGGTTGTGCCAAAGGTTTACGGGACATTTTTTCGGGGTGGAGACACACGTCGGGCAGTTCAACATCGGTAACATCGATTTCGGATTTAATTTTCTCGGGACAGACTTTGGAAAACTCAAAGACCGCCGCTACCAGGGATGGCAGGGTGGCGTCGGTCTCACCTACGGCTATGCCTGGATTATTTCGCAGCATTGGAATGTGGAGGCGGAATTGGGCTTAGGTTGGTCATATACCAAATACGATGCCTATCCCTGTGCCAAATGTGGCACCAAGGTGGAGAGCGGGCGCGGACACAACTATTTCGGCGTGACCAAAGCACAGGTGGGCATAGTCTATGTTTTTTAGTCGTTAGTCATTAGTCGTTAGTCATTAGTTCTTAGTCGTTAGTCATTAGTCGTTTAGACAATGGTCGTCAGACATTAGACATTTGGAAATATGAAAAAGATATTGTTACCCTTATACATCCTCCTGACGGTCTTTTGCTCCAATGCGGAGATCGCGGTCTTGCCTTCCGATTTGAAAGTGCGCAGAGCCGACAACAACCTTGCCGTTGGCATGACCCTCGACCTGGGTTCGCTGCCGGTGAAAAGCAATATGTCGGTGACGGTGACGCCCGTGCTGACCTACGGCGACGCCCGCTGCGAGCTGCCGTCTGTGACGGTGGCGGGACGTTCGCGCTTCTATACACTTCGACGCGAGGGGCAGGTATCGTCGGCTCCGGGCGAGTTCTATCAGTTCTCAAAGAGTATGTCGCCTCTGCGCTATGCCGCGATGGTGCCTTACAAGCCGTGGATGCGCGAAGCGCTTCTCACTCTCGAGACCAAGACGGAGGGATGCTGTTCCGACGATTTAGGCACCACTGCTTCGGCCATCGAAACGCTTCATCTCGACAAGGCGGCATTCACGCCGCAATACGTTTTCGAAACCCCGAAGGCAGAAACCGTGAAACTCCGGCAGATAGAGGGGAGGGCGTTTGTTGACTTCAAGGTGAACCAGACGGTTATACTTCCCGATTTCGGGCATAATCCGGGTGAACTTGCCAAGATACGCCAGTCGATAGACATGATACGCGACGATGCCGACACCCAAATAACGTCGCTCACGATCAAGGGATTCGCTTCGCCCGAAGGAGCCTGGAACAACAACCTGCGCCTGGCGAAGGGAAGGACCGAGGCGCTTGCCGCCTACGTCAACTCTCTCTACGACTTCCCGCAAGGGGTGGTGACTACATTGTGGGAAGCCGAAGACTGGGACGGCGTGGCGCGTTTCCTCTCCGACAATCCGGCTTTTGCCGACCGCGACGCCATACTCGCCATCGTGGATTCTCCGATTGACCCGGATGCCAAAGACGCCCGTATAAAGCGGGAATATCCCGTGGCTTACAGGTATATGCTCGAAAACATCTATCCTTGGCTGCGCCATTCCGACTATCGTGTGCAATATGTAGTGCGTTCTTACAGCGACCCTAAAGAAATTGCGGAAGTGTTCCGGACCCATCCTGGCAATCTTTCGCTTCAGGAATTATTCGTGCTTGCCTCCACTCTTCCGGAAGGTTCCGACGAATATGCCGACGTTTTCGAGACGGCGGTAAGGCTATTCCCGAAATCTGAAACCGCTGCGCTTAATGCAGGGGTGGCGGGGATGAAGAGAGGTGACTATGCCGGGGCTGCCCGCCATCTGGAGCATGCCGGAGAGTCGCCGGAAGCTGTATATGCAAGGGGTTTGCTTTATGCCCATACGGGCGATTATGCCAAAGCCGGGGAGTGGCTGAGGAGGGCGCTTTCCCTCGGGGTGGCGCAGGCCGAAGGTGCCTTGCGCGGTCTTGAGGCCCTGGAAGAAGAATAAAGAACCAACAATTAAAATTTAAATAACACATTTATGAAACAACGATTTTTAAAAGGAGGACTATCCCTCCTCGCCATGGGGGCTATCCTCGCGGGATGCTCTTCCGACGAACTGATGCCGGACCAGGATAAGCCGGTGGACCGCGACACCAATTTCTATGTTAACGTCACTATCGCCAATCCGGCGGAGCAGGGCACAAGGGCAAACACCAACACGGATGCCGCCGATTATGAAAACGGCACCCCCGACGAGCAGAAGATCCATGAAATCCTTTTCGTGTTCTACAACTCTTCAAACCAGTATGTCGGCAATACTGTCGTTGAATTTAAGGACAAGAAGCCGACTGTTGGTGATGAAGAAATCGGAACTCCTCCCGTGACTCAGAATCCAGACGGTTCTATTGAGACGGTAATCAATATGACGGTGCCTGTGTCGGTTGCCGCAGGGTCGTTGAAACCCGCTTCGGTAATGGCATACGTCAACCCGACCACCGGGACGTCAGACCAACAGCGTGCTTTCAGCCAGACACTCGGCCTTACAAGAACTCTCGAACAGGTCACGCCGCAGAGTGCAGCAGGCAATGTAAAGGAACATGACGGTTTCACTATGACCAATTCCGTTTATTATGAAAACACAGGCGGCCTGCCTCACATCTCAGTGGCAATTCCGGGTGATCATCTTTTCACAGACAAGGCTGAGACCACTAAAACGGAGAATGCCGATAAAAAGGTGATAATATATGTGGAGCGTGTGGTGGCGAAAGTCACTTTGAACCAGAAAGACACTCAGATTTCACAGACAGGCAATTCTATAAAGGATAGTGAAGGGAATGAGTATGACCTAAATTTCAATGTTCTCGGGTGGGGCCTCAGCAATCTTGAGAAAGCCACATTCCTTATCAAGAATTTCAGGAGCGGCTCAAGCAATTATAAGAATGCCGATTTCAATAGCTACGTCACACTGACCAACATGGACAAAACGACTGCCGACGGTGTTTTCGGCGACCTTTCGACCCCGTCGTGGAACTTCCCATCGACTGCCGATAAAGAAAATACGAACTGGGGAATTTCGGGACACCGTAGTTTCTGGTCGATTTCTCCGACTTATTTCACCGATGCAGATTATCCTTCATACGCCGACGAGGTGGTGGATGATAACAACAGCAACAAGACAAGCAATAATCATAAATACAATCTCCGGTATTTATCGTTTGATGACATCTATAATACAAAGACATCCAAACCGGTCCCCAATAAGGGGGCTGTCCTCGGCTCACCTCTATATGCGCTCGAACATACTTTGTTGGAGTCTGTCGTTAACGGTCAACAGAAAAGGGCTGTGACCTGCGCGCTCGTCCTCGGTCAGTATGAACTGAAAAGGAAAGGGGCTGACAACGCCACTGAGACCAGAGCTTTCTTCATCAGGAACGGTATCGACAATGACGGAAAAGCCGTGAATGTAATTTATCCGAATGAAGAGACATTGAAGAAGGCAATCCTTTCCGCCAACAACCGAATCTATGTGCGTAACCTTGGTCCTGACGGAAAGCCGATGAATCCGGAATATTCTCCTGTGCCCTGGAGCGGCGAGGGTAGCGACAAGCATCTTGCCAATTTTGAAATCAAGCATCCTGACAAGAACATAACGGATAATAAATATACACCCAACAGGTTTGTGGCTCTCCAATTGAAAGCCGTGCCTTCCGACGTGACATATTATCTGCGTGATGCCAACGGCACTTATAAGGAAATCAAGGCAAACGCCACGGCCGGCGAAGCGAGCCTGACGCAAGCCAACAATGCCCTCTACACCGTATTGAACGGCGTGGAGAAATATCAGAACGGTTACGCCTATTTCGCAGTTCCTATAAAGCATCTATGGTATAGAGAGAACAAGGAAATGGGAGAGCAGGGGTTTGATGCCAAACTCGGCCAGTATGGTATTGTCCGTAACCATCTTTATACTATCAATGTCACCGGCATCGAGGGAATCGGCACCGGCATCGGAGATCCTTCCGTGCCTATCATTCCCAATGTTGAGACGGATAAGTATTTTGTCAAAACGGAAATGCGAGTGCAGCGTTGGCGCGTGGTTCCCTCGCAAGACGTCGTGCTCAAGCCGTAAGCGTTTCCGCATAGCGGCTTTCTCCTCATCCCTCTCCCCTTCCTTCAGGATAGCGGGGCTTGACCGCCCCGCTATTCACCAAAAAACAGAAAACGATGAAAATGGACTTTTTATTCCGCAACGGACTTTTGGCGGTCCCCGCCCTTCTTTTGGGGGTGCTGGTTTCGGGGTGCGACAGTCAGATTTACGATGACCTCGACCCTTGCCGCACCAACTACCATCTGAAGTTCCGATACGACTATAATATGAAAAATGCCGACGCTTTCCCTTCTGAGGTGAGGTCGGTGGCGGTATGGGCTTTCGACCGTGACGGGAAACTCGTGTGGCAGCACTCGGAATCGGGCGAAACATTGTCTGCCGGCGACTATCGCGTTGATGTGGCGCTTGCTCCCGGAAAATATGACTTCGTCACATGGTGCGGACTCTCCGGCGAATCCCCGTTCAGGCTTGCCAGTCCTTCGCCCGCAGCCATGACAGACCTCGCCACTATCCTGACGTTTAAAGATGCGGTGCGGGCCGGCGAAGGGGTGCCTGTCAGTGCGGAGCCTTTCACGGGGCTTTACAATGCCGTGGCGCGAGGGGTGGAGATTATCGACAATCCCGCCGTGGAGACCGACAACGAGATAGAACTTTCACTGGTGAAAGACACCAACTATATAAAGGTGCTCCTTCAGAACCTCGACGGCACCGTTATGAAAGAGGGCGACTTTTCCGTATATATCACCGCCGACAACGGCCGCATAGAATATGACAACGCCGTGACCGAAGGCGACGCTTTCCATTATGAGCCTTGGAAGATGACTTACGGTGAGGCCTCACTCGAAGGGGAGGAGCGGGAAGACGCCACCGTCACTTCCGTGTCGAGCTTCATGGCGGAACTGCACACCTCGCGCCTTATGAAAGATGCGGAGAGCCGCCTTGTGGTGCGCCGCAACCGCGACGGCAAAGACATCGTGCGCATCCCGCTCGTGGATTATCTGCTTCTCGTAAAGGGGAACTATCACGTGATGGGCGACCAGGAATATCTCGACCGTCAGGACGAGTATTCCCTTACTTTTTTCCTCGACGAGAACCTCAACTGGTATAGGGAAGTAGGCATTTATGTTAACAAGTGGCATGTGGTCCCCCCGCAGGACGAGACATTGCATTAATTCCCCCGATTGATGGAAGGTATTTATAAAAATATGGCAATGACGTTGTGGCGGCATGCGCTTCTGTTGGCGGTGGCGGTGGCGGCGGTTTCGTGTGGCGACGAGAACGCGGTCATCCCGGGGGAGCCTACGCCTTCCGGCGACGGCATCAGCGTGAGCATCGCCCTTGCGGGTCAGAAGCCGTCGCAGACGCGGGGCGCAGGCGAGGACTCGGACGACACCTCCGGGGAATTCGGGACGGATGCGGAGAATTATATCAACATGGACGACCTCTACGTGATGACATTCTCGATTCCGGAGGGTTCGTCTGTGCTTACCGATGACTCCGAACTCCTCGAAATCCTTTGGGCGCCGACGGGAGTGAACCATAAAACGGAGTCGTCGGTTTCGTCGAACGGCGAGACCGTATATCTCGCCACGCGCCTCGATGCCTCGATCGCGCAATATGCCTCCGGCAAGGATTTCTGCATAGTGGCGTTGGCAAACATGAAAGGGTTCCCGGCATATCCCGGCAATTCGGGGGTAAGGCCCGCTGCGGGAATGAAATTCAGTGCCCTCGTTGAATCTGCAAGGTATTGCTATAAAGGCACGAGGAACGGCCAATGGAGCTGGATGCCCGATAACACGAAATCGGTGGGCATACCCGTATTCGGCGTGAAGAGGGTGAACCTTAAAGGCTATGACCCGAAATATCACAACGAGTGGAATCCTTTTCAACTTGCCGGGAGCGGCAATTCCACCGTATGGCTGCTACGTGCTTTCGCCAAAGTGGAGGTGCGGTTGAGCGACGCCCTTAAAAATCTTACGCTCAACGGGGTTGTGACGGATGTGAAAATAAAAAACGTCTCGATCGGATCCTCTTATAGTTCTGATTTTTGGTTGATGCCGGAATTGTCAAGATTCTCAGGGTTTTCTGAAACAGGCAGCACCGGGCTTATAAACAGTTGTCCCACTTTCTCCACTTGGCCGAGCAATCCGGCTTCTCCAGAAAATATTTTGTCATTTAATGTAAGCGAAGATGCCACGAATGCCACGGTGTATTTACCCGAATATGATATGTCGGATAATAAACCGGTGATTACCCTCACCCTTGAAATCGGGGGAATGAATCATGAATTCTCTTTTGAATTCAAACCTTATTCGACGGAAGGGGAAACATCTGACGGGATGCACGCCTCCTGGCTTTATATTTTGCGTAACAATTACTATTTATTTAAAATAGATGTGGGTTTCAATATCATCAGTGTCGAGCCGGAACCTTGGACCGGGATATGCGGCAATGATTTTGAATTCGGTGCAGGCCAAACCACATCTCCGGTTAAGCCATGGGATAATGCCGTGGGAAACGATTACGAATTTTAAGCGGATTCAACTATGTATAAGATTGGTTTATTCATAATATCCATAATGGCATCCGTGGTTGCAGGTTGCTCAAATGAGAGGGATTCGGAAATTGAGATTCCGGAAACAGTGGTGACTTTCATATCGTTGGCGGTCAATGATTTTAATTATCCCGATGGCACACGTGCATCAACGTCAGACAATTACGACGAATCAAGGATTCACAATGCGTTGGTGTTTCAATTTGATGCAATCACCGGGAATTTATTAAAAAACAGCGATCTTGTGCAACCTGAAGCCGATGACGGGACAAATAATTTTCAAGTCGGATTCATAAACGATAAGGAATCTATAATCGCTATAATTGCAAATGTCGGCTCGGACGAATGGATTTATGATGATTACACACAGAAACTGCTAAAACAGGAGTTCAAAAATTATAATACGTTTTTAGAGTTGTCGCTACCGACGGATAAGGTAGGATATTTGGATTCTAACGGTATAGATGTGACCGGGATTCCCATGTTCGGAGTCTCGAAAAAGATACTTATCACCAATAAAACTTTTGTAATGGTGCCTATGGAGCGTCTTTTTGCCAGGGTGCATGTAAACGTGGATTTCAATGCGGTGTCGGCAGTAGAAAACGATTTCAAGATAACTGATTTAATCTATAGAAACATTCCGGGATATTGTCGGCTGACGTCTTTGTCCACATCTGACGATGTCCCCGGTCTATATCCGGAAGGAATTAACTGGAATGAATTTGATGCAGGCCCAATCAGCGAATTCGTTTTATATATTCCGGGTAACCTTCAGGGGAAGGTCATTGATATGGTAGATAAACAGTCGGCCGCTCCGGAGAAGATTCCGGAACATGCACTTGCGATAGATCTTACCATTCAGTATAAGAAAGACGATATGTCGAAAACTCATACTTACACCGTTTATCCCGGGCTGGATAAAATCAATGATTTTAATATAAAAAGGAATCTGATTTATGACGTGAACATTAAACTGACACACCTGCCTGAATAAAGGCGATAAAGCTGTGTGTTTGTATCATCGATAAGGTCAGTTTCGATAGTTTGGACAAATGTAATTAGAAATGAAATATAAATTTCTTAGAAATATATTATCGCTCTTTGTTTTTGCATTATTCGTTGTGTCGTGTAAAAACAACATGGTTCCCGACAATCCTTTTTTTGAAGAGGAAGAATTGTCGAAAGTTAAATTGTGTGTGGATATAGGGCAAATGATGACGTTATCGCAGACAAGGGTTGATGAAAATCTTACGGAGGAAGAAAAAAAAGGTTCTCCGGAAGAATGTAAAATCGAAGATATATGGCTTTTTCAATTTAATGCCTCCGGTGATGCATTGCTTTGCGAGCCCAGATACTACCCTATAGATCCCTCGCATGATATTGTTACTAAAGGCATCGAAGTGATGTTGGTTCCCGATGTGGATTCTAAAATTTATGTCGTGGCAAACATTCATTCGTCTTCATGGGCGTCTGTGTCAAACAGCGGAAGCCTTGAATCCGTAAAGAAACGTACGTTGCCTGTAAGTCATAATGATTTTAAGGTGATCCCCGGAAACAAACTCTCGGCTTCAATACCCATGGAGGGGGAAATGGCTGCAAATATTTCCATTTCGCATGGAGGGAATGCTACCGTGACAGTTCCTGTCACACGTATGTTTGCCAAACTTGAGATTACTCTCGACGATGTGCCTGAAACTTTGAAAATAACAGACCTCGAGATTCGGAACATTCCTTCAATATGTAGTATAGGTTCACTTTGGGATCCTGACGGAAATGGAAGTACGCGTGCAGAATATCCTGCCGGGACTGAATGGACAACAAACACTTTTCAGGCGGGGGATAAGGATGAGAATGAGAAGTATGTCAACAAATATGTGATATATATACCGGAAAATTTACAAGGAAGAAATTACAATACGGAAAACCAGGCTGATAATAAGACTGCCACCAGATTTGAGAATTCTATTCTAATAAATTTCCATGCCATACCGATTGATCCGTTCACTAAAAAGGAATATGGCTCACCCCGCGTCTATTCTTTTTGTCCGGGAGAGAATAATTTCAATGACTACAATATCCGCAGGAATTACATATACAAGATACGGCTGCATCTTTACACGGACAAATATGAGCAGGAGACCCCTTCTTCAAATTGTTTTGTAATTCGTCCGGGGCAGCGGTTGAATTTTCTGCCTTATGTGAGAATTGAAAAAGGTGGCGGTTATAAATTTGAGGATTATCTTGACCCGAGCGGTGCAGACCCTGACAAGATGATTGACAGGGTTTCTATAATCTGGCAGACACCGGATGCAATAGGTGATAATTCGGAAGGAAACTTGGTTTCTATAGACCCGGCTCCGGCTCCGTTTGATGCACAAAAAGAACGGGCCAGGAAGATTTATGTCCAGGCGAATAAGATAGGGAATGCCCTAATCGCCGGCTATAATAAAAAGGGAGATATAGTATGGTCATGGCATATATGGGTGGCGGATCATGATCCCGCAAATGTCAGTTCGGCTATTATCTATACAACTTATGGGTGGGATCAAAATGGTATTTATACCAATGCTCGTGTACCCGGATATGCGATAATGCCGTGTAATCTCGGAGCATTGGCTAATGAACCTAAGCAACCGATTAATTATAATAATGCTATCCCGACATTTGGAATGTTGTATCAATGGGGTCGGAAAGATCCTTTTCCTCCCCTTAATAGAGGAGGCCAGAGTTATTATCAAAAAAATTACGTCATTAGTTTAAGTGATAATTCTAATATAGAAAATAATATAACATTTTCCCAGAATCCTGCAGCCGAGGGCGAAATAGATGAATCCACTTTCCAAAATGCACGTGCAAAAGGGAGAGAAAATACCATTCTATATACAATCCAACATCCCACACATTTTATGATTACGACTCCAAACCCTACCACGGGTGAGGGACAGGCAAGTAGTCCTAATCAATATGATGCGGAACACGGAGACTGGTTAGATACTAACCATGATGATGGCCTATGGGGAGGTTTAAGCCCTTCCGAATCTATGAAAAATTGGAGATATGGAAACACGTCATTCCATCTTTATGATAATTATGGAACAGAGAAAACTATATTTGATCCTTGTCCTTCGGGATGGCGTGTCCCGCCGGGTGACCTTTGGCTTGGATTTACATCTACAGGTGTGAATCCGTCAGGGATGAATAGTATTAATTACAGAGAAAATGGAAGTAATGGAGTTGGAATGTATCTATATATGCGGGATTGGAAGAATGGTCCTGTATCCTATTTCCCGAATCAAGGTTTAAGGCTGGGTGGTGGAAGTGCTCAAAACAGTGGAAATTGTGGAAACTATCATAATGCCACAACTGACTTGAATGATCAGGTTAATATTCTTCACATTCATTATTCTTCAAGTTTATTTAAAATTTTTGAATACAGTTTTTATTTTTATACAAGAAAATCTGTCGGAGGGCCTGTGAGGTGTGTCCGCGATCATAAATAATTATGGGGAGTCTCGGAAGGATATTATTAACAATGGCGCAAGTTGTGTTGGTTGTCGCATGTGGTGGTTCGGGAACGCGTAATGGTGGCGGTTCGTCGCATGACGGTGATGCCGTAGCATCGCTCGATTTGCATGACCCGGCTGTGATGCAAGGGCATATCGTAAGGCTTATAGAGATGGCAGGGAGCGGCGACAGCATTACGACTGCCAAAGAGGTGACCGGCTTCTTCGATGGCATTAAGCATGATGAGGAAGTAATTGCCCTTGCCGACAGCCTTGTGGCGGCGTATCTCAACGACCCGAATTCGCCTGTGAGGGATGAGGCGAAGTATATTTTCTTTTTGGAAAATATGTTGAAGTCCGACACGTTGCCGGAGGCTGTAAGGGAACGCGGCAGGGAGAGGCTGAGGATTGCCCGGATAAACCGTCCCGGTATGGTTGCTGCCGATTTCGATTATATCGACATCTTCGGTAAGAGGCATTCTTTACATGATGAAATAAACGGGACAACTTTATTGGTGTTTTATGACCCGGAATGCGGACATTGCTCCGAAATCCTCAATGAGTTAGCCGGTTCGCGGATGGTAAACGAGGCGATAGGGAATGGTGAATTGAAGGTGTTGGCGATATATGCCGAAGGGAAACGCAGCGTCTGGGACAAATCGAAACGCTCGATGCCCGGAAACTGGCAGACGGGATATGACGTTACGGGGATTCTTGACAAAGATCTTTACGACCTGCCCGCGATGCCTACGCTTTATCTTCTCGACGCAGACTGTCGCGTAATTGCGAAGGACCTGTCGCCGTCAGCCTTCCGCAGCAACCAATAGTGGGCAAAAACATCCTTGTTTTCCTGCCTGGGGGTATGTGTCGCCGGCATGTTTTTATGGCAGACATTAATACAAATCATAATATGTTATTTTTTAGGAAAAGATGCCGTGAGGCAGTATCATCTTGAGTTTAAGCATTAAATTCTAATTAGAGGGCGTGTCGGCTACGATACGCCCTCTTCCTTTCGCGGGAATATACCGTCGGCTGTGTAAATTCAATAGATTCCGGTTAAGTTATTGTGAATATGCCAAAAAAAGAGTATATTTGCAATTCTAATAAATATGACACAGTTCTTAAAAAACAATCCGCATGCCGGAACGTACAAAGCGGTGAGTCTCTTTTCAGGTGCGGGAGGATGCTCTTTGGGATTTCATTCGTATGGAGTCTCCATATTGTCTGCGTACGATATATGGGATAAGGCTGTTGAAACTTATAACAGGAACTTTCCCGGAGGCATAGCACATCAGGTTGACCTTGGCGTTTGCGACTTTCATCGGTTGAGGAATGAATTGGCTTTGTCTCCCGGAGAACTTGATTTCATTATCGGAGGTCCTCCTTGCCAAGGCTTTTCTACATCAGGAAAGAGAGAGGGGGATGATCCCCGGAATAAACTTCTACAGAACTATGCCAATGCCATCGATGCATTTTCGCCTCGATGGTTCATGATGGAGAACGTGGAGGGCATGCTCACTACTTCAAATGGCGATTTTATCGTTTCTGCAATCGACAAATTCATTTCGTTGGGCTATTCCGTATTCATAAAAAAAGTCTATATGCATGAGTATGGGGTTCCCCAATGCAGAAAGAGAGTTATAATTGTCGGCAACCGTGAGGGAAAGAATTTTATATTCCCAAAGCCTGTTATGCTTGCATCGGGAGTACGTTATAAGACGGGGGCTTGCGATTTATATTCAGCAATCCACGATTTGGAGGGTAAGGACATCCCCTCCATCAATCATGTGAGGAAAGAAGAGGATGGTATTAGATTGCAAAGAATAAAACATTTGCGAGAAGGACAGTCAATGAAAGATTTACCCTTGGAACTACAGCATGAATCGTTTGCAAGGCGTGCATTTCGAAGGGTTTGTGACGGAACTCCGAGCGATAAAAGGGGAGGGGCCCCCAGCGGATTGAAACGGTTGGTGTATAGCCAGCCATCCCTAACGATAACAGGGTCCTCTACATCCGAATTCGTACATCCGCGTGCAGACAGAATGTTGACTGTAAGGGAGTGTGCCAGAATCCAGACATTCCCGGATGATTTTGTTTTTTGTGGTTCGGATGCCCAACAGGAGCAACAGATAGGCAATGCCATTCCACCCCTTTTTGCCAATATAATGGCGGAGCAGATAATCAAATGTGACATGACAAACGGTGGGGAGGTGAGTAATGCGCTTATATATTGCGATTTAACTAAATCGTCGGCTATGAGCCCTGCATTGGCAAGGACATTCAGCAGATTGCAACAGTTCCGTTATTCAAATATATTTTATTATGAACCGTCAGCAAAGAGAGTTTTATAGAATATTCTCACAACATGGCACAGGGGATGCCCAAGTTGTTGTGTCGCCCAAGGAAATCGTATTGATGACGGTTATATCCCTTGATGACCTTGGTTTGTCTGTGGGTTGCACACTTTGTAATACGGAACAATATCTTGAAATAGCCCGGAAAGGTTTTTATAACATACATCCGGATGATATAGTCTCATTGCCTGATATCACGGAAGACGATTGTTTTGCGTTGCTTGAATTCTTTGGTGTTACCGATGTAAACAATGTGTTGTTCCTCTACCTTAAGAATTTATGCGATTTATACAGACGAAGGGTTAAATACGACAATATATTGAGGTCCCAACAGTTTCCTGTGTCTGACCAAATCTCTCCTCGCAGCATATTGGAATATGGAAATTGTGATGATAAACTTCTGGCCGACTGGCTCCAATGGAGAAAACTTATTTTCGATTTAGACAACAGAAGTGCGCAAGAGACGGGATATGTGTTTGAGCCTATCCTTGCAAGTTGTCTTGGAGGAGAATCTGTTTCAGCGAAACATTCTCCGGTTAAGAGAATAGACGATGCCGGAATCACTACGGAGTATGGACGTCAGATAGATTGCTACATACCTTCTTCAAAGGAAGCGTTCGAACTTAAAATGAGGGTTACGATTGCGGCGAGCGGACAGGGACGGTTAAATGAAGAGATGAGTTTTCCATACGAAGCTCGACAGGCGGGAATCGTTCCGGTCTTGGTTGTGTTCGATGCCACTCCCTCTCCGTTATTGACCAGGCTCTGTGATAAATATATTGAGTGTGGAGGAAAATGTTTTATAGGTGACGCAGCCTGGAGAATGCTTGAAGAGCATGCCGGTAAGGAAATGGGATTGTTCATTTCCAAATATGTCTATCCTCCAATCGCTGCAATGAATGAAAATATTCATGCCGTACCCGGTAGTATAAGTTTAAGCGAGGAAAATCAATGTCTTGTCATTTCGAATAACAGGTCGAGATATTCGATAAGGCGTGACAAATTTTGCTAATACTGAAAAACGGAGGGGAGGGGCGGATAGCCGCCGCGGTTCCTCGCTCCCCTTTTTATAATCCTGGATAGAGACACACCGGAGGAGCCTGTGTCGGAACTAACTTACGTTATGAGAAAACTCAACTCTCGTAAAACATTCGGCTTGCTTCTCGCCCCGTTGGCGTTGGCAGCCATGCCCGTGGCATCGTTTGTGCTCCGGGCAGACGAAAACGGTAGCCCGGCAATGAGCTGGGAAGTTGTTGACGACCCGGTGGCGGGAAGGACCTTCACCCTGAAGGTGGATGCCAACTCCGCTTCGGGCATCGGTTCCGCGTCTTACACGGGCACCGACTCCATCGGCAATGTCTATGGCGTGTCGTTTGCAATCGGCTCACACATGGTGGAGAAATTTGACGAGGCCGGCAACTCGCTCGGTCAAGTGGAGGAGCCTTGTATCGACGAACTTATGGTGTATGGCGCAATCACCAAAAGGGAGTCGATCGTATTCCCCGACACCATCGCAGTGGAATATGAGGGGAAATTGCTGAAAGCCCCCGCCGAACGCTACGTTTTCCGCCATTACAGTGAAAACCAGGGGACGCACGACGAGTCTTTCCCCGGCAGCTCATCGCTGAAAGAGGTCTATGTGCCGGCTACCGCCACCCAGGCCGACTGGTATGGCGAAAACTATGTGCGGCTCCGCAATTTCCATTTCTGTTCGGAGGAAGTACCCCAGTTCTCTTTCAATGACGGTGCCGACGGACGCATCAATCTCTATGTGCCGTCTGACCTTTTCCACTTGTATGCTCAGACCATGGAGGGGTATAACACCACGGTATGGTCGGAAGCACCGCTTTCGCCGGTGTATGTAAACGTGGCGGAACCTGGTACGCTCGGCGACGAGATTGCCCGCAACGTGGAGAACCTCTCGGAAGTGCGCTGGCTTGTCGTGACAGGTACCCCCAACGACCAGGATCTCCGCATCATGCGCCGTCTCCCGCGCCTTGAAATCCTCGACCTCAGCCAGACTTCGGGATTGACAACCATGGTGGGATGCAACGAACTGAAATACCTCCGCGACGTGAAACTTCCGGAAGGTGTTGTGGAAATCGGGACGAAAGCTTTCCAAAGCTGCACCGCTCTCGATTCCATCCATATCCCCGCATCGATAAAGGCGATTAGAGAGTATGCATTCGATGGCAGCGCTATCCGAAAGATAAATCTCGAGGATGTGAATGAGATTGATGGGAGAGGATTTGCGGCTACGAATTTGGATACCATCCGTCTTGCCAATATAAGAGAAATCGGGTGGAGTGCTTTTAACGATTGTCATAATTTGAAATCCGTGGAATTCGGGAATAATCTAAAAACAATCGATAATTATGCGTTTTCTTATTGTGGACTGAAATCTGTAGTTATCCCCGATAATGTTTCATCTATAAGTCACAACGCTTTCTACAATCTGGAAGAGGTCGTTATAGGTGCCAACGTGGAATATATAGAGAATGGTGCTTTTTCCTACTCCTATGATGTAAGGAAACCGAAAAAGGTTATGACTTACACTTTATTCCCAACTCAATATAGTGGCTTCAGTTCTGAAAACACGGCGGAAACCGTGCTCTACGTCCCTGCGCTCACCTATAACGAATATCTTCTTGCCGACGGTTGGACGATGTTCAAGGACATTCGCCCTATGGATGAGCCTCTGACAGATTTGACAATCGAACGCGCTTTCAATATGACCCGTGACGAAGGAATCGCCGACAAGGCAAAGATGTCTCTTTATAGGCTAAAAGACAATGATTATAATGGAATTCGGTCTGATTGTGGACATCTTACAGTGAAACGTAATCTCTCTTTAAATCTTGGCCACTATTCGCAGCTTGGATGTTATGATTCCAGAGACATCGTATCCGGGAATTGGTTGAACAATATGTCTTACACCGGCTCGACCATCATTCCTAAAACCGAGGTGACAGCCGAAAACGTCGAGGTGAAGATGGCACTACGCACGGGAACCTGGCATTTCCTTTCGTTCCCGTTTGACGTTAACGTAAAAGATATCGTGGTGGAAGACGATGCGCTCTGGGTGGTGCGCAAATATTCCGGCTCCGACCGTGCCGCCCTCAATGAAAACACCTGGCAGAACATGACCGACGACACCGTGCTGAAAGCCGGCGAAGGCTACATTTTCCATTGCGCCAAGGAGAACGGCGAACGGGTGGCGTTCACGTTCCGTCCCGCCGCCGGAGGCAACGCCCTCTTCGCGCGAGAGACTGTCTCCAAAGAACTTGCATCCTATCCTTCGGAATTCCCGCACAACGCTTCGTGGAACCTCGTGGGCAACACGTTCCCCGCTTTCATGACCATAAAGGGGCTCGGATTCCAGGCACCGGTAACCGTTTGGGAAAACAATTCTTATTATGCCTATTCGCCTGTTGACGACGAATATGTGTTCTCTCCCTTCCAGGCGTTCTTCGTGCAGCGTCAGGACACCGACGGCGGCAACGTGATTACTCTCGACCCGGAAGGCCGCGCCCATAGCATCGAAGCGG
>CABRKI010000086.1 GCA_902471455.1 uncultured Porphyromonadaceae bacterium | reverse complement strand
CGCCGTTGCCGTGGCTCTCGTTTCGCTCGGGGGCCTTTCATCATGTAAAAGCGACAAGTCTTCTCAAAACGAATCGGAGACAGAAACTATTGAACAGGAAACAGAACCCACTTCCCTTTCTGAACAAGCAGACAGCCTGAAGGGAGCCGCCGCCAATACCCTTGCCGACCAGCTTCAGGATTGGACCACCACCCCGTCGGGTCTTAAATACAAAGTGGAGAAAGAAGGAACCGGCAAAAGCCCCTCGGCCACAGACAACGTGACGGTACATTATACCGGCATGCTCACCGACGGCACTGTATTCGACAGCTCGGTACAGCGCGGCGAACCTGCCACCTTCCCGCTCAACCGCGTAATTCCCGGCTGGACAGAAGGTCTTCAGTTGATGAAAGAGGGCGGTAAAACCACTTTCTACATTCCCTACAACCTCGCATACGGAGAAATGGGATCCGGCCCCATTCCACCGAAATCCGACCTTATATTCGAGGTTGAACTCATCAAAGTGAACTGATATTGTCTATATGAGAAAAATGTTTCCAAAAGCATCGGTGGCGTGCGCCCTCCTTATCCTCGCATGTTCTCTTTCGGGATGTAAAGGAAGGACCGCCGAGAATATGGAGCCTACAGGCGACACCGTGGAAGTCAAAGTCATGGACCACGATGACCAGATTACGCCCCTACCCGACTCCATCGAGGTGCCGGAATAATATCCAGAAAAAAATGAAACTCAAATCATTACTTTCAATAGCAGCCGCAGGTCTCGTATTGGCTGCCTGCCAGAACCCCGAAGGTAAGACCCTCGGTCAGATTTCAGATGCTTCGAAAGCCGACTCGCTCATCTATTATTTCGGACAGATGAGAGGAGCCGAATATCAGCGTGAAGCTGCCAACGACACCACACTCGCTTCCAAACAGGTACGCCAGGACTACATCAACGGCGTGAAGGCCGGCCTCAATGCCGTTAAAGCAGGGAAAGATGCTTACAACAACGGCGTGTTCCTCGGAATGCAGATGGCGATGAACATGGCGCAGTTTAAGAAAGACTACGACGTGACCCTCTCCAACCGCGTATTCCTTGAAAGCCTCGCCGAGGCAATCGAATCCGATTCCATAGGCAATCCCCAGGAACTTCAGAAGGAGTTCTACAGGATTATGAGTGAATTCAACAAACAGAAAGAGGAGCGCGATCAGGAAGCCGCCACAAAAGCTCTTGAAAAAGAAGCCACAACCAAAAAAATGGCTAAAATATCCGACAATCTCTATGGCAACGTGCCTGCCGCCAAAGACATGAGGATAAAAGACGGCGACAAAGTGAAAGTGGATATCAAAATCACCGACTCCAAGGGTAATCCGGTCAATGCCCCGCTCCCTTCCACCCTCGTGGTAGGCCAGAGGATGAAAGATTCTCCCATCAACGACGCTCTGCTTTCGCTATCTTCCGGACAGAAAGGCACATTCCTCACATCGGCTTACGCCCTTTTCGGTGCGCGTAGTTCACAGATGGGAGTGGAACCCAACGACGTGCTCACAATCGAGATGACCCCGACAATCGAAGAGGAAGCAAAGGAAGCGCAACCCGCTCAGTAACGACGCTTCTCGGCAACTCAAAAAAACGGATGATTCCAAGAATCATCCGTTTTTTTGTGTTTAATTTTGACAAGCCGTCATTCAAGCACAAACGGGATGGCGACCGTCGCGGTGGCTTCTATCGGCTGTCCGTCTTTATCGGCGGGAATCCACGCCGGCATTTTCTTGACGATGCGTATCGCCTCCTGTTCAAGGTCGGGATCCACCATCCTCACAATTTTGATGGCGCCGATTGTTCCGTCGGGATTGACCGTAAATTTCACATTCACAACGCCCTCGACGCCATTTACCTTGGCGGGTACAGGGTATTGCATGGTCTTAGCTATAAACTTATCCATAGCCTCTTTTCCGCCGGGATAGGCGGGGACATCTGCCGCCATGGCGGCGATGCCGATTCCGGCAAACGCCAGAAATGATATGATAGCCTTTTTCATAGTCTTCTTGATTTATATATTACGTTAGACCGTCAAAACGTCTAAAAGATTAACGCACCCGTCTTCAAGAAGGTCAAGGACAAGCTCGAAACCCTCCGCGCCGTCATAATAAGGGTCGGGCACGCAATCACATTGCGGAAATCCTTTTACGAAATCTATCATCCGCACCACTTTCCTTTCGCCATCCACCGTAGGAGCCATTTCCCGGAGCCGGTCGTAGTTGCTGTGATCCATGGCCACTATAAGGTCGAAATCGTCGAAGTCTGACATCCTTACTTTCCGGCTGCGGTGAATCAGACCGTAACCGCGCTGGATGGCATGCACTCGCATGCGGTGGTCGGGGAGGTCGCCGGCGTGTCCGCCATACAATCCCGCAGAATCAATCTTAAAACGGCTTTCAAGACCTCTTTCCTCGACAAGTTGGCGCATCACACCCTCCGCCGCAGGGGAACGGCAGATATTGCCAAGACACACGAACAATATCCCTATCTTATCTTTCCCCGCAAGGTCTTTCGCAACTTCAGGTATTTCCCTTTTCATATCATGTATTCTTTCATTTTACCGCAAAGTTAGCAATTAATCGGATAGATTCAAAACGCCCCAACATTTATTATAATAGCTTGTTATACTATTGAAGATGTTTAAGCTTCCACACCTTCCACTCATTCTCTACGCTATGCTGAAAAATCAAAACGATAATACCACACCCGACGATGGCACCGTTGCCAAACGACGTTCACCCGCCGCCAAAATACTGAAAGCGTCATGCATCACAATCGGCTCCCTCATTCTGCTTGCCGTAATTGCCATAGCCGGCATATCGCTGTGGCTTACACCGCAACGGCTTACGCGGCTCGTGAACGAAGAGGGGAGCAAATACCTGAACGCCGACATCCAGGCCGGCACAATCGACTATACTTTCTGGTCGAGTTTCCCTTCGTTGAGAATACACACCGATTCCCTGCGTATTGTGTCGCGATCTTTACATGGACTGCCTGCCGAAGTCAGGAAAAAGTTACCCGACAATGCCGATTTACTTCTCACCACAGGGGCAATAGAAGGCTCGCTCAACGTCATCAAGGCCCTGTCGGGCAATATCGAACTATCCGATGTCTCGATAGGCGACCCCCGCGTCAATATCGTGACCGTGAACGACTCTGTCAACAACTTCTCAATACTGCCGTCAGGATTCAAAAAGCCCCGTATTACCAAAATCTCTGCCGGAGCCGTCAGAATCGTAGCCCCTGCCATCATCGACTTCTTCGACCTCGCTTCGGCTTCTTCGGGGCGTGCCGACGTGAAATATGCACTCATAAAACCGGTAAAAGAGAAGGCCGATTCCTATTGTCTCAAACTGACGGCCGGAATAAACGGTAAATACGGTAAAATAAAGTTGCCACGCACTCTCCCCCTGGCACTTTCCTGCAACGTCACCCTCGGGTTCGAGCCATTAAGGGTAGCAACCGACAATTTCTCTCTCGACATGGCCGGATTGAAAACCGTTGCCAAAGCCATGGTCGTTTCAGGGAAAAACACGACGATAGAGAAACTGAATGCCGACATATCCATCCCCGATGTGATGCACGTGCTTGAAAACGTTCCGACAGAAATATTATCATCCGTAAAAGGGTTGCCGGAAATGCTGACAGATGTTTCCAAGTTTCCACTGAATTTAAGAGTCAATCTGCATGCACCGTATTCTCTCCAGTCGAAAGGACTTCCGGATGCCGGAATCACGGCTAAAGTCAACGGTGCGGCGTTGTCGCTTCCTGTACCGGGCTACAAACCGGTTGACATTTCCGACCTCAACGTGGATGCAGTTCTTTTATCAACCGGAGGAAACGGTCTGGCAAGCACGCTTTCAATCAGAAATTGCAGCTTCACCGCCTCGGGGGGCATGGAATTCAAAATAAAAGGAAGCGTGGATTCCTTGCTTGGGAAAAGTCCGTCGATAAAGGCAGATTTAATTTGTGATGCCGACCTTGAAAAGGTTGACAAGAGGTTTCTTCCGTCATCTTCAATGAAAATCAGCGGTGATTTAAAAGCAACGACCCATATCGATGCCCTATTGTCTGAATTGAATGCCCCTTCTCTTAAGAAGATGAAAGTGAAAGGGGAATTCCAGACTCCCTTGCTGACAATAAAAGACGCTTCTGCAAAAATCAACGCTTCCCTCTCCGGCGTGAAGCTGGCTTACGGTCTGAATGCCGGACAGAACGGTGCCGGTGCAAACGGACGCGTGCTCCTCAAAGCCAAGGGGATTGAATCGGAGTCAGACGGTACTACAGTCGGAATTAATGGTCTCGCCCTTGACATGACGGGGGTTCTCCGAAGTTCGCCGTTCAGCATATCGTCCGTTAGTCCACATCCGTCATCTTTGGAAGATTCTATATTGTCGAAAGAGATAAAACACACGCCGCTATATCTTGTGGCCACCATCCCTTCCATGCTTCAGACGGGTCTCACCATGGCCGATTTGAAAGCAGACCTGAAGGCAGACAGCGGTTCGTTCCACACGGCGGCATATCCACTCGTCAACAGATTATCCGGCCTCCATCTCTCAACCGATGCAGATTCCCTTGTAATCTACAATGCTGATGTGGTGTCCGGCAATACATCTGCAAGAATCAAAGGCAACATAGCCCACCTAAGGCCATTCCTTCTTGCCGCGACGCAAACGCCTTTAGCATTAAACCTGGATGCTGATTTCAACAACGTGGATATCAACGAGCTTTGCGGCACATATTATAGGGGACAGGAGGCAACGAGCGGCCAACGTGCAAACTATGCGGTGGCACCCCTCGGCAAGCCGACGGCATCCGATTCCGTATGCGTGGCGATTCCACGTAACATCGTTGCCGACCTCAACCTTCACTCTGAAAAAGCCGAATACATGCAATATCGGTTCGAGCCTCTTTCTACGGAAATAACAGTAAAGAACGGGATGGCGACAATCGGGAAACTCACCGTCGGCTCCTCGTTCTGCACGGCATGTCTCGACTGGACATATTCCACTTCCGACCTCAACGATATTTATATGCAGCTCGGTCTTGACGTTGACGATTTCAACGTCAAGAACTTCTTCAAGGAGTTTCCACAACTTTCGGAAGGCACTCCGGAATTGGAAGCCATAAACGGCGTGCTTGATGCAAGGGCCGACGGGAAATTCCTCATGTTCCCCGACATGTCGGTCAACGCCCCCTCTATGGAAGCGAAGGTCACTCTTAATGGCGACAGTGTGGAAATAGGACGCGACGACGATAAGATGAAACACATCACCCATCTCATGCTGATAAAAGGCGACGGGCCCATTGCCGTGCAGGATTTCGAAATCCACGGAAACTTCCACGACAATCTGCTGCAATTCGAACCTTTCGTCCTGGATTTGGGAAGTTATAAAGTGCTTTTGGCAGGAGTCAACAATCTTCAGGGGAACATATACTATCATGCCGGGCTGCTCAAATCGCCGTTCCGGTTGCCGTTCGGGGTGAACATCGTCGGAAATTTCCATCACCCCGCAATAAGGTTTGGCGGAAGATGGGTGAAAGACGGTCGTGAACGCGAAATAGCCTCCGAGCTCAATGACAATGTCCACGTCAACATAATGCGCCAACTCCGCCACGGATGGCTCGAATTCGTAGCCCTCGCCGCAAAATACGACGCCGGAAACAATCAGGAACGCACTTCCTCCGTTCCTTAATAAAACAGCAAGATATGTTTCCAACAGACATACGCGCCGCGCTTATCGACATGGACGGCGTGCTTTACGATTCGATGAGCCATCACGCACGCGCATGGCATAAGATGATGGCGGAATACGGCATCGAGACCGATCCGGATGAATATTACCTTTATGAGGGGATGACCGGGGCAGCCACCATCAACCTGATTTTCCGACGCGAACTTCACCGCAATGCTTCTGAGCAAGAGAAAAAAGACCTCTATGCCCGCAAGGCGCAGATTTTCACGGCTTCCGGACGCAAAATGCCGATGAAAGGGGCCGACCGTATGCTCCGTGCTTTCATGAATGCCGGCATACCTCGCGTGCTGGTGACGGGATCGGCACAGAGTTCCCTTCTCAACAGTCTTGACAAAGACTATCCGGGAGCGTTCCCTGCCGACATGAGGGTGACGGCAAACGATGTGAAACATGGCAAACCGGAACCGGAACCCTACCTGATGGGGGCTGCAAAGGCTGCGGTAAATCCCAAGGAATGCATTGTTGTCGAAAATGCACCGCTCGGTGTGAGGGCCGGCAAAGCTGCCGGATGCTTCACAATCGCCGTCACTACGGGGCCCATACCTCGCGAAGCGTTTGAAAAAGAGGGTGCCGACATGATTTTTCCTTCTATGGACGATTTCGCCGACTGGCTTGAAACCGGACTCCATGACCGAATTGACAACAACGAAACCAATATGCAACTTATAAACGAACTGGACGAAGCCGTTGAAAGGCTGTCGCCCGCTACTGTAACAATCGTGACCGACACAAATGTCGATGCAGCCGTATTGCCGCTTTTCAACACCTCCAAGACCTTTGTCAAAGCCAACAAGGTGGTATTGGAACCCGGGGAAGACCATAAAAACCTCGACTCGGTCGTGCGCATCTGGAATGCGTTGGAAGAAGCGGGAGCCACCCGCCATAGCCTTGTGGTGAACATAGGCGGCGGCCTCGTAACCGATATCGGAGGTTTCGCGGCAGCTACCTACAAACGCGGGATACGCTTCATCAACGTCCCCACGACACTGCTTGGGGCCGTGGATGCGGCCACAGGTGGCAAAACAGGTATAAACTTCAACGGTTTAAAAAACGAAATCGGAGCTTTCCATCTCCCTTCGGAAGTAATTATAACCGCCGCTCCGCTTGCCACGCTCTCACGACGCGAACTCGTTTCAGGTTATGCAGAGATGCTGAAGACAGGTTTCATTGCCGATGAGTCGCTCTATCGGTCATTACTTGACATTGACGGCGTGCTCGAAGACGAAAAACGCCTTGAAGCGGCAATGAAACGTTGCGTGGAAATAAAGGAAGACGTTGTGGCGCAAGACCCTACTGAAAAAGGGTTACGCAAGATTCTGAATTTCGGACACACGGCCGGCCATGCTTTCGAAAGCCTCGCCATCGAGCGGCACAAACCTCTCGCCCACGGAGAAGCCGTGGCCCACGGTATGCTTGTGGAGTTGATTCTCAGTCATATCTTAAAAGGTTTCGATTCCGCAGAAGTGACGAAATATGCGGAATGCGTGCTGAAGCCTCATTATCCCCGCACAAACGTAAACTGCGACGACATCCCCCAACTGATTTCGCTGATGTCGCACGACAAGAAGAACGCCTCCGTGGGGCATGCCAACTTCACGCTCCTCACCTCCCCCGGCGTCTCGGTTATCGACTGCGTTCCCCCCCAAAAAGAGATAGAAACCGCCCTCGGCATCTACCTCGACATGATGAACTGATGCAATCGGATTCAAAACGTTGAGGAATTTTACGAGTTTGTAAGTCAAAAGTTTTGTAAAATGGATTTATAATCCTATCTTTGCAGTCTCAGGCAGAGGCCTGGATATTTGTTTTATAAAAAGCGTTTCTTGCTTTTCCCTCATCAGAAA
This sequence comes from uncultured Porphyromonadaceae bacterium, assembly GCA_902471455.1. Taxonomy (GTDB): domain Bacteria; phylum Bacteroidota; class Bacteroidia; order Bacteroidales; family Muribaculaceae; genus Lepagella. The sequence continues at coordinate 8,757 of CABRKI010000086.1, read as the reverse complement.
TTCGCCAAATTTTTCTTTCCCGGGACAAAGCAGTCAAGAAAGGCTCATGCTTGTCGTATATCCACTCCCCGACAAGGGGTATCGGTATCCGATAATGGCGTGGGAGTGGACTGTTTATAGGGAATAGGCGTTTGGCGATGCCTCTGATGAATAAGCAGATTACGTCCTACGCTTTTTCTCTTTGTAAAAACGGTTTCGGCAAGGGCGTCCGACCATTAATTGTCGTAATTCATGACGAAATCTTTACTATCATGCTTTGTCTTTTTTCTGACAAGCATTACGGGCTCGGCAAACGCCCAAGACACGCCGGCAAACATCGACACGGCCGACATCACCACAATCACATCCGCAGGAGGCGACAAATATCTTATCGACAAGACTTCCGGATTCTGCTACCACATCACTCCGGATACGTACGGAGTATACAACATCTCCCTGGAACCTTCCGAAACACCGATACAAGAATTAGAATCGTTCGCCTCTTCCGATCTTGTCAAAGAAAGTACAGCAGCCGCATCAGAACTAAAAAATGCATATTCAGGGTATGCCGCCACAATCGCAGCCGCATCCGATTCTTTCAGTCAACAACTCGAAAGTATCACCCAAAAACTTTACGGTTATCCCTCCGAATTTGAGGTGCTAAATAGAAGGGCCAAAGATACCCTCGCACTTCTCGAAAGTTATACGGATTCAATCGCTAATAATGCACAAGCGAAAAAAAATGCCGCCCATACATCGCCATACTCAATTGCATCGGATGGATTTGACATACAGAATTCCATTGAGAAATTCCATTATTTTATCGAAGAATCATCCCGTTGGAAACCAGAAACCATCGAAAAAGAAATCGAAGAGGCCCGGAAAGAATCTGAAAAAACAATTTCCATAGCCGCATCAGAAATAGCAAGGATTGACAGCATCTGTAAAAAACAATGTTTGGATTGGGTTGCGCGAATTGATGAAATCAACGAACGTATCACCTCCAATATGGATTTTCCTGCAATAGAATCCGCAAAAATAGCCCTTTGGCAAATCATAGACGAGATTAACAAGGAAGCCGACGATTTATATGAATTCATGTCATCCGCAGCGTATTACAATCCTTGGGGCAATCTGGAAAGATTAATCGACGACTGCACCCAATCTCTTGAAAAACATAATCCGGAAGCGGAAGCACAGAAGGCATTAGAGCTTGCAGAAAACCTCAGGCAACTTGATTTACCCGGTCGCATCACCGAAAACGCGGCCCGCGAAGAATGGACTATCCGGATTCCATCAACGTTTGAATATGACGAAGAACATTACGGAGAATTCTACAGAAGGCAAATTACGATAACCCGCATAAGCGGCAACATCCTTGCTTCAACCGAAACGAGGGCGACAGCCGGAAACTTGACCGTCGTTATTCCGGAATCCATCACTCTCCTCGAAGACGGGGCGTTGGCATCGAAATCCGTGACGCAAGTAATTTCTATAAACCCCACACCTCCAACACTCGACAATGAAAACCCACCTTTCACAGGCATGATGGAATCCTCGAAAATCCTTGTCGTACCCGACGGCGCAGTAAATTCATATCGGGATTCAGACTGGAGCCGTTACTTCGCAATAATACTTCCGATGTCGGTAGCTTCCGTGGAAAGCACTGAAAACGTTTGCTCTGAATCCACTTGTGAAGTTTTTTCAATCCAAGGCATAAAGATTGGAAATTCAATCGACAATCTCCCGAAAGGAATTTACATCGTGCGTAGTGGAAACTCATGCAGAAAAATTATGATAGACTGACCGACGCTATCGTTTGGGCATAAAGTATTTGTGTAATCTTGAATGTAGGGGCATGCCTCCGGCATGTTTGATTGCAACGAATTTAAAATTGCACAAATAGTTACTGCATCGGCTATAAAATTATTTTATAACACAATAAATAATACAATCATGGAAAGATTAATGAGATATATCGCCATATTTATCGCAACCGCCGTGTCATTTCCAATGACATTCGCCGATAATGCAACGGATAACGGGGACGATATTCTGACAATCAATGTGCCATACATCTATCAATATCAGATCGACAAAAGAAATTCAACGGCCTACACCATAGAAAAAGACAATTATGTCACCATGACCTCAGGAAGTAAGGTTTTGCGAGAATTCGAAAGCTATATAGAGTTATACACATCCGCGAACTCGAATCTGAATTATCTGAAAGATGTTTACGAATCCGGGAAATTTGATGCAATCCTCTCTCGCATGGACGAGGATGCCAATCAAAATTATCAAACCATGTATGAATCAATATCATATATCGCCGGTATGACGTATCATCTACAATCGGAAATGCAAATCACCATCCGAGAGGATTCAATCATAGATACAAGAGTGAACTCATCTCATAAGGATTTCAATGCTGACGCAAGTACATATTCAGATTCAAAATCTGAATATGTAGAAACACCTTTCGACAGCGTGTATTATTCAGCTGAAAACATCAAACGGCTCCGCGAAGTATATTCCGAGATTGAATCTTTCAATTCTAAGTTGCTCGACTTCAACACAAAATATAACGATAAACGGCAAAAACTCACCTCAATATTAAAAGCCGGTGGAATAAATCCGGACGAAACCGGGTATCCTTACGACATTAAGGACTTTCCTGAAAACCTAAAGAAAGAATTCATCGAATTGTATGAATCCACAGGAACGCTCTCGAAAGAGATAGAAACATACTTAGACATAATGGATTCATACGGCTCTTATATTGATAAAAGGGATATGATAAGGAGCGAACTGGCCGACATCATAGGGAGAGGATATGACTTCGCAAGTCCAATATCCGAATTAGAGAACTATCTGCAAATTATTTCCGAAATGAATCTCGACGAACAATTAACGAAAAATGTAATAGCCAACAATTATACCTTCGAAATTCCCGGGAATGTGACAATGGACGGAGAAGAATTGACAGTATCATCAACCTGGGGAGTAGATTTAATTAAAGAAGAAATCTCCGATAATCCGGTAACCATCATCTTACCTGAAAATATAACCGGTATAAGCGATAGTTTCAGTAACCTTTATATTGACAAAATTATTATAAAAGCAAAGGTTCCTCCCTTTCTCTTCGCTTCTTTCACTACCAACTATAATTATAACCGTGAGAAAACATTGGTTTACGTTCCCGATGAATCTCTTAACGACTATATATCGAAATGGCGATACATGTTCATGCCTGCCAATATCCTTCCGATATCCCAGTCGGCAGTCTCATCAATTACCGATGATGTCAATACCGGTGAATGCGAGCCGGAAGTATTTACTCTTCAAGGTGTAAAGATTGGAAAATCCATTGATAATCTTCCGAAAGGAATCTATATTCTCCGGCAAGGAAATTCGAGCCGGAAAATACGAGTCGATTGATAAAACTAAAAAATTTTCACTTCGCGTTAAACCAACTTCCTCCACCATGTGTTATATTATCGTAAAAAGGCTGATAAAGCCGCCAAAACAAAAAGATGAAGATAAGTTCTTCACAAAAGCCAAAAATCTGCAAATGGATTAAAAGCTTAAAAGAAGACAAAGATATACTGCTATAAGCGTTCTGAAAAAGTTGTTATTGTTGTTTTAATTGAAGGAAACAGGGCTGACGTGAGTCAGCCTTTTTCTTTTTTTGACGCGACTTGTCTCCAACGATTATGCGTCTTATCATTGCATCGCGCCCTACAATCCGGCGTTGTTACCTTCTTCTTCGATAAACGGCTCAAACGACACTAACAGACGCATAAGATCGCCCGGCAACGGGGCATTGAGAGGACCCTCAGCCACTGTCGCCTCATCAAACGCTTTCGTGTCGTAAGGGAGGTCGTCATTGAAATATACCACCGCAGGCACATCTCCCCTTTCGCATTTCCCCGTCAGGCTTGACGTGACATGGTCACACGCCACCACGAGATTCATCTGCAGCTTGGCGTTCCATACATAATCTGCCACAGGAGTTATCAGTTCCCTGTCGATTCTTTCTATCGCATCGATTTTGCCGTCAACGTCGCGTTGCCGCGATGCAAGATCCGCCTCGCCTATATAGACCATGACAAAATCGAATATCTCTATCGCTTTTATGGCAAGAAGGGCTTTGTCGTGAAGAGACCCGCAGGGATGGCTGTCGGAAATGTCAACCGATTCCCCCATAGGATATAGCGGACGGAGCATACCCATCATTCCTATGCCGCGCACCGCTTCGTTGTCCGACACCACCACACCATGCCCCGAGAACTTGGGCATTACAAAATAACGCAAATCGCTCTGGAGCAACGGTGCGCTTGTGCCGAACGCCCGAAGTGTCTGGGTGGAAGGCACTCCACGCTCGAAGTCATAACCGAGCAGCGACAGCACCGCGTTTTCGGTAGTAACCGGAAAACCGTCGGGGATATTCTGAATCAATCCGCAGCAACCGCACTTTGCCAGCGCATCGAGAGAGGGGGTCAAAGCCGCCATCAAAGGGGTGGCCCCTCCGAGTCCGGCATGAGCCACATCCGCCATCCCTCCAATTATAATGAAAATCGTCTTCATAAAAGTCAAGAACACTCAATTACAACAACAATCTTTATCTATATCTCTTGATTATATCGTCTAATCCTATTATTTCCACCTTTGGAAAATCAATTTTCTTAAGGACATTAAAATGACGGTCTTCCGTCACAATAAACTTTGCCCCGGCAGAAACAGCACAATCCACAAATTTATTATCGTCAGGATCATTCTCTATAAGATTGAAGTTGAAGAAAGGAGTACAAAACAGTGCATATGAATTGTTTAATAACACTTTAATCACGTTTGAAGCTAATTCATGAGAAGTTTTCATCTCCAATATTTCCTCATACTCGTCCAATATCTCATTTGAAACGCATATATAATTACGACCGTCCAGGAATGAAACCCATAGGTCATGATAACGGCTTCTTAAAGGCAAACATTGAATCAATGAATTAGTGTCGAGAACAAGGTTATCCATTTCTTTTACGTATGGCATGTAAATCCTCGTTCCGAATCAAATCCAATTTTTCTTGATTAAGGATGCCGGATTCCCATAAGCGTTCAGTTTCCGCATCTACCTTAGTTTGGAAATGACGAGTTATAACCTCCTTTATTTCTTTAGCAAAGGCATCACTATGATCGAATGAAAACATTCTCAGTAAATCTTTTTGAATTGGGGTCAAAGTCCGAGCTTCCATAATCGCTAATATTGTTTCTACAAAATTAATTATTTATATTATTCTAAACAACTATAATAACGTTGTTTTATAATTATACTACAAAAAAACAAGACCGACTCAAATTTTCTTACATTACTACGTCATGACATACCGTTATTACAATTATAATTATTATCTTTGCAATTATCATAATCATAATAATTATATTTACAATAATAATAATGAAGCATAAACAAAACAATCCATTCGTAGTAGGAAGATATATTGACAGTTACTATTTCTGTGACCGTGAAGAGGAAACCTCATTCCTGAGAAAAACGATAGAAAACGGCAGGGACATAGCAATAATATCTCCTCGAAGGTTAGGTAAGACAGGACTGATAGAACACTTCTTTGCAACGGAAACAATAAAATCAACTTACTACACAATTTTCATCGATATATATGCCACCTCTTCGATTGAAGAAATGATTTCCACCCTCGGACATGCCGTGTTCAGAGAAATTGTGATGAAACGGCGTTCGGGATGGAAAAAATTCATAGAGGCGGTAAGCAGTCTCCGGCCATCGATAAGCGTTGACCCCATATCCGGGGAACCATCATTCAATATAACCGCCAGACAACTCAATGAGCCCGAACTCACGCTTTCGGAAATATTTGACTATCTTGAGTCATCCGACCGCAGATGCATTGTAGCAATCGACGAGTTTCAGGAAATCGCCACCTACACCGGAGGCAAAACGGAAGCGTTGCTTCGCACCTACGTACAGAAAGCTAAAAACACCCGCTTTATTTTCGCAGGTAGTTCGGAATCCATGATGAACATTATTTTCAACAGTCCTACCAAACCGTTCTATCAAAGCGTGCTGACCTACCCTCTGAAACCCATTCCCCAAAACAAGTATGTGGAGTTTGCGATGCAACGTTTTTCCGATTACGGAAAGACAGGCGACATTTCCACAATCGAGGAAATATATTCGCGAATGTCAGGCATAACATGGTTCATCCAGATGATAATGAACGAACTTTTCGCCATAACAGAAGCGGGTGGGACCCTAAGCCGTGACATGATTGACAAAGCCGAGGAAAATATCATAGGAATGCAAGAATACAGTTACCGGGAGATTATGTCGAGACTGACATCAAAACAAAGGGAACTTGTGTATTATCTTGCATGCAAAAGGAGCGTCGAAAACATTCTTTCTGGCGATTCACTTAAAGAAAGCGGTTTTTCAACTGCTTCATCACTTCAGGCAGCCCTCAACAGGCTTCATAAAGATGGCATCATATCACGCGAAGGGTCGTCAACATTTCTGTACGACATGTTTTTCATGCGTTGGCTTCGAAAACAAAGGGGACTATAAACACGATGTACCCTGCGGTTCGAACCGCAGGGCACATTGTGTTTTTATTACATTGTATTTGTCAGGCGTCGATGTTGGCGTAGGTGGCGTGAGCTTCGATAAACTCGCGGCGCGGGCCCACTTCCTCGCCCATAAGCACGGAGAATGTGCGGTCTGCCTCCGCGGCATTGATGAGGTTCACCTTCTTGAGCATACGGTTCTCGGGGTCCATGGTGGTTTCCCAAAGCTGCTCGGGGTTCATCTCTCCAAGACCTTTATAACGCTGGAGCACCATACGGTCGCGGTTGCCGTCGCAATATGTATCCACGAAACGCTGCACCTGCTGCTCGTCCCACGCATATTCCTGCACCTTGGTCTTACCCTTCGTGCTGCACTTATAGAGCGGCGGGGTGGCGATGTAGAGATATCCGTTCTCGATGATAGGACGTATCCGACGGAAGAAGAACGTCATAAGGAGGGTGGCGATATGCGCCCCATCGACATCGGCATCGGTCATGATGATAATCTTGTGATAGCGGAGCTTGGTCATGTTGGGTTCCTTGGAATCCTCCTCGGTGCCGATGGTGACGCCAAGGGCCTTGAACATATTGACAATCTCCTCGCTTTCGAACACCTTATGGTCCATGGCCTTCTCCACGTTGAGGATTTTACCTCTCAAAGGAAGGATTGCCTGGAAATTGGGATTACGGCCCTGCTTTGCGCTACCGCCTGCGGAGTCACCCTCGACGAGGAACAATTCGCATGCCGCGGCATCGCGGCTCTTGCAGTCGGCAAGCTTGCCCGGAAGCCCTGCACCCGAAAGGGGCGACTTACGCTGCACCTTCATCCTCGCGTTGTAAGCGGCATGACGCGCCTGGGCGGCAAGCATAACCTTATCGACAATGGCACGCGCCTGTTTCGGATGCTCCTCCAGATAATAACGGAGAGCCTCGCTGACGGCGGTCTGCACCACTCCGCCCACATCGTTGTTTCCGAGTTTGGTTTTGGTCTGTCCCTCGAACTGCGGCTCGGCCACCTTCACCGAAACCACGGCGGTGAGACCGTCGCGGAAGTCCTCTTTCGAAAGTTCTATCTTGAGTTTGTCGAGAAGATGGTTGTCGTCGGCATACTTTTTGAGGGTCGATGTCAAGCCGCGGCGGAAACCGGTGAGGTGGGTACCACCCTCTATGGTGTTGATATTGTTGACGTAAGAGAAGATATTCTCGGAGAAAGACGTATTGTAGGTCATAGCCACCTCCACAGGGACACCGTTCTTCATCGTGTTGAGATGGATGATGTCTTCGATGAGCGGCTCCTTCCCCTGGTCGAGATAACGCACGAACTGCTTCAGACCCTCGTCGCTGTGGAAAACGTCGCTGCGAGGTTTTCCCTGCTCGTCGCGCTCACGCATATCGGTAAGGGTCAACGTGATTCCGGCATTGAGATAAGCAAGGTCGCGAAGACGGTTTGCAAGGGTTTCGTAGTCATATACGGTCTCCGTGAATATCGATGCGTCCGGATGAAACACTATGGTCGTGCCGGTATGGTCGGTCTCCCCTATCACCTGGAGGTCGCATGTCGGTTTGCCGAAAGCATATTCCTGCATGTGTATCTTGCCGTCGCGATGGATTTCGGCACGGAGATAGTCTGAAAGCGCGTTAACGCAACTTACGCCAACACCGTGAAGACCGCCGGAAACCTTATACGAGCCTTTGTCGAACTTCCCACCCGCGTGAAGCACGGTCAGGACCACCTCAAGCGCCGGTTTATGCATCTTCTCGTGCATGTCAACCGGTATGCCTCGGCCGTTGTCAACCACCTTTATCGAGTTGTCTTCAAGAATAGTCACCTCGATATGGTTGGCAAATCCGGCGAGAGCCTCGTCGATAGAGTTATCTACCACCTCATAGACAAGGTGATGAAGTCCGCGGCCGGAGATGTCGCCAATATACATCGCGGGACGCTTGCGCACCGCTTCCAGACCTTCGAGCACCTGGATATTGTCGGCCACATAATCTTTCGGCTGGTTTTCCTGCAGTTCTATTTCCTCTGCCATATCTAATTACAAATCAGTTATTTTCAATTAAACCACAAAACAAGGCCGGATAAAGCCCTATTTCGTTACAAAATTACAAAAAAAATCGCTCATATCAAAATCCGCCTCCATACACAGATCGGAAGAGCGGTTCAGCAGGAATGCC
>CABRKI010000085.1 GCA_902471455.1 uncultured Porphyromonadaceae bacterium | reverse complement strand
ATGCAGTTCCCGGCGGACTTCTGTTTGCCGCTTGGCTTCGGAAAGAGGGATACTCCTCCCAACTCATAAAGAGATACCGGGATTCAGGATGGCTCGAAGGGTTGTCGCGTGGGGTAATGTATAGAAATAATGATAATCTTTCTGCGTTGGCTGCCGTTTTCTGCTACAATAACCAGACCGGTAACAAAGCAAGAATAGCGGCACATTCCGCCCTTGAACTTCTTGGATTCAGTCATTACGTGCCTATGTGTAAACCTCGGCTCATAGTCGCTTTTAATAGCGGCTGCGTTGATGATTGGGTCAGAAGTGAAAAATACGACATGACGATAGTGCCGTTTCATACAGTTATCTTTAAGAATCCGGCAACCCAGTCCCTTGATAGAAACGGACTCTCCATAGTAATATCGTCGCCGGAGCAGGCATTTCTGGAATGTCTGCATCTCGTCCCGGATTACTATAATTATATGGATTTGTACTATATAATGGAGCAGTTGACGTCACTTGATCCCGAAAAAGTTCAGGCTGCACTTGAAAACACATCAAGCCAACGCGTAAAACGAATGTTTCTGTATATGGCCGAAAAAGTCGGACACTACTGGTTTGATATGCTTGATCCAGATAAATTCGGACTGACAACTTCCAAACTCCAACTCGTTGACAATGGAGTTTACATTTCCAAGTATCGCATTACCGTGCCTAAAGAATTGAATGAATATGAATGACATATATCGCAGACAGGTCGCACTCCTTATCAGAGTGATGCCACTCGTTTTCAAGATAAAGGATTTCGCCGTACATGGAGGAACTGCGATAAATCTTTTTCATAGAAACCTTCCGAGATATTCCGTCGATATTGATGTTACCTACATACTGCTGGAAGACCGAAATACGAGTCTCGCAAACATCAATTCGCATCTGTCGGCACTGAAAACCGCAATAGAGAAGGCAGTCCCTGGAATTCGTGTCATCCATAAACCGGATGTATGGAAATTGCAGTGTGTCAAAGACGGGGCTACAATCAAGATTGAGGTAAATGGAACCAAAAGAGGTATTTTAGGCACAATTTCACGATTGAAACAATTCCATCAATCGAGAATGTGCTTGGAATACCAATTCTTCAAATTGTAGGAGTATGACACATTCGCTTATCCATATTCAGGAAGAAGTTCGAAATGGTGTAGAATCTCGAAGAAATAGAATTGATGTTCAATGCTATCAAATGAAGCAAACAGCAGCCATTAGAGCGGCTTATTTACCCTTATTTCGTTGATTCTCTTTTTGCCTTTTATGGTAATAACCACCGATGATACCGCCGACAATTCCTCCGACTATAGGAAGATAAACATAAAACGGAAGATTCATAATTTTATAAATTTTTGAGGTTTATAAATTAAACGAATAATACACTTGCAAAATTGCATGTCGAAAAGATAGCTTGCCATTACATCCTTCTTTTTTCCGAAGTTCCGGATCGATATCCCCACGATTGCGAACCGGACAGAAATAATCTTCATATCCTATACAACTCACTTTGATAGCGTTCGCCTCAGATGCATTTTCAATCGAAAAGCCACCGAACTCATCGGAAGTTGTGCCCCTTATGAAAACACTATCGTTTAATAAGATGACATTAGCAAACATGACAGGGTCATTATGCACATCCACAACCCTTCCCGTAATAACTGCTCCCCACAAATATACAGGAAGGATTATAAAGAGTAATGATATGTAGAGTTTATTATTCATTATGGAGTTGAAATTATATGTCGGTTGTATTATTAGCATTGGCAAAACGCCTCGGAATTCGCACAGTGTTGGCAAATCGGCTGTGCGTTCATCCTCCTACCTGTTGTATGAATTCCCGCAAAGTTACGGAGTAATAATGACAAAAGTTGTGACAAATGTCACAATCGTCCACTTTCATCAAAATATATCTGATATATACGGCTTGCCACAATCAAGAATCTGCTTGAACCAGACTATTCGACAATATAGCTTTTTCTTTACTGCCATTGTAATATGACAATTTCTTTGCTATCCGGAATCCCGGTGCGTGTGCATCGAGATTTATATGTGGTTCATAAGCCTTGTAACCCTCTTAGGAACGAAAGATGAGGAAGTCGATAAATATAAATACTGTCATTCCCTATCAATGAGGCATTGTTGTACATAGATTTTTCTCGATATGTAAAATTTAGATAATCAACAATAAGCAATTGGTTACCGCTTTTACATACTCTACAATAATTCGGAGACACATCGTATCTAAATGTATCATACAAGCTATAGGACAACTTTTCAACACTATTGCCGAAAGTCAGTAAATAAGAATACTTCGCTAAGTCAAAATCCTCAATAATATTAAATGGGATGGAATCGAGGCATGACATATAATATTCTAAATCTGATTTATCGTGAATAAGTACGAAACAATAAGGGTGGAAATTATTGATGTCATTGACCGTGGTATTTTTTACCCTGCCAATCTCCTCAAATTGAATTTCATGCCGATAAAATATCATTCCGGATAACAGAGTAATTACTAAAGAAATTGGAATGGCTTTTATTAAAAATTGTCGAGCGGTCAGTTTCATTTATCTTTACATTTATGCCGTGCTTCAATGCATTCTTTTTGCAGGGAAAGGCCTGGGTGCCTAAAACGCCGGCCATAAACTCAAATACAGTCGAATCATTATAGACTATCAGACATGGGTCGTCATTAAGACTGTCTTGTTGCTCAGGTGTAAGAGGGCGATCATAGAACCGGAACGCGAACATACCCTTTATCACGAGAACGGGCAGACATTCGTTTCTGTCGTGATGAAGAAGACCACCAAGCGTTATACATTCCCCTGTCAGGACAGGCGTTGAAATGGTTGCCCGAAAAAGGAGAAAGCACCTCTGATGGGTACGTGTTCGGCAACCTCGTCAATTACGGCAATGTGAACGAGAACCTGAAAAAATGGGCGGAGGCGACAGGAATCAGGAAGCATATCTCCTATCATACGAGCCGGCACAACTTCGCAACGATGATGCTGACACTGGGCGCAGACCTTTATACAACGAGCAAGCTGCTCGGACACTCCAATGTGAAAACGGCCTAGATATACGCAAAAATTGTTGACAGCAAGAAAGTTGAAGCCGTCAATCTGGTGGATGGGGTGTTTGACTGATGCCGAGATCTGAATTTTTTTCACCTGTTTCAGCCCGTTTTAGTCAAAACTCGGCACATACTTTCCTGTTGAACATATAAACTGAACTTATCTCATCTCAAAAATTGGATAAGTTCAGATTTTAAGTCTTCTTCCATTCAAAAACGGGATTTTGTGCCTCAAACCTGAATTTATCAACAAGTTTTTTTGATATAAGTTCAATTACGTGGCTAAATATTTGACTCGGCAATTAAATTTGCGTACCTTTGCACCAAAATTGGAAATATGGACAAACTTATTGGTCGTGACAAGGAATGTGCTGAACTGGAAAGATGTCTCAACTCCGACAGGTCAGAGCTGGTGATAGTCTATGGAAGACGGCGTATCGGTAAAACCTTCTTGATAGAAGAGTTCTTCAATCAGGAATTTGATTTTAAGTATGTCGGTGCCCATGGCATGACAACCCGCAGGCAACTGAACAACTTTCAGAGTGTCCTCAACAGTTATTCCAAGAAGAAAGTATCAAATTTAAGAAACTGGGACGAAGCCTTCCATGCACTTGAAGAATACTTGTCTTCTTTGCCCTCAGACCGTAAGCGGATAGTGTTCATCGATGAGATGCCTTGGATGGATTCCGGTAAATCCATATTTGTGTCCGCCCTTGAGAATTTTTGGAACGGCTGGGCCATGTCACAGCGGAACATAATGCTTGTGGCCACAGGGTCGGCAACCTCATGGATGAAAGATAAGATTGTCGCGAATAAGGGCGGCCTTCATGCAAGAATCACCTGTAACCTACATCTGTCTCCGTTTTCTCTGAACGAGACCGAGCGTTATCTTGCGGAACGCGGCATTGAATGGGACAGATATCAACTGACCCAGACCTATATGGTTCTTGGCGGTATCCCATTTTACTACAGCCTCCTTGAGCCGGAATTGAGTTTCGCTCAAAATATGGACAGACTGTTCTTCAACGAGGGTGCGCTTTTGAAACTGGAATTTGACGAACTGTATAACGCACTCTTTGACAATGCTGAATTATACACTTCAATCGTTCAGTTACTCAGTGAGCATGAATCCGGAATGACATACAAGGATATATTCTCGTCATTGTCATCAAAAAGCAGCAATATATCCAAAGCCATCAAGAATCTTGAAAGTTCCGACATGATTGAGAAATGGCTTCAATACGGCAATAAACGCCGTGACGCAGTTTACAGGCTGACGGATTTCTTCTCGCTGTTCTATTTCAAGTTCCTTGTAAACAATCTTTCCCACGATAACGAATGGTGGAGCAACCACATCAACTCCGGAATCATCTTTGATTGGATGGGGAACGGTTTTGAACTGGTTTGCATGAGGCATCATAAGCAAATCAAATCCTCTTTGGGTATAAGAGGTATGGCTACATCCTTGTCCACATGGCAAGTCAAGCCGGATAAGAAAACAGAAACACCGGGTGGACAAATAGACATGATCATCGAACGTGCCGACAGGATAATACATCTTTGTGAGATGAAATTCAGTACAGACGCTTACCGTATCAAACCTGAATACGAGCGTCGCCTGCGCGAACGTTCCGGTCTGTTTAAGGAACTTACCAAAACAAACAAGACCGTGGTGCATACTTTTATTACCACCTACGGCGTGGCCAATGCTAAAAACAAAAGCATAGTCCACAGCGAAGTGACAATGGATGACCTTTTTAACTTCTGACGACTATGATGACACAACAGAAAGCTAAGGAGAAACGTGATTCGACGATCTCGTTCCGTGTCAGCAAGTCGCGACGGGAGAAGATTACAGGCCCTGCCGGAGAGTGCGGCATGAGCCTCAGTGACTATGTACTTTCCCGAGCATACGAATACGAGCCGAAAGTACGGCTGACAATGGAACAGGAGGCAGTCCGCGAGCAGCTTGTCATCGCCCGCAGCGACTACGCGAAATACACCTCAATGCTTAACGCCATGTCATTGCCGACAATGCCATATCGCGGATTCGCTAAGAACGCGAAAAGGCGGACAAGAATATCCGCCGCAACGAGAACCGCATATCCATAACGCGGACGACATTCTGGTGCATGATTGCATTCTTGCTGATACTTTCCACATTCTTTGCCCTCGTCATATTCACAAATGTGAAACTGTTTCATTCCGAGATGCTGACACAAATTTCAGTTGTTTATTCCGGGCTTACAGTCTTGACAATCGCTATCACAGCATATATCTACAGGGGGAAGTAATCTATGCCGCACAATGGTAAAGCACTCAAATTTTCAGAATCGTTTATCGGCCAGTCGTTAACTTTTTACGTTTTATTGTATTCGCAATTACGAATGCGAGTAATGCGATTGAATGGACGGCGTTTAGTAGCAGTGCAAAGAGCCACCAAGTCAGTCCAGCTCCATACTGACTGTGAAATGCCAGATTATAACTCAATATCGCATTATAGACAGTCATCACAATCAAATTGCCGTATGCAACTTTGGGTTTTACCCTATGACACAGCCAAGTTGATAACAGCGAAAGTCCATAAGCTCCGACAAGCAATGCCATATCTTCACTCCAGCCCACGGATATACAACACCCGACCATGATAACGAACAACACTCCCCACACAATCCAAAATAGTTTATCTGTCAGTTCCATTGGGTTTAAGGAGTTTTCTGATTGAGTTAATAATATCTTTCCAAGATGCACTATCAAGTTCAAAAGACACTTCCCGGTCATAATCCCAAACAAGTCCTCTGTCGGTGGCTTTTCGGGTTGGCAGTATTTTCAGTCGATAGCTATCGTGAGTAACACACACACTGGTAGAGTGCATATAAAGCTGTCGCCATGAGCGTTGTTTCATCGCTTTGATTAGCTCGGATGCCTTAATCTCTGTATATTTTTCATACTCACTTGCATGAAAAATATCAGTCAGAGTATTCTCAAACGCCCCGTTATCGCAGTCAAGAGGCAAGAATTTAATCGGATAACTTGAGTTGACATAATATACCGTAACAAATATGTACTCTTTCTCGGTGCGATAAATCATGCACCTTCCGGAGCGATTCAGCTCAGGGCGTCGGTCGTTGTATTTTCGATTGATTTTCACCCAACGATATACAGCCAAAACAATTGCAACAATTACAAATATTATGACCGCTCCAAATTCTGGCCCATCATAATATTCAAATACTGTCATGTTGTTTTCAGGATGGTCCTTCTGATACACCACACCAATACTGTCGCCCACGGAAAGACCACGGCATGGAGCACCATCTTCATAAGCTTTCCCATCCACAAATATCTGATATTTCATATATAGACTATTGCGAATACTATAGACATCTGAAACCACAGTTGATGTAAAAACCGGATTTGCAGACAGCGCATTGTATTTTCGATTCTGGAAATACAAGCCGACAATGAGGAAAGGCACGAGAACCAGCAGCATAACGCCAAAAGGTATGCGTGTCTCACCTCGCCGCCCAAAGAAAAACCTATATATCTTGCTGTCTGATTTCATCTTCTATTTGCTCTATAACGATGCTGAAAAATGTATTTGTTTTGTCCGGATAATTTCTTATATAGTCGCAGGTAATATGATAGCTGCGGACAATATAATCATATAGCGTTTCAGACTCTTTCCGGTTACAGTACCAACTGTCTGAAGTAGATTCAATACGTCCGCTAAACAGCTTATATACATCACCACCAAGAATAGGCTTGTTTGAATTAAAGTATCCATTCGTTATTTTCAGTGCCTCATCTTGGGAATAAGCAAATCCATGAACACCTATGGTCTCAAGAGAAACACTCTTTAATATCCTTTCACTTTTAGTCTTTTCGGAATCTAAGTATATTGAAGCAATCAATCCCGTAAGCATAGATGGAATGAATGAAACTAAGCTCCATAAAACTAATGCCACCAACGATATGCTGAATGTAGAAAATCCAATATGTGTATCTGCTGAGCCATCAACAGGAAGTGGCTTAGGATCTAAATAATCAAGAATAATTATAAATGCGAATAAAGACGCAAAAGAAATAATGGAATAAAAATAAGTTGACAGACCAAGTTTCAGCCATTTAAGACATTTAGATACTTTCCAAACAACTGTTTGCCCGACTAAATACGAACTCAAAATGATACAAATAATAGGCACGGTTTCTCCATCCTGTTCAAATCTACCCAAACAGACTCCCATAATACCTAAGGTTGTAGCTGTTGACAATAATGCCAACGTCTCAAATATCCAAAATCGTTTATCGGTCAGTTTCATGTCAAGATTTATTTGGCAATTAATACTATAATCACTGCGAGGACAAGAAAGCCGAAAAATCCGTTGGCAAGGTTGTTGTCGGCATGGTCTATATTGCTGAAATCCTCTGAACCATAGCGAATGTGTTTATACGATACTTTCTGTCCGCAACAGAACAACCGCAGACAACCATACCGAAGTACGGCTCCGATATGTCTAATCGCCGAGCCGAACCATGACCGTATGAATATTTCAGTGAATATTTCAGCTATCAATTCCATATCATCAATTATCGTAATCTATGCTAATCCAGTAAATAGCATTACAATGAATCTTGTATGTTCGAGAGTCAGCAACAAAGGAATTGCCGATTTTATCTGCAGGAGTCCATTTACAGGCAATGCGTTTACGCAGAATTTCAAAGGGAATGACAGTGGAAATCAAAGCTGTAATTTCTCCTTGATTGTCAGATTCCCAATACTGTGCATAGTCTGAAAATTCCACATCAGCAGACATATCATCTTCAATAACACGATATATAAAGTCCTTAATATCATCAATCGGTTGTTGATAATCTTTAGTGATTATTCTCACCCAATATGATTTTCGATAATCAGTCCATAAACCTAACAACCGTCTGAGTTCTCTGTTGCCGCCATAATCATACATGACCTGTTGACTGGTTTTCAAAGAAACCAAAGATGCGATTCTAATAAAGTCCTCTGTGTGATGTTGATAATATGTTGTCGGCACCGAAAGAACTGCTTTTAGCAAATCTCCCGGATAAAATTCGCAATCAATAAGCAAATCATCGCTTAATATGGCGACGGCCATTGGTAGAGCGTATTGTAAACCCTTTTCTTGACTGACTGCGAGGTATATATCTGACGAAGTATATTGGCATAGTTTCTTTTTGCTGATTCTATCCAGTTCAATCGTAAGGCGGTCAGAATTTAATTCCATCTCAGACGGCTCACGGAGCCAGCTCCAAGCACCAAGTTCACGTAATGACTTATTAAGGTATTCATCAGTTCGTTTCATCGCTTGCCTCCTTTCCTGTTGATAAGCCAAAGGATGCCGCCCCAAAACAGTACGTTTACACTGACCAACAAGATATTGGTCAACGTATCTGGCGAGTCGAAGCAGAATATAAGGCTGAACATGAATAAGAACATGACAGCCGCCAAAGCTATGAATTTACCAATCTGATCCATCATAGTTATTTCTTTTTGTGTTTGAACTTGATGGTTTTCTTGGCGTTGCGTTTCGGATATTTGACCTTGATTGTCACCGGGTCGTCGTAACCCTCGGCCTCTATGCGGAGTGTTGCTTCTTTAAGGGGCCTTCCGTCTTCATCTTGTAAGCCGCTTTGGTAATCCCAATAAATGCGACATGGGTGTTTATCGTCAAAGTATTCAGGTGAAATATATTCCGAGTCTTCATCTCCATCTTCGTCAATCCATACACGCTCAACATAAAGATTTTCAGGGACAATTACGTTGCCTTTTTCATCAGTTACATTAAGATCAAGATAGTGATTTTCTTTACGAGCGGGCATAGCGCCGACAAAAACTACTTCCCCCAGAAAGGCCTGCGATGGAGTAAGTGTGATTTCCACATTTCTCATATTCTCGGTTACGATGATTTCCAGCGGTTCATAACCCACATATTCTACTTTCAAAGTATCTCCGAGACAGGCGGTCAATCCAAAATGACCGTCCAAATCCGTTATGGCGCCTAATGCTGTACGCTTGTTTGAGATTGTTGCTCCGATTAACGGCTCTTTTGATATGGTTCCGTCAGGTAAGGTATCACCGCTCAAAGCTACACCTCTCACTGTTATAGTATCAGCCATAACAGGAATGCTTCCTTTCAAAATGTTCTGCGGTTCTTGCAAGGTCTGAGCCTGCGAGGTCATCGGCATGAGCATGGCGAGGGATGCCGCCGATATTCCGACGAGGGCTACGGCTTTTCCAGCGAGAGAACGAGCGCGGAGCTGCTGCTCAAGGTAGCGCACCTCGGCTTCGCATTTGGGACATGTACCGAGACAGTCACCCTTATAGAGACATTCCGATGTGGAGAAATCTATGCCGTTCGCCTCGGCTATCTGCCGACGAATCTCTTTCAGTATCTTGCAGGTCTGCTTTCCTCGTGCCATAGTCAGTGTTCGCGGATTTGATAGGTGAATAAATCGAATCGGTCGAAGCCGAGAGCTTCGAGAGCCTTGCGGCTTGCATCGCGGTCGGCATCGGTGTTATAGTCGGGAATTAGCGGTATGCGGACGATGCAGTCTCGTTGTCTCCCGGCATCGGCTATCAGGCGGAGATTGTCGAAAACAAGGTTGTTGCTCTGACCTGTGTAGCTGCGGTAAATGTCGGAGTTCATATCCTTGATGTCAATTATCAGGGTGTTGACCACAGGAAGCAGAGCCTCGATGTTGGCAGTCGGCACGTTAAGCGATGTTTCCAAATTGAGTTGCCATGCGGAGCCACACTGTTCGCGGAACTCCCGGATAAACTGCGGACGCAGACATGGCTCGCCACCTCCGAAAGTCACGCCGCCGTTTGTTGCGAGGAAATAAAGCTCGTCGATGCGCGTCTCGGCATACAGTTCCTCCGGCAAATACTCGCGGAAACCACCGCCGTCGCCTAACGACTGCGGATTCAGGCAATATCGGCAACGGAGCGGACAGCCATGGAAGGCAACAAGCGTAGTGACACCATCGCCGTCAGTCGAAAGGCGATGTCGTGCGATGCCTATTATCTTAGCCCGTTGCTTTTTCATGTGTCTATTACCTGTAATTGAGCAAAGTTACAACTAATAATCGACATCAGGTGTGACAAATGTCACATTATAGTATGAAAATCAGTCCCGAACGATGTTTTTCTTAAATTTTCTTATTTCCGGGCGAGTTCGGACCGCGATTGCACACCGTTGAAGAGATACAAGCAGACAAACATCAAACACACCATCAGGACCAGAAGGCATAAGTACTGAAACATCCGCAATTCCTGCTCTTAAGAGCGCGTTCTAACAACTGATTCTTTATTTTCGTTTGGGTTGGGCATTACGGTTTAATAAGTTTCGTAATATTTCACAGTCTTTTTGGGGTTATCAATCCTGAGATTACCGGGCACAGTGTTTTTAGGGAACGGCTGTTGCTCCCATGTGCCTTGCGTAAATTTATATTCAGCGGGCAGTCTAAGATTAAGGTCAATTGTGTAGGTGGAATCATTAATCTGATTCATCTTTACACCCATCGGATTCCAGTTTGTAAGCGCATCCTGATTTCCTGTTATATAGATGTCACCGCTTAACGATTTACCTTTGAGTTCGATATGAACCGGATAAGCCTCCTCAGTGACAGGCTCATGATTGTGAGTAAGCCGATAGATACAATAGTCTTTCAGGGCATCGATAATCACAGGCTGATAACTTTGATTATGGTCGTATTGTAGCGATTCGTTGAATTTCATCACAATATTGTCAGGTAAAGCAGTTGATTCAAAATGATTCTTCACCTTGTCGTAAGCCGGACGCCAATCAGGCCCCCATCCGGTGTCCTCACGTTCATTAGCCATATTAAAGAAGAAGTAACGTGGCTTGCCGTCATTGAAATTGAAGTTTATAAGACGGTCGGCCCAAAGATCATTGTCCCAACAAAGATTTGGCGACAAGGCGATGTAATCATCAAACATATCCTCTGTTTCCAGTGCGTCAAGAATGAAGGAGGCACTCAAAGAATGACCAACAGCGAGAGTATGACCTGTTGTGCGGTAGGTTGAATCAATATAAGGCATCAGTTCCTCCTTCAGGAATTTCTTAAATTGAGGGGCACAACCATATCCCTCAGGCATGCCATCAGGCAGAGGGATGTTTATCGGTGCGGAATAGAAATCACGGTTTCTGTCGTATTCATGCTCCGCCACATACGGTGATGGAATACCTACCACAATATATTGATGTGCCTCCTCATTAGGGGTCACAAGCTCCTGACAGCCATAATGCATCAAATCGTGTACAAGTCCGAATCTTACACGCCATTGCGAGTCAAAGACATAGATGACATCATAATCGGAATTAACGTTAGTGTCATAATCCTCCGGGGTAAAGATAAGATAAGGACGCTTGAAAGGGAAATTCTTTGAATCGAACTCCTTGTATTCGACTCTTGCAATCTCCTGTGCAGATACTGCTGATATGGAAATCAGCACCATAAAAAAGATTGTGATTATTCGTATCATATCATTGTTGTTTTGATTTCTGATGCAAAATTACAGCCTCTGGAAAAGCCTTACCATACCCAAATGGGTACAAATGCAGTTCGGAATGAAAACGTACCCATTTGGGTATGGGACTCATGAATTGATGCTTCTTTTTTATTAATCCGTGCCTGTATCTATTTTCCGGCATATCGTCCTCCCGGACTATAATACTGAGAGACAGCCAACCCCGACATCTCTGCAGAAGTTGTCTGTCTTATTTTCTAATTATGCTGTCTAATAGTCGGTTTCAAGAAAATCGTAGGATTCGTCAATTTCTATTTTGGATATATTTGTATAGCTGACCCTGTCGAAGCTTTCATATACTCCACAGGATTGTTAGTAAATGCTCTCATCGCTTGAAGATACTTTATTCTATTGTTTTTTTCATAGCTATCTTTCCCGAAGATAGGGCGGATTATATCTGTCCTGTTCTGTATCCCATCAGCAACGAATGAATATTGTCCTGTTGAATCTTCAGCAATAACTCTCTACCTCCGCACGACCAAGACGAGCGTAAAATAAGACTTCGTTTCCGGATTACGTACTGAAGGAAGAGGGAAATTGCAGTGAATAAAAACTTTTCGATGGAATGGCGTGTTAAAATTTTGTGGAATCCAAAAATGTTTATTATCTTTGTATCCACAAAGGGTAGTTTCCCCTTGAAAGAAATCTCGTGCCAACGAGCGCAGAATGAAGCTTTTTCAATTATGCCGAGTGCAGCCGAGATTGCCGTAAGGAAATACTTCGAGTGCGTAAGCAACGATTTTAGGGATCGGTTTTGCCCGGTCGGAAAGAGCAGTCATAAGACCGCTCTTTTTTATTTAATGCGGTATTACTTTCTGCCCCAACAATACTCAAGTTTGTTATCCTCTTTCTTGCCTCTGCGTTCTACAACGATGGAAATTACCGGAAATGTACCCTCTTTTCTTTCATTGTCAACGCAAAAGATACTTCTTTCAATCAGATATGACAGAGACAAACCATAAACATCATCTTCCTCGCCTCGGACACAGAACTTGCTAAGCTGCTCTTTGAGAATCGTGCAACTTACAATGACATAAGCACCATTCCGGCTCATTATTTTCTCGATGCCTTCAAAGAATCTCACTCTTAACGCCTCGTCAGCAAGAACCGAAAAAGGACCTCGCCATTTACGGATGTCAACAGAATGAATAACGATATCTTTTGTACCAAATATTTCTATCTTCAATTTCTCAAAAGCCTTATTCAACGAATTGAGATTCTGTCGGGACACAAGTATGCCGCACAAAGTAAACACCGGGAATCCGGGGTCGTACTTGGCGAGATTGTGGTCTCCACACTCATCAATGAAGAGATAATATTTCGACATATCGGTCTTTTCCATTGCGGTTTTCAACGCAAAGTTAAGAAAAAAATTGCGAACCGAACACATTCTCAACATTGGGGCGTGATAACAACATTCTAAAATAGTGGTGTGTTATAATGAAATAAACTATTCCAACTATGAGAGCCGTCTTTACTGCAACCGTATTAGTTCTCAGTTGCGTTTTTTGTTGCGCACGAGATGTGAAAGGCATTTAGATGAAACCGGACAACCAGCTTCATTTGTCAATGTCGTACTTGTGACCGATTCAACATTCATTGATGGAAAGGTTACAGATGATAACGGCCTATTTGTTTTCGAAAATTCCTCGACATACCCCAAAGGGTACAAATGCAGTTCGGAGTGAAAACGTACCCATTTGGGTATGGCACAACAATCAAGATACCCCTAATTTTGCAGAGGAAAAATCATCGAATATGACAAGTGAGGAAAAACGCCTTATTGTTTAGAGTAGCTTGTTGTTGGTTGCTGCCACTATCGCCTCTGAAATGTTGCGCACATCCAGTTTCTCGAATATACGCTTACGGTATTTCTTAATGGTGTCTGGTGAGAGACAGATCTTGTCGGCTATCTCTGACATAGTATAACCCTGAATTGAGAGCGTCAGCACCGATTTCTCGCCGTCAGTGAGTGAAGGCATCTGCTTTTTAACCCATTTGCGTGAAACGGCACTGTATTCAAAGTATTCGGAGGAGCCGACACGGTGCATCTCGATATGCCCGGCTTCGGTATGTGTAGCAGCCGACACGACACAGAGAGCAAGCCATATCCTCCCATCGGATGTAAGTGCAAGCGGTGTCAGTTTGTGATTAACAAGGATTTTCTTTCCCCCGTTGAGAAGGTGAAAATCATAGGAGATATACCAGTCCTTGCGCTCCTGGACCGGTATGTCGTTGTAGAAAGCGAATCCGGCTTTGTTGAGCGTAAGCAGCAACGGCTGTTCATCTACCGGAATAAAGTCAAGATAGAATCGGTATCCCAATTCCTTCACCCGCTCCGGCAACAACCCGCACAGGAACATCGGATTTGGCGATACATATAGAAAGTCATGCCTAAAATAGTCGATGATATAGACGCTCTGATAAGACGAGCGCGAAAACGCCTCTGCCGAGCGGATATATTCATCCACGCGGCTGTAATCAAGCTCATCCGGAAGCCTGACCTCGTTATCCGGTATGAAAAATTCGTTGATACAATTATCCATGACATTGAGCCATTAAATTTCGGCAAAGTTACGGAGTAAAAATGACAAAAGTTGTGACAAATGTCACAACTTTCTAAAAAAAACAGATTTCCCAAGCCTTGAATTCCTTATTTTTCTTTGTCGGAGGGGTTTGCGGCTATTGCTTCGCGTATGCGGTGGAGTTGCCGACGCGAGATATTGAGATAGGTGGCAATCTCTCCGAGTGAGACGACTTCAAAAAGACGGGGATAGCGTGCGAGCAGCTGTCTGTAACGTTCCTCCGGAGTGAAACGGTAGTCGCTGAGCACATGTCCGTAAGCCTGTTCAAACAAAGCATCCAAAAAATTGATATAAAGCGTCGGGTCACACAACAAACGCTCGCGAATCATCGAGGACGGTATTACCAAAACGTTCGAATCCTCAAATGCCACAATATCGGTCGGCATCACACTGCCATGCATCGCACTGAGATAGTTGGCGAGGACCGAACCTTCGAATACAAAACCGACTGTCTTGGCATTTCCGGAATTATCAATCAGCGAGTGCCTGAAACCACCCGACACAATCCAACCGGCCTTACGAAGCACCTCACCGGCCCGCACAAAATATTCACCCCGCCGATAAAAGCGAAGCTCACCATGCGTCTCGCAAAGCTCCCTCCAGAAAGAGAAGTCGATTGCTTCTTCAAATGCGTTGAATTGTGCCATAAATAATCAACTTCATTGAGATTGTAAAGTTACTAAAAATCCATGGATTTCCAAACAATCATCCCCCATCCACTTCCATCAAACATATCGCAACAACCCTTATGCTTTCAGAAATTGCACAATAACGTTTTATTTAAAACGGTCGAGCTCATCCTCTCTCACGGCTTTACCTTTATACCGCCCTTTAACGGCATTGACCGTATATCTTACCGTGAAAGAAACATATCGGGAAGCCCCCGTTATATCCGATTTGTAATCAACGGTGTTCGAACATACATCGAATCGTTGTTTCCACGTACCGAATATATCGTTTGCCGACAGTGTGAAAGTCCAGTTTCTATAGGTTTTGCTAAGCGTTAAAGCCATTTGCCATGTTCCCCGCGAATAAGTAGTGGATGTGTTTCCTTTCCCAAGACAAAATGCCGACAAATAAGCATATATCCCTGCCGGTAGATCAAATCTGTTGTTTAGAGAAATCTGATAGTAAGGTTTGTCATATTTTCGTTCGGGAATGCCATACTTTAGATTCTGAAACAACAACACGCCTTGCACGGTGGGATGCCAGAACTTTACATCGAATCCCTGCGAAGCAACAAACTGCCATGTGTCATAATCCGGAAGATTGACATTTGTCCTCACGTTAGCATTGATGTCGCCGTCATACTCATATATGCTCCCGATGGCTTTTTCCGAACGTACATAAGTACCCTGAAAGATAAAATTTTTATAATACAATGACATTCCCACGTTATGCGTCTTTGAAGCCGTCAATGCCGGATTACCCGTCTCCCACAAGGTAGGCGTAACGTATGAATAATTGTTTTCAAGCAATGAATATGGAGGACGGCTCACTCTTGCCCTATAATACAGAGTAACGTTCACCGGAGATTTGAACTGTACGCCAAAATTGGGCAAAAAATCACGATATTTTCTCGAAAGGTTGCAATCGAAGGCCCCATTACGTTCATAACGGGCATCGGTTGTCTCATAACGGATGCCTCCATATATATTCCATTTCGGGTTAATGTCATAATCAAACGACATGAAACAAGCCCATAGGTTCTGAGAAACCTTATCCGTCGCTGACTTCAAAAATACCTCCGTAAGTCCGGCACTCGTGAAATCCTGATTGTTCATGGTGTGTGCATATTCCACGCCCGCATCTGCATGAACCTTATTGAAATTCCTGCCAAGCTTTAGTTTAATGCCGAAATAATCATGGTCCGACATATTTCGGTTTATTATCACCCTACCCGATTCTTTCTCCTTTGCGTCCCAAGTAGTCTTTCCCCTTCCCGACATATAATCCACGTCAGTGCGGACCCCAATCTTCCACGGCAACTTGAAATCTCCGAAAACGTTCAAATAATGGTCGAACGACTGACCGGCCCTCGTAGCCGACGATGAAATATCTCCAACCGGCAATGCATCGGTATGGGTAAAGCCCTTACTGCATAGCACATGACATTTTTATGTCGGTTTGGCGGCCTCGTTTTTAACAATTGTCC
>CABRKI010000084.1 GCA_902471455.1 uncultured Porphyromonadaceae bacterium | reverse complement strand
GCGAAGGGCGCGTCGCCCCTAATCCTATGGTGGGGGCCGTGGTTGTGGCCGACGGCAGGATTATCGGCGAAGGTTTTCACCGCACCTACGGCGGACCCCATGCCGAGGTCAACGCCATAGCTTCCGTGAAAGACACCGACCGGCATCTTCTTCCCGTATCCACCATCTACGTCACCCTCGAACCGTGTTCCCATTACGGGAAAACCCCGCCATGCTCGAAGCTGATTATAGATTCTAAGATTCCGAAAGTAGTGGTGGGCGCGCCCGACCCCAACCCTCTCGTGGCAGGGCGGGGCGTAAAAATGCTACGCGATGCCGGAATTGAGGTGAAGGAAGGGGTGCTGCTTGATGAATGCATGGAAATCAACCGCCGCTTCATGACAGCCCATACCCTCCACCGGCCCTGGATTCAACTGAAATGGGCGCAGAGCGCCGATGGATTCATGGCTGCAATCGACGACGAAGGCAAACCCCACCCCGTAAAGTTTTCCACCCCTCTCTCTTCGGTGTGGATGCACCGCGAAAGGGCGATGGCCGAGGCAATAATGGTCGGAACCAATACTGCCGTCATCGATAAACCGCGACTCGACGTAAGGCTCTGGGGCGGAAAAAATCCGGTGCGGATAGAGTGCGCGCCACATCAATACTTGCCTGCGCTTATGCAAAAACTTCGGGCCGACGGCATAACCTCCCTTATGGTGGAGGGGGGACCCACGCTGCTCCGCAGTTTTATACGCGAAGGTCTGTTCGATGAAATACGTATCGAATCGTCGCCCGTCGCGCTCGGACACGGGCTTGCAGCTCCGGAGCTTCCTCTTGCCGACGGCACCGTGCTCAAAACGGTAGAAAGAGAGACATGCCGAGGCAACATAATCACCGTTTTCAGACGTTAAAAAGCACTAAAAAACACTTAATAGTTAAAATGAGGAGTTTTTCTGCACTATTTTTCCACAAGAAATACTAATTTTGCAGATTGTAACAAATGCACCTCGAAGTCAACGAACTTATCCGATGCCTTTCGAGGGGCTCCTAACAATGTCATCAATAGTGAAAAAGTCACTTTTACGCCTACCCGCAATGCTGCTCCCGGCTCTGTTAACGTTCATGGGGGTGGCTTCGTCGTGCAATTCCAAGACCGAAACTACCGACGAGGTGGCAGTAACCGTTTCCACTGTCGCCATCAAGAACTTCAATCTTAAGGCAGATACGAAAGTCCTGAATAAGCTTGACTCAGTTTTCTTCTCTATCGACCTCAACAGGGGCGTGATTTTCAATGCCGATTCACTTCCCAAAGGCACGAATATCACCAAACTTATACCCGTCATCACATTCACCACCGGAATGTCGAAAGCGGAAATCGTGATGAGCGGAGGCTCGGAAGAATCCAAGACCGTAAACTATCTTGAGAATCCCAACGATTCCATCGACTTTTCGCGCGACGTGACGCTCAACGTCACCGCCGCCGACGGGGTCAACAATTACACCTACCGCATAAAGGTGAACGTCCATGAGCAGGAACCCGACTCCATGATGTGGGACAAAATGGCGGTAGCGGACCTTCCGTCGAGGCTTCCTAAGCCCAAGGCCCAGAAATGTGTCGATAAAGGGGGCAAGGCATATTCGATTATTTCGGAAAGCGACAATTCGCTGACACTCTCGGTCTCCAACGACCTGTTCAAATCGGAATGGACAAAGCAGCAACTGTCGCTGCCCTTCACCCCCGACATAGCATCGCTCGATGCCACGGACGAAAATTTGTGGATTCTTGACTCCGACGGCGCCCTCTATTCATCGACCGACGGAAAGACATGGACCGCTACCGGAGAGAAATGGCAATCCATAATAGGTCCCTACGGAGATTGCGTGCTCGGAATAAAAGACACACCCTCAGGACTCTCTCATTGCCATTATCCCGCCAAAGCGGGTATAGCGGACCCGGCTGTAGATCCCGAATTCCCGCTCTCGGGCAGAAGCGCGTTTAAAACTATAGAGACCCAATGGGCGGTCAACCCGACGGGGCTGTTCATCGGAGGTGTAAAGCCCGACGGCTCTTTCTCGTCTGCCACATGGGCGTTCGACGGAAATGCCTGGGTGGTTCTGAATGCCGACGGCATCCCTGCAATGAATGGAACCACCATGGTGAAATACGTCATTTTCAAGGAAACGAGCCTCACCAAGCCGACCATCGCCAATAATATTTGGCTGGCAATCGGTGGCAAACTCGCCGACGGCTCCAACAACCGTACGCTCTATTACTCTCCCGACAACGGAATCACTTGGAAAAGAGGCTCGCAACTCATGCAGCTTCCCGATTATTTCCCCGAACTTTACGGAGCTGACGCCATCGTTTCCGATGCTTCGCTCGACGCAGACCTTTCCGATGCATGGACCCGGGCGGCGACGCGCAGCGGTGGCACTTGGCAAAGGCCCCCTTATACGATTGACGGCGTTGACATAACCTGGAAATGCCCGTATATCTACATAATCGGAGGTATCGACCCATCCGGCGCGCTTTCCGACACCATCTGGCGCGGAGTGCTCGCACGGTTGGCTTTCACACCTATCATATAATAATCAAGACAACAATCTTTCTCTCCTCCATCTTTCAAATTGACCAGGAAGCTTTTCATCCCCCTTTTCATCCTGATTGCCGCAATCTCGCCAGGCAAGGCGACGGCCCAGGAAGACTACCGGTTTGACGCCGGCGGAGGAATCGGCATGACAGGCTATCTTGGAGATGCCAACACATCAAACCTGTGGAGTTCCCCTTCCTGGGACCTTGAACTTCTCTTCAGGTATATCATGAATCCCCGCTGGGCGCTGAAATCAAACATATATATCGGCAACCTCAAAGGAGATTCCTCTAAAATGACCAATGTCTTTCCGAACGACGAGACTTATAAATTCTCTACCGTTTTCTACGAAATCGGGGAAATGGCGGAATTTAATTTCTTCAACTACGGAATGGGAGAATATTACAGGAAACTGAAACGGTTTTCACCCTACATCACCGCCGGACTCGGGCTGACCGTCTGGTCTGTGGAAGGGAGCACCGGAGCGGCTTTCACCATTCCCCTTGGCATCGGATTCAAATATAAACCATCCCGGCGTCTGAACCTCGGGCTTGAGTTCCTTATGAAAAAAACCTTTACCGACCGTCTCGACGGCCCTATGCTCGACGACCCGGTTGGAATTAAAAGTTCTTTCATGAAGAACACCGACTGGTATTCAACGCTTACTTTCACGGTGAGCTATGAATTCAGCAAGCGGTGCGCCGTATGTAACTATAAAGATTGACAATCGAATGGACGATCTTCAGAAAAAAATAGATTCCATCGACAAGGACAGGATTCCGGTCCACGTCGCCATGATTATGGACGGCAACGGCCGATGGGCTAAAAAGAAAGGGTTTATCAGGAGCGACGGTCATGCCGAAGGCATCTCAACCGTCCACAGGGTCACGAAAATGTCGTCTGACCTCGGGGTAAAATACCTTACCCTCTACGCCTTCTCCACAGAAAACTGGAACCGCCCTTCAGACGAGGTCGCCACCTTGATGTATCTCATCGGGTGGGCCATAGAACGCGAGCTCCCGGAGCTCCTGGAAAACAACGTCAGGATACATCTCCTCGGCGACATTGACCGCATTCCGGAAGAGCCGAGACAACGCCTTTTCTATGCCCGCGACGCTTCGGCCCACTGCACAGGGATGCAGCTCAACATTTGCCTAAGCTATTCATCCCGCTGGGAGATAGCCGAAGCGGCACGTAAGCTCGCACGCAAGGTGGCAGCCGGCGAATTAGACCCCGATTCAATCTCGGAAGACGACATCTCAGCCAACCTTACCACCGCCGGAATGCCCGACCCGGACCTGCTCATACGCACCGGAGGCGAGGAAAGGGTGTCGAACTATCTCCTTTGGCAGATAGCTTACAGCGAACTATATTTCACCCCGGTGCTATGGCCCGATTTCTCCAACGAGGAGTATCTCGACGCCATTATCGATTTCCAGAACCGCGAACGTCGCTTCGGGAAAACAAGCGAGCAAGTCCGTAATAACGAATAACCCCATCAAGAATGAAAGATCTGCTGAAGATTTCATTAATCTCTATAATGCTTACGGGCGCCGCCGGCGTCCGTGCCGATGTCACTACCCAGGCTTTACAGGGCGACACCATTTTCAACCCCGATATCATTTATTCGCCCCTCCCCCGTTCCTACGAAATCGCGGGCATCAAGGTAGAGGGGATAAACCATGTCGATGACTATGTCATCATCGCCAATTCCGGCCTTTCCGTAGGCGAAAGGGTGGAAGTGCCCGGCGATGCCATAACCAACGCCACTAAAAGACTTTGGCGCCAGGGTCTCTACTCAAGGGTGAACATCACTGCCGACAAGATGCTGGGCGACAAAGTTTGGCTCACAATCCATCTCCTCCAGCAGCCGCGCATGTCGGAGATGCGTTTCGAGGGTGTGAAGGGAGGCGAGAAAAAAGACATCACCGAGCGTCTCTCGATGGTGCCGGGTCAGCAGATTACACCCAATATCGTGGCACGCGCCACCCAGATTATAAAAGACTATTACGGCGCGAAAGGATTTAAGAACGCCGTGGTCAACATCAAGCAGGTGCCCGACCTTTCGAAAGAAAACCAGGTGATCCTCGATGTCATCGTTGACCGTCACAACAAGGTGAAGGTGCATAAAATCTATGTCGAGGGCAACGAGATCCTTTCCGACCGCAAAGTGAAAGGCGCCATGAAGAAGACCAACGAAAACGGCAACATACTCAACCTCTTCAAGCAGAAAAAATTCGTGGAATCCGACTATAAGGACGATAAGAAACGAATCATCGACAAATATAACGAACTCGGCTACCGCGACGCCCGCATCGTGAAAGACAGCGTGGTGCGCTACGACGAAAAAACGGTCGATGTCTTCCTTGAAGTGGAGGAGGGAAAAAAATATTACATCAGCGACATCCGCTGGGTGGGCAACACCGTCTATCCCACAGAGACCCTGAGCAATATCCTCGGCATTTATCCGGGCGACGTCTATAACCAGAAACTCCTCGAAAAGCGCACACGCGACGACGACGACGCCGTCAGCAACATCTATCTCGACAACGGCTACCTCTTCTTCAACCTCGTGCCCATAGAAGAAAACATAAGCGGCGACAGCATCGCTCTCCAGATGAGGGTAATCGAGGGCCCGCAGGCAAAGATTAACAAGGTGGTGATCAACGGTAACGACCAGTTGTTTGAAAAGGTCATCAGGCGTGAGCTACGCGTACGTCCGGGCGACCTCTTCTCTAAGAGCGACCTCGTGCGTTCGGTGCGTGAAATCGCAGCCTCCGGACATTTCAATCCCGAGACCATCGACCCGCAGGTGGAACCCAACGAAAGCGACGGTACGGTTGACCTTGTGCTCAACCTTGAGAGCAAGGCCAACGACAAGGTGCAGCTCTCATTCGGTTGGGGTCAGACGGGTGTGACGGGCCAGGTGGCACTGTCGTTCTCCAACTTCTCCATCAAAAACCTTTTCAATCCGGGTTCATACCGAGGCATCATCCCGCGCGGCGACGGCCAGACTTTCTCGATTTCCGCCCAGACGAATGCCAAATATTATCAAAGCTACAGCATTTCGTTCTTCGACCCCTGGCTTGGCGGCAAACGCCCCAACTCCTTCTCCGTGAGTCTCGACTATAGCCGCTCCACAGGTATCAACTCGAGCTTCTACAACAACTCGTGGATGAACAACGGATACCAATATGGTCTTTGGAACATGGGGTCATACGGCTACAACAACTCTTCCTACTACTACCAGAACGCCTACGACCCCAACAAGGTGCTCCAGATGGCAGGCGTGAGCGTAGGATTCGGTTCGCGACTCACGTGGCCCGACGACTTCTTCCAGTTCCAGGCTTCGCTCGCCTACCGCTGGTATTACCTCAAGAACTGGGAATATCTCTACTATATGAACAACGGCGTTTCAAACGCGCTTACTCTCGGACTTTCGCTGTCGCGAACAAGTATCGACCAGCCAATCTATCCTCGCCGTGGTTCGCAGTTCCAGGTTGACTTCACCATGACCCCTCCGGCATCACTTTTCTCCAAAGGAAAGAACTGGTCGGAACTCGCACGCCTTTCCGCACGCTCCAACACCAACACCGAGCAGCGTGAGGCAGCCGCAAAACAGCTCTACAAATGGATAGAATATTGGAAAGTGAAGTTCAAGAGCAAGACCTACACCCCTCTTACCGACCCCGAAGGACAATGGACGCTCGTGCTCATGACCCGTGCAGACTTCGGCTTGCTCGGTTCATGGAACAAGAACATCAAAACTCCGTTCGAAACGTTCTATTTCGGAGGCGACGGTATGTCGGGAAGCTACACCTATGCTACGGAAACCATAGCGATGCGCGGTTATGAAAACGGACAGTTCACCCCGTGGGGCTATGAGGGATATGCCTACGGACGTTTCGGCATGGAGCTCCACTTCCCGTTCATGCTCCAGCCTGCCACCACGATTTATGCCCTTGCGTTTGCAGAGGCCGGTAACTGTTGGACTTCCGTAAAAGACTTCTCCCCCTTCAACCTCAAGAGAAGCGCCGGCGTCGGTATCCGTCTTTACCTTTCGATGCTCGGCTTCCTCGGCATCGACTGGGGCTACGGTTTCGACAAAGTGTGGGGCACGAGAGGCGGCAGCCAGCTCCACTTCGTGCTTGGTCAGGAATTCTAATGAACTTATTGTCCGATGCATTCGTTTAAATTTCAGCTAATTTAAGGTGGCAGACAAATACTTGCCACCGCATTTTAACTTCAATTAGCAATTTGCATTTAAACCAAAATCACGCACATCGGTCAATATGTTAAATTTAACAATTACGGATATGAAAAAGTTAATCCTTGCCCTGTTTGTGGCGATTTGCAGTTTCGGAATGGCTTCCGCCCAGAAATTCGCTCTCGTGGATATGGACTATATACTGCGCAACGTGCCTGCCTACGAAATGGCCAACGAGCAGCTCAACCAGGCTTCGCAACGTTGGGAGAAAGAAGTGAACCAGCTTTCGCAACAGGCGGAAAACATGTATAAGACCTACCAGAGCGAAATGGTATTCCTCACCGACGACCAAAAGAAAAAACGTGAAGAAGAAATTGTGGCGAAAGAGAAGTCTGTGACCGACACCCGCTACAAATATTTTGGTCCTGAAGGCGAACTCTTCAAAATGCGCCAGTCGCTCATGAAGCCTATTCAGGAAGACGTGTATAATGCCGTCAAGGCAGTCGCTGAAGAGAAAGGATACCAGACGATTTTCGACCGCGCTTCGTCGCAAAGCATCGTTTTCGCCTCTCCCCGCATAGATGTGAGCAATGAAGTGCTTGCAAAATTGGGTTATTCCAAATAATTTCAGTAACTTTGCATCTGCATGCGGATTTTTATTCCCATGCTCCGAATTTAGCATATAATTTTAGAACAAAAATAACAAACCGACAGTAATGTTTAAGAAAATTTTGTTAGTGGCAGCCTTGCTTATTCCGATGCTGGCTTCCGCACAGACCCTTAAGATCGGACTCGTTGACCAGAGCGACATTATCTCCAAGATGCCGGAAACTACCGAAGCCCAGAAGAAGGTGGAAGAGATTTCCAAGAAGTATGAGAGCGAATATATGAAGCTCAACGATGAGATGAAGCGTCTCTACGATGAAATCAACAACATGAAGGAGGATGAGCTTCCCGCCATCCGCGAGCGTAAGACCCGCGATTTCACCGACCATCAGGTTAAGGTTCAGCAGTTCCAGGAAACAGCCATGCAGGAAATACAGAAAATGCAGCAGGAACTCATGGCTCCTATCGTGCAGAAAGTGCGCACCGCCATCGAAGCCGTAGGCAAAGAGGGTGCCTTCTCTCTCGTGCAGGACAAGAACCCGCAGATTACTATTTATTTTGACGCCCCCGTGGTGGATATCACAAACGACGTGAAAGCCAAGCTCGGCATCAAATAAGAAATAAAACCGTAGTATCTAAAAGCGGAACCTTCGGGCTCCGCTTTTAATTTATAATTTCAATATTATGCCTATCGGTGTATTCGACTCCGGCTATGGAGGTTTGACAATCCTTAAGGGAATCAGGGAAAAGCTTCCCCAATACGACTACATTTATCTTGGCGACAATGCCCGCGCCCCTTACGGCACCCGTTCTTTTGATATTGTCTATGACTTCACACTCCAGGCTGTGAAGGAGCTTTTCGCTCGTGGATGCCACCTTGTAATCCTGGCCTGCAACACCGCGTCGGCAAAAGCCTTGCGTTCGATCCAACAGAACGACCTGCCGCTGATCGACCCTTCGCGGCGCGTGCTCGGGGTGATACGCCCTACCATAGAAGTTCTTCCCTCCCTTTCCACATCACATCATATCGGGCTCCTGGCCACTCCCGGAACCGTGGCAAGCCATTCATATCGCATGGAACTCGACAAGATGGCTCCCGGAATGGCCATAACTGAACTCGCCTGCCCGATGTGGGTGCCTTTGGTGGAGAACAATGAAGCGAATTCGCCGGGTGCCGACTATTTCGTAAAAAAATATATCGACCAACTTATAGCGGCCGACCCGGAAATCGACACCATCGTGCTCGGTTGCACCCATTATCCCATACTGATGCCTAAGATCAAGGAATTCGCTCCTGCCGGAATAAAGGTGGTGGCACAGGGTTCGCTTGTGGCGGAAAGCCTCGCCGACTATCTGCGACGCCACCCCGAAATCGAATCCAGATGTGAGAAAAACCATGGCATGACATTCCTCACCACCGAAAGTTCAGAGAAATTCGATTCCCTCGCATCCATGTTTATGGACTGTCCCGTGGAATCACGACGTGTCACCCTACCCTCATAAAAGATATGACTCTTGAAGAAATAAAAAAACTTCCCGTAGAAGAAGCCATTTCAGCCCTCGACGGGTATATCTCGCAGAAACCCGGCGACGATGAGGCTTTCGTGGTCCGTGGAATGAAACATTGGGCGATGGGCCATCGTTCGCAAGCCATCAACGACTACCTCGCCGCCATCCGCCTGAATCCCGACAGCCGCGCCGTCGAGGCCCTCCGCAACGCCAACGACATCCTCGACTTCTACAATCCCGACATCCTAAACCCGTAACCAATTATCAATGAGTAATTAGTAATTAGTAATTAGTAATTGTGATTACCAATGAGCAAGGAGCAAGGGGCAATTAGTAATGAGCAAGGAGTAATTAGTAATTGTGATTACCAATGAGCAAGGAGCAATTAGTAATGAGTAATTAGTAATTGTGATTACCAATGAGCAAGGAGCAATTCTGTTTACCAATTCTACACTAATCACAATTACTCATTGCTAACTACTAATTGCTAATTATTAATGCGTTTCCCACGGGAATATGGTATGAGGCCGTGAGGTAAGCATAGCCGCTGAAGCAGATGCACTACGCAACAGGGATGCCGAAGCCGGTTCCATAGGCTTACGGGGTTCAATCTCGGGCGAATAAAGCATCATCGGACGCTCGCGGCTCCACCCTTTGCTGTGGTTACGCACATAGAGTTTGCAGAGTCCGCGCTGTCCGTATGTGACATGCCGCAACTCCCCGATTATATCCGACATACTGGAGGCCTGGCTCGTCATGAATTCCGCCACGGTCTTCCCCCCGGAAGTGAGGCGGGCGAAAATACGGTCGCCCTTCTCGATTTTGTTGCGCATTCCGTCAAGTTCTCCGCGTATCCCGGAAGTGTTAATTCCAGAAGCATTAGAACCCCGACCCAAAGTATCTTTGCATTTTCTATGTAGGGAGATGCCTTCGGCATGTTTGATTCCGCAAGACTGAAATCCACTCGTATTTTGTGGGTTGTCTATAGTTTCGTTGGCAGCAATATTTCTCATCTTATCCATAGTTTTTCATAATTTTATTGCAAAATTACCCCACTATGCTGCCAACTATTTGCACTGAGGTGTTAAAACTTATTTATTCCGTTGTTTTCACACATAATTCAGCTATCTTTGCAAACGAATACGGTGCCGTCACGGTTTCCGCATCTGTTGCAGGAATGGTGGAATGGTAGACACGAAGGACTTAAAATCCTTTGGCCTTTACCGGCTGTGTGGGTTCGAGTCCCACTTCCTGTACTTTGGAGGATTGATAATTAATTAGCTATCAATCCTCTTTCTTATTTTCACCCTTCTGAGTATAACAATGGGTCAGCGGATTTTTTGGGACCAGCGGATTTTTTCGGGGTCAGTTCCCAATCCCTCATCTCTCCGTTGAGTGCAGCCTCTCTTTGAGAGGTTGTCTCCCAATAGCGAATTTGAATTGTGTAAGCGCCTCGGCGCGCAAAATCCAATAACTCACCCTTATCTTGATTGATGTGCGCACGAAATAAGCACACCCACCTGTTAAATATTTTAACAAATTCTGGACCACCCCATATTTTCTTTAGGACCACTTCCCAATTTATTTATAACTAATATATTATATTCAACACATGGTCCAAAATCCGCAAATCCGAATTTGGCTTCTGAAAAATAAAATAAACATTCAAAACGTTTTATAATCATCAATAATTCAGTAATAGGAACGAATTATGGCACGCCCTATTAAAGAAACCCCTATCCTTTTCGGAGAAGATGCCCGCAAATTCGAAGAAAGGATGAAGAATCCCCACCAGGAGTCGCCGCAAGATCGAAATCGTAGAGAAACCAACTACAAAGTGCTCTTAGCATGCTTGTAGGATGATTACATAACTGCGTTGTTTTTTTGCACCAACACTCTCTATCGCACATATAGAAAAACGAAACAGAACTATGACAAAACCACAGATAGACTATATAACTTGTGTAATCGGGGCTTTGGCTTTGATGACCGGCAAGTCATGTTCGCTTATATATCGGAAACTACAAGCTGCCGGAATAATAAAAGATTATTTGGCAGCCGCATACGATGTGCTACATACGTTCAGTCTCGAATATGTAGCTGAAGACGTAATCGAACTGATGAAAAAGAAAGGATCTCCCCTCTAAAACAACATATCCCACGTGAAGAAGCAATGGAAATGCTCTATCTATCGCCATTGTTTGAAATCATCGACGATGGCACAGCCGATTTGATATGCAGAAGCGACATATATCTTGCCGACGAAATAATTCGTACACGTCAACAAATCGTATAAATCGAAAATAACGCGAGTTCGGGATAAAGATAGCTACACCGGCACCATCACAATGAGGCATAAATCATCGTGGGGTAGTCGATGTGACTATTGTTATCCCGAACTCGCGTTATTTTATTTTATCAAGTTAAATCATCTTGCAGAATTACAAAAAATGGATTAATTTTGCGATGTATATCCTTCGGAAGCCGGATATGGGTCTGAGGGAGGGTATGCCAGACATTTTTGAAAGCGTTTATCCGACGCTCTTTCTTGACGTTCTGGAATCTGGTAAATTTCAAGGTATAGTCAAGGATGAGGCAACGATAGATGCCTTATGGATATGTATTATCTCATCGGCGGCTGGCGCGTGAGCGTTGGCGGTTGGTGTGTTTTCACATATTCTGCGTGAGGCTTCTGTGTTGCCCGTTCTGCTATACCGGGCATTACCAGAGCCTCAGAACGTGGGACGGGCAACAGATACGGGTCCCACGCTTTTTATTTTCAAACCAACCACATGCCGACCAGACGGGCCCGGCCGGCATCATAGAATATTATGAAAAGTTTCTTTACCCTGGGGCAGCGTTACGCATTCCTTCTGTTTCTGCTTTTGTCCCACACCCTCCATGCGGCGGAAAAATTCAACTACAACGGGATAACCTACACAGTTTCGTCCAGTTTTTATAAGACGCTTGAAACTATCTCTGGTAATGACATTTCGGGAGATGTTGTACTTCCTGATTCCATTTTATATAAGGGTGAGACATATTCTATTACAAAAATTGGATCCAACACCTTTAATGATAATACCAATCTCACCGGAATCCATATACCCTCTTCCGTAACTTCTATAGGAAGGAATGCCTTTTGGGGTTGCACTGGACTGACGGAAATTTCAATCTCTTCTTCGGTTAGAAGCATAGACAACAATGCTTTTTATGGATGTACCGGACTGACAGAAATCTCAATCCCCTCTTCAGTTACAGACATAGGACCATGTGCTTTTTCATCCTGTTCCGGATTGAAGAAAGTAATCTTTCCAGATTCCGGAAAGAAAATCGAAATTGGAGACAGAGCGTTTGAACATTGTACATGTCTTCAATTGGTTATAATTCCTTCTACACTTGACCCAGGTTATAATAAATGGACATATGGAATATTTTACAAATCAAAAATAGACAAGTTAATCATTTTTTCAAACTTTAACCCGAACTATATTAAAAATCTTGATAAAATATCCCATTTATTCTGTAAATCTACTGACATCAGTTCTGCAAAGAGAGCATTTAACGGTCAAGTCTCTCCCAGTAATCCTTATGAATTGATATATGACCCGTTGATTCGTGGTGTCAGATTCTCATTGCAGCCTACCAATAGCGAACTGTATGCAAATCCCGAGGAAATAACCATGAAAGTTTCCCTTTATTCGATTTATTCGGGGACGAAAATGCTTGAAGAGATGCCGGTGAAGCCGGAGGAATATATCACAATAAAAAAACTTGAAATCGGTACCCCCTATACACTGAATCTGTCTTGGTCAAACTCCGAGTTTGACGCAAAAGTATCTTATGACTTTAAGACCAAGTACCCGCTTATAGAACCAAACATTGCAACGACGCAGACAACCCTTAAAATAAATAGTATAAGTTATGAGTCAGACGAGACCGTCGCTCCGACAAACCGATATGTGGAAATAGACGGAAAGAGATATGACTATGAAGACAAACCCATACTCTTAGAAGACCTCCTACCCGACACGTATTGTTCGGTGAAATATTACGCCGACTATAACGGGAAAATATGTAGTCATTCTGAAAGTGCAAAGACCAAAGAAGTCTTCGTTTACGCAAACCTCGACCTCGGGCCCACCTCGGCAGTCCTTAAAGGGTACTACAATGCCGGAGACGCTTCCGTTGAAAACGCATATTGGAAACTTGGGAAGAATATTGTCAAGGAAGGCGAAACTCTCGAGATGTCGGGCCTTATTCCGGACAAGACTTACGATTTATACCAGTATGTCGTGACCGTAAAGGGGGGCAGGACGTTCTCAAAGGCTTGCCCGTTCCGCACGGAGAAACTGCAAATGGAAATGCTTGACCCGAAATGCACTTCGGCAACCACCGCCATCGTGGCCGCAAAGACAAATATCTCAGACATGGAACCCAACGTGGGATTCCAATGGAAAAAATATGACGCCCCGGCCACGCTCAAACCAAGCACCGGATATGCGGCGGTATACGACGGTGTGCTCGAAGGCCAGATCAAGAATCTCCAAACCGCCTCTTACTACAACGTCAGGGCATTTTATAAAGACAGCGAAGACAAATATTATTACACCGACTGGGTCTCTTTCGACCCGAGCGATTTCAGCTATTTCGAACCGACGGTGCATACCTACCCCGTTCAATACGCCGGGACGAACAGCGCCATCCTGAAAGGATATGCGCTTGAGGGCACCGACGCCATTATTTCGCAAGGTTTCCAATATTGGACAGCCTCCAACCCCACACGCACGGAAGAACCGTCCCCGGACAAGATACAAACGGTGACGGCATCGGGGCAAGTGATGACCGTCGTCCTTGAAGACCTCAGGCCAGGCACCACATACTTCTACCGTGCTTTCGTGGAGACCGCTTCCGGCATAATACACGGCGACGAACAGACATTCAACACCGCCGGCGACTCCGCCATATGGGAAATCGAGGCCGACGGCGAAGATGCGGAGGTTATAGGCTACTACGACTTATGGGGACAACGACACGACAATCCCTGCAAAGGCCTTAACATCGTGGTCTATTCCAACGGGAAGAGCAAAAAGATGATAATAAAATAAGCAGCCTACAAAAAAGAGGCCGACACCGCAATTTCCCCGGTGTCGGCCTTTTTTTATTAAAACCGTACGTCGATGCAGAACTCGACTTAAACAGTAGTCCTCACTTCGTCCCTATCCGTTCAGAACGCGAGAGAAACGCCGATGGAGCCGACGAAAGCATGGAGGCGATAGTCGGCGGTAAACGTTTCCATCTGTCCGGTCAGGATATTGGCGGAAGTGTAAGAGGCGTTGTCTTCGCCGAGTCCGGCGATATACATCAAACCGACATTCACGCCAAGGCAAGACACCGGACAGAACGTAAGACCCAAAGTAGGCTCCACCTTTGTCATGCCGGGAGTCTCCGGATTATAGAACTTCTTGTCGCAGGGAGAGAAATCAACCGCCAAGCCCGCTCTCAAATCCAGACGGGGAGTAACTTTCCATTCGGCACCACCTCTTATGAGCCATGAATCATGATAGTTCTTCTCCAGATGCTGGTCGAACTGCGACGCCCCTTTAAACGCTATGTCAAGATTTTTATAGGCACTCCAGAATGTGAGTTGCGCATCCACCGTGGCCGTAACCTTGTCGTTGTGCCATGCTCCTCCAAAACCGAACACAGCCGGGCAAGGCATCTCGGCAGAAAACTCGGTCTTGGAGATTCCGTCGAGCTTCGACGATAGGAGTCCGAGAATCGTAGGATCGGAAGTAGCGTAGTTCACCTCCGTCTTACCGGCCTTAACCTTCAGCATGCTCTTCGAACGGAAATTCACCCCGGCCGTCACATGGTTCGTTATATCATACATCGTACCGAGATTTACACCGAACGCCACATCCGCTTTTCCGTTCAAAGCCACCGAAGCAGGCGTGATTTCACCAAATCTCACATCGCTGCCCATGGCACCGAGAAGCCCGTCGAGCTGGGTACCTGTAATCAATCCCTTGTGAAGGTCAACCGTACCCCAGGTCATCGTCAACCCGGCACCGACGGAAAGACGCGGAATGATACGCCATGAAAGTGTGGGTTGCACGGTAAACGCCGCAAGCTTCACACTTTGGTTCAACGTAGAGCCGGGCCAGTTGTCGGTCCAGTTGATGGAACTGCCGGCAGGAGTATAGATGCCGATACCCGCTTTGAGATTGTCGAATATCCGGTAAGCCCCGAAAATGCCGAAAGGTGTCGATACGTCATTGTCGGTCTTATACTCCCGTCCTCCCGTTTTGGCATAGCAAGTGGAAGCGATGGCATTGACAGAACCCGACAATTCGACCCTGTTCTCCATAAAAGCCATGCCGGCGGGATTGAAAAACTGGCTTTCAGCCCCGAGTTTAAGGGCGAACCCGGTGTGACCCATACCAAGCTGACGGCTACTGATAGTGTTGACCTGATAACCCTCCCCCCTAACCATGGAAGGTGAAAGCAGCAACGCCATCGATAGCATTATGCCGCCTTTTGTAGATATTTTCATATTTGTCTTTTTTGGATTGCCGCATATATGGGAAGACTCCTATATAATATCTCTCCATAATGCATCCCTGCATCTATGCATGCGGCATGATTATACGCTGCAAAGTTAGCAACATTTCAGCAAATATCCAAATTATTCTTTTTAGTTGGTCTATTTTTCCTATTTTATCTTTTATTCCACTTTTCCGTTCCCGTCGGGAAGGGCTGCATTAGTAACTTTGCATTATGAATTCGGCAATATCGGCTCTTTTGGAACAACGGCGGCTCCTCTCTTTGGAATATGAAGCAGAGAAAGAAGCTTTTTCTACGGTAACGGAAAAAATCGGCTTGTCGCGGCTTGCGGAACGTGGAAACGCATGGCTGCACATAAAGACAGGCAGGAGTTATTACAATTCCCTCAACCAACGGGTAATGGAGATTTTCCGCGAAGAAGACACCGATGCCGACGACGACCATAACTTCGAGTCCGGACGTGCGGTGGCATTCTTTACCATAGACCTCCGCGACGGCGACAAACCGCGCTTCCCCTTCACCGGCACCGTCAGTTATGTCGATGGCAACCGAATGGTCGTGGCGATTCCGGAAAGTGCGGACATTTCGCGTCTGTCACTTGTCAAAAATGCGGGAATAATCATTTCTTTCGACGAAACCACCTACCGCACGATGTTCGACGCCCTCGACAACGTCATAAAAGCCAAGGGAAGACTCGGCGAATTGCGCGACCTCTTCTACTCCCATAGAAAAGCGGGCGAACTCTCTTTCGCCCCCCTCCGCTTCCCTTACCTCAACCGCACGCAGGAAAGGGGAGTCAACAAGGTGCTCTATGCCAAAGACGTGGCAATCGTACACGGCCCTCCTGGCACAGGAAAAACCACTACCCTCGTGGAAGCTATCAACGAGACGCTGAGACGCGAAAGCCAGGTGCTCGTATGCGCACAAAGCAACATGGCGGTCGATTGGATTTCCGAGAAACTTGTGGACCGTGGAATCCACGTGCTCCGCATCGGTAACCCATCTCGAGTGAACGACAAGATGCTCTCTTTCACTTTCGAGCGTCGATTCGAGTCACATCCGGATTATCCCGACCTCTGGAGCATACGTAAAGCCATCCGTGAACTGCAAGACGCACGCCGCCATTCCACCATGTAATAAGCAAATTTTAAATGTACAATTTTCGGTAAAGTTAAATGGACATTATT
>CABRKI010000083.1 GCA_902471455.1 uncultured Porphyromonadaceae bacterium | reverse complement strand
GTCGCAGAGATAGATTTTCTCGAAGTCGGGGAGCGGCTGCACGTTAATCTTAGATGTGATGGAAGTGGCGTGGGCGGCTTCGTTGGCTTCTTTGTCGTAGGCAGTCACCGAAGCGAGGAGCACCGCTTCTTCACTCGGAAGCGACAGCTTTTCGGCAAACTCCAATTTTCCGGAACCGTTGCCATCTACCTTGCGAGGGAATCCTGCCAGAGATTGGGCACCGTCTTCGCCTGCGGTCACGTCTTTGATGTCGATTTCCACATAATCCACCACGCGGTTGTCTTCAACTGTAAACTGAAGGTTGAAGAAGGTAGAAGGCTTGAGGATAACGGTGATTTCCTTGTCGGGGGCGGCGGTGAAGACAGGTGCGCGGAAGTCGCCGTCGAGTGTCACTTTCACTTGCTGTGTCTCCTTGCGGCCGCCGATGTCGGTAATCACCACGTCGATTGTGAAATCGTCGCCGGCTTCGTTTTCCTGGATTTTGAAACTGTAGTCGAGGTTGTAACTCTTCTGGGGCTCACCGTAGATTTCGATAAGATTGATTCGCTTGTTGAGGTTGAGCTCATGACAGACCAGGTCGATGGTGGAGATGCCGTCGTTGTCGGCCACTTCTCCGCTGATGTTGATGTTGCGTCCGGCTTCTGTCCTTTCGTGGGAGGATTTGAGCTGAAGCTGCGGCGCGCCGCCGTCAACGTCTTTCCAGTCGTCGCTGCTGCAGGCGGTGAGGCCTGCAATCATCGACAGGCATACGCCCGCCGAGAGACATTTAGAAAACAATTTCATGCGATTCTAAGATTATTAATGTTATGTTGGTTTATTGATAATGCTTGTAATGGAGTTCCCGGCAACCGTCCTTATGTGAAGCGGGATGGGCAGGAGTTCTCATGATGTGGGTGCAAAATTAATGCTATTTACGGATAGAATCGTTCAAAAATCATTCAATCTTGCGCTATAAATCATTCAAACCATATTTGATGATTGATTTGAGAGCCATAAATAACGGAATAATGGCTATCTTTGAAGCGAAGAAACGGGATGCCCCGAAGATTTTCCTATCACATAAAACGTATAGACCATGAAGCTACATTCCATAATTGTTTGCACGCTAACGCTGATGACGGCATTTTTTTGTCAGCAGACGGCATACGCCCGCGATGAAATATGGCTTAGCCGCCTCGGTGTGGAACGCGGGCTCAGCAACAACCACGTCGTCGGCATCGCCCAAGACAAGCAGGGTTTTATATGGATTGCCACCGACGAGGGACTTAACCGTTTTGACGGCCATCGGTTCAAGACATATTTTAAGGATGAAATCACAAATTCTTCGGGCCTTACCGGTAACGAGCTTAACTGCATAATCGACGACCCGCATCGTCCGGTCTTGTGGATAGCCACCCAAAGGGCGGGTTTGAACGCATATGATTATGAGGAAGACACCTTCACGGCATATCGCCACACAAATTCCCCTAAGAGCATAGCGGCAGACGACGTGACATGCATCGCCCCCGCTTCCGACGGCGGGCTATGGGTGGCTACATATTGGCGAGGAATCGATTATCTTGATTCGGAAACCGGTGAATTCGCCCATTTCAATTCATCGACGGTGGAAGGTATGCCCGAGGCTTCGGTGTGGCGTGTGCTCGACGGCGGCGACGGGTTTCTCTATGTGGCGCATAAGCATCATGGTTTCACGGTTATCGACATCGCCCACAAGACTGCGCGAAATTTCCTCCCCGACCCGGGGAAGGCTGGTTCGTTGCCTTCTGCCGACCTTGAATGCGTATATAAGGATTCGATGGATAATATATGGATAGGAGGCGCCACCGGACTCATTCTCTTCAACAGGGACGACAATTCATTCACCGACTTCGGCGAATGGTATCCCGAACTGCGTTATCCGGTGTCAGACATCCGCCAGTTTGACGACAACCGTCTTTGGCTTGCCATGGAACGTGGCGGGATAGCGTCGGTATCCGTAGCCGACGGCTTTTTCTCGAACCCCGGCAGTTCCGAGTGTGTCACAATCCGTTCTGGCGCGGGCAACCGCCATTTGTCGAGTCCCTCCATACGGTGTCTATTCCAAGACAATTATTCGAATATCTGGGCAGGCAGCTGGGGCGGCGGCGTCAACCTTATAAGGAAGGAGGTGCCTCCGTTCGGTATGCATCCGGGCAGCGATGTAATTCCCGGAGAGGTGACCTCTGCAAGCAGTGTTTTCACAGTGCTCCTCGATGACGACAACAGACTATGGGTGGGAAAAGACGGCGGAGGTCTCGATGTCTTTGAGGGCGACAGGAAGATACGTTCATACGGTGTGAAAGACGGGTTGCCGGGCGATATAGTGCAGTCGGCGTGGAAGTCGACAGACGGCAGGCTTTGGTTCGGACTTTTCAATGCCGGGGCGGTGACCTACGACCCTGTGTCAGACTCATTCAAAAATGTTTTTCCTTCGGGGAGCCGTGTTGACGTGCGCGACATAACGGGCCTTCCCGACGGGAGGGTGGCTTTCGCTTCAAGCCAGGGGATATGGACCTTGAGCCGGGGGCAATCCGTGCCGGAAGGCCCCTTCGACGTCGGCAATAATTTCGTGAGGCGCATATTCCCGGTATCGGA
The DNA here is from genome assembly GCA_902471455.1 of uncultured Porphyromonadaceae bacterium. Classification (GTDB taxonomy): domain Bacteria; phylum Bacteroidota; class Bacteroidia; order Bacteroidales; family Muribaculaceae; genus Lepagella. Next base: position 14,066 of record CABRKI010000083.1, on the reverse strand, counting down.
TAATAAGGTTCTTGTCGGCACGTTCGGATCCGGATTATGGATTACGGATTCAGGGTTTAAACCACTGCGCTGCCTTGACGTAGGTTCCGGGCTGCCGTCGAACACGGTCAACGATATCTTCAGAAGCCGCGACGGAAATATATGGGTCGCCACCGGTGAGGGGTTGCTTGAAATCCAGGATGTTTTGTCGGATTCCCGAGATTTCAATCTCTTCAACAAGGCTTCGGGACTCGCCAATTCGCACGTGCAGGCCATAGTGCAGGACAGGGGCGGAAATATATGGGTATCTACGAACAGCGGCATAAGTTGCCTGACATCGCAGGGCGTCCATAATTATTCCCACCGAGACTATGTGCCGTTGGGCAATTTCCTTACCCATAGTGTGGCTTACGATAAACAAGGCAACCTTTATTTCGGGGCGATAAGCGGACTTTGCATGTTCAATCCGGTGAAAGCTCTTGAAAAAATACCGGCTCCCCCGGCGGTGCCTATAGAACTTTCCATACTGACCCCGTCGAGCAATTCGTCGGGCATGCCTGCCGTGATTCAGCTGGCAGGGAAAAAGGAAGTGAAGCTGAAGCCGGGTCAGTCGAGTTTCGACATCTCTTTCACCACCGGAAATTTCGCCATCGCAGAGGAGGTGGAATACGCCTATATGCTTTCCGGACTCGACGACGACTGGACGATGGCGAGAGGTGGGAATGTGGCTACTTACCGCGACCTCCCCGCCGGACACTATGTTTTCAAGGTTAAGACCCGCATACGCAACCAGGAATGGGGCGAGCCTTCTGAAGTGGCTATCACGCTTCCACCCCCTTTCTGGAAGTCATGGTGGGCGAATATCATCTATCTTTCCATTATGGCGGCTATCGTGGGGCTTCTGCTTTATCTTTATCGCAGGAGGGTCAATGCGGAAGCTCTGCTCCATGCGGAGAAAGAGCGTCATCTCCGGGAGCAAGAACTTAATGACGAACGCCTGCGTTTCTACACCAACATCACCCATGAACTGCGCACGCCGCTCACCCTGATTGTAGGGCCGCTTGAAGACCTTTCCAAACTGGGACACATACCGGAAAAGGAGAAAAGAAGCATAGAGATGGTGCACCGCAATGCGCGCCGGTTGCTCGACCTGGTCAACAGAATCCTGGAGTTCCGGAAAACGGAAACGCAGAACCGCCGACTTTGCGTATGCCACGGCAACATTGCCTCCGCGGTCTATGAAGTGGCGTTGAAATATAAGGAACTCAACAGAAACAAAGACGTGAAAGTCAATGTCACCACCGAGTCCGGAGAAATGGAGGCCCTTTTCGATAAGGAAGTGGTGACGGTCGTGCTCGACAACCTGATATCCAACGCCTTGAAATATACTAAGAGCGGCAGTGTTGACATAAATTGCAGTCAGGATAGTAATAGCCTGACAATCAGTGTGGCTGACTCAGGCATGGGTATCTCGTCGGAAGCGATTCCACATATTTTCGACAGGTATTATCAGGAGAGCGGGCCACATCAGGCGGCCGGCACCGGCATAGGCCTTTCCCTGGTGAAGAATCTTGTGGCGTTGCATCATGGCACGATTTCCGTGGAAAGCGAGCCGGGTAAAGGCACCGTGTTCACCGTCACGCTTCCGAAGGGTGACGATTATCCGGAGGCGTTGCATACGGAAGAGACGCAGGATAATTGCGATGCAGATGTCGTCGGCGGCATATCTGCTGTGGCTGCGGGGAGCGAAAAGCCTGTGGTGCTTGTGGTGGAAGACAATGCCGACATCCGGGACTATATACGACAGTCGTTTACTGATTTATATGAAGTGCATTGCGCAGAAAACGGGAAAGAGGGCCTTGAACGCGCTTTGGAACTTATTCCCGCCATAGTCGTGAGCGACATAATGATGCCTGTAATGGACGGCGTCGAGATGATGAGGAAGCTGAAAGGCGACCTGCGCACGAGCCACATACCCGTGATATTGCTCACCGCCAAAGTTAACGATGCGGACCGTGCGGAGGGTTATGAAAACGGTGCAGACAGCTATCTCACCAAACCTTTCAGTGCGTCGTTGCTGCAGACGCGTATCAACAACCTGCTCCTCCAGAGAATGAAACTCATCGATGCCTTCAAACGGTGCGAGGAGGTGGCCCCCGCCGCAGAGAATGACGGCAAAACGGCTCGCGCTTCTTTCGAGGAGAAGCGCGACGAACTCCTGAACAGCCTCGGGAAAGCCGACAAGGAATTCCTGGAGCGTCTTGACGGCCTTATATCGGGTTCGTTGCCGGGGGAGAACGTCGATGTCAATTTCATTTCAGGGGCGTTGTGCATGAGTTCGTCAACGCTCTATCGGAAGGTGAAGGCCATGACCGGGCTCTCTCCCAACGAATATATAAGGAAGACGAAAATGCATATTGCCGAAAAATTGATTGTAGAGGGACAGTTAACCATGTCGGAAGTGGCTTATAAGGTCGGCATCAACAGCGCGGCTTATTTCAGGCAGTGTTTCAGGGAAGAATTCGGAATGCTGCCATCGGAATATCTGAAGCTGATACTTAAAAAGTGATATTTTTATATCCTTTTAACCATCTTTTTGTTGACGTATTCCCTGCGAATGGATATTTTTCGCTATCTTTGCCGCCATGGCAAAAAAAGTAGAATTCGGTAGCCGTATAGGGCTTGTCGCAGCCACGGTAGGGTCGGCTGTAGGGCTCGGCAATGTATGGCGGTTTCCCGCCGAAGCGCAAGCCAACGGAGGTGCGGCGTTTTTGATTTTATACATAGGATGTGTTTTCCTGCTCGGGGTGCCGGTGATGCTGGCGGAGTTTTCAATAGGGAGGGGCACGGGTTCCGACGCTGCGGGTGCGTTCAAGAAACTTGCTCCGGGGAAGAAGTGGTGGCTTGCCGGGGCTTTGGCAATATTGGCATCATATCTGATACTGTCGTTTTATATGGTGGTGGCCGGATGGACGCTCGAATATTTCTGGCAGTCGCTGACCGGCGCTCTCTATGACCTTCCGGCCAAGGCCGCCCCCGACGAGATGTCGGCCACGTTTCATGCCCGTATGGGGGAATATATCACCGGCACGTGGCGTCCTCTCGTCGTGACGTTCCTGATGATTGGAATCAATCTGTTCATACTGATGAGAGGCGTGCAGAAAGGGATAGAGAAGATGAGCAACGTCATGATGCCGCTCCTCTTCGTGCTTCTCGTGGCGTTTGCCTGTGTCGCCCTCACATTCCCGAAGGCGGCGGAAGGACTCGTCTTCTTCCTTAACCCCGATTTTTCCAAGATAACCCCGACGGTTGTGGTAAATGCCCTCGGACAGTCGTTTTTCTCGTTGTCGCTCGGGATGGGCATCCTGATAACATATTCGGCATATTTCCCGAAGGATACGCGCCTGGTGCAAACAGCCGTTACCGTGTCGTTGCTCGACCTTGTCGTGGCGTTGCTGATGGGCTTCATTATTTTCCCGGCGGTGATGTCGTTCGGATTGTCGGGGGAAAGCCTCGAAGGCGCCACGCTTGTATTCGTCACCCTCCCGGAGGTTTTTGCACAGATGCCCGGCACGCAGTGGTGGTCGGCGTTGTTTTTCCTCTTGCTGATGGTGGCGGCGGTCACCTCCACCATCTCCTTGGGCGAAGTCTCGATAGCGTTCCTTCAGAACCATTTCAGGATGTCGCGTCGCAAGGCGTGCCTGTGGGTCATGTTGCCCCTTCTTGTGCTCAGTTCTATGAGTTCGTTGTCGCAGGGTGTATTGTCGGATATAAGGATTTTCGGCATGAATTGGTTTGATTTTCTCGACAACACCGCCACCAACATCATGCTCCCCGTGGCAGCCATCCTGACATGCATTTTTCTCGGTTGGGCTACTCCGAAAGATTATTTCCGCGACGAACTCACCAACAGGGGCAAGATCGGAGTCCGGTTGTTTCCCGTCATACGGGTTATAGTCCGTTACGTGGCGCCGGTGCTTATCGCGGTTATCCTTGCTGCAAAAATATTGAGCTGAAAAAATGTTTTAGAACATTGTTTTTTGTTAAATTGTCGGGAATTGTTATTTTTGCGGATAGATTGGCGGAATGTGGCGGAATGGCTGCTGCCTGCCGTTGACGATAAACAAAATGCAAAGATGACGGATTACGACAAGATAATAGATGAGAGGGCGCAGCATGTGTTCGACGTGATGTCGCCGCGCACGGCGCAGGAAGACATGGAGAGGCTTAGAGATGCTTTCCTGCTTGCCCGTGAAGCCCACGCCCCGCAAGTGAGGAAAACCGGTGAGCCCTACATATTGCATCCGGTGGCGGTGGCTACGATTGCCGCCGAAGAACTGCACCTTGACGTAAATTCCGTCATAGCCGCCTTCCTGCATGACGTGGTGGAAGACACACCGCATCCTCTTGAGGAAATATCCAGCCGTTTCGGCGACGATGTGGCGTATCTTGTCAATGTCCTTACCAAAAAGGAAAAGAAAAACTATGAGATGAGCAAACAGGTGGATAACTTCCGCCAGATTCTCGACTCCATGCAGACCGACATACGCCCCATAATGGTGAAGCTTGCCGACCGTCTCCACAATATGCGCACGCTTTCGTCGATGCGTTCCGACAAGCAGATGAAAATAGCGGGGGAAACCGATTATTTCTATGCGCCCCTTGCCAACCGTCTGGGGCTTTACCATGTGAAGACGGAACTCGAGAACCTTAGTTTCAAATTCCGTTGTCCACATGATTTCGAGGAAATTTCCGGGCTTATAGATAAAGACAAAGCCCAGCAGGAGGAACGCCTCGAGCGTTTCCGTCGTCAGCTCGAGGGCACCCTTGCAGAAGCGGGCATAATCACCCATGTGGAGGTTTCATACCGCCAGCCTTACAGCGTGTGGCGCAAGATGCATAAATTCGGCGATGATTTCAACCATTTGAAATACCGTCATTTCACGGATATCGTTTTTTCCACGCCGGATGGTGCCGATGAAAAAGAGATGGCGTTGCACATCTATTCGCTCCTGACCGACAGGTTTAAGGAAAAGCCGGGAGGCATATCCAATTATATAGATTCCCCGAAGGAGAACGGCTACCAAAGCTTCCATGTGAAGCTTCTCGCCGATTTCGGACGCTGGCAGGAAGTCCACATCACGAGCGAGCGTATGGCCCGCAATTCCCGTCTCGGTTATCTCGCCGACAATTCACATGCCATGATAGGGCGGTGGCTCGACAAGTTCCGCAAGACACTCCGCGACATCAGCCATCATTCCTGCAGCATAGAGAGCCATTCATGCGGCATAGATTTCATGGAGAAGGTGACGGCATCGTTCTATAACGACGACATCATGGTTTTCACTCCGAAAGGGAAAGCCGTGATTTTACCTCAGAAGTCGTCGTGCCTCGACTTTGCATACGAAATCTCTGACGAACTCGGCAACCATGCCAAATATGCCCGGGTCAACGGGTTCCTTTCCTCAATCAAGGCCCCGCTAAGGCGCGGAGATGTGGTCCATATATTCACCGGGCCCGACGTGGAGCCCACAGCCGACCGCCTTGAAGCTGTGGTGACCTACAAAGCCAAGAATGCCATACAATCGTATCTTGACGAGAAAATTCCACCCAAGTATCTGCGATGTACGCACTGCCATCCCATTCCCGGCGACGAAGTGATAGGTTTTAAATCTGCCGGACATCCGCTAACCCTGCATAAAAGGGACTGTCAGGTGGTGATAGGTCTTGCCTCCCAGTTCGGCGACGATATAAAAAGCGTGGATTTCGAACCGGACGGCACACTTTATCCCGTGACGGTCACGGTCAAGGCGGTTGACCGCTATCATCTTTTCCTCGATTTGGTTGACTGCATATCGAATAAGCTTAACCTTAATATTGATTCTTACAACTCGACCACCGTCGATTCTATCGTCACGATAGAGATATCGTTCGGGGTCCATTCCTATTCTGAACTCCAGAAAATACTGAGCCATATATCGGGCATTAAGGATGTTGACGAGGTGAGGGCAAGAAGCGTAGGTTGAGAAACTGCACAGGTTTGAATGTTTTTTGATTATTCGATTGGGATTGTCAATAAAAATACTTATTTTTGCAGTCTCTCCCGATAATCATTTTACGTGTTTGTAGTTGAAGTTCAACCTAACCTGTCGAGAACTTGAAATAAATCCCTAATTCGTGAAAATGTTGAGCAGATTTTTTTCTATATTATTATTGTCATGTTTCGTGGTTGTCGAATCGATGGCGGCCGATGCCACGGCAGATGAACTCCGTTCCGGATTGTCAAAGGCGACAAACGCTTCCGACAGTCTTACGATTCTGTTTGATGTGTTTGATGCCAGCCCACAGGATAAAAAGAATGCAGTGGGATGGCAGATTCTTGATATGGCTTCAAGGGTAAACGACCAGGATGTGCTGATGGAGTTTCTCCCGCAGGTGGCGATGCTTAATCTGAGAAGCGACGAGAAGTTGAGAGACCTCCTTGTCATTGCGGAAAAAATAGAGGATGCCCAACAACGTAAAGGGGTGAAGACCTTTATCAACATCAACCGTGCCGTCAACGAGGCGTCGTTTCTTACGGAATCCGAAAGGCAGCATGCGTTGTTGACGTATGCGAAAACCAACATATCTGCCAAAGACACCGACCTCTACGACGAAATCCTTAATCTCGGAAGGGTATTGGTGTTTATCGGGGTTGAGTCGAAAAGCAATATGTATCTTGAATATCTCGCCCGGTTTGAGAAACTGGTAGAGCAGCTCCCCGAAGACAGTTATTATATACGCAATCTGTATTACACGACTGCCGTCAACGCCCATACGTTTAACGGCAATTATGAAAAAGCCTTGGAAACTGACCGTAAATTGCTGAAAGTGATAAAAGGCCTGGAAGACAAATATCGCGAAAAAGGGAGAAAATACAGGAGCTATGACCGTTTCTACTATCTTTGTTACCGCCGCATGCTCCGTAATTACAGGGGACTGACGTTTGAAGAAGTGCAAGACCTTTACTCGAAATGCGCGATGCTTGCAGACCGCGACGAAGAGATACACGAAGATTTTTATGTAAAAGGGCGCCCTACTGTCTATCGTCTTATGGCGGGAAGGGAATATAAGGAGGCTGTGCCCAAGATAAAGAACGCCCTGTTGTATGTCAGCGACAGGAACGGCAGGAGAGACCTTCTGCGTATGCTTGTCCAGGCGTCTGACTCTGTCGGCGACGACGCAACTTTGCTCAAGGCGTTGAAGGAATATAACGCAGTCCTGCAGGAATCGCTTCTCAGGAGGTCGGAAGAATCTTATCGTGAGATGCAGATTCGCTACGACGTCAACCAGCTTAAATCTGAAAACATCAGGCTCGAAGGGGAAAAGAAAGACACGGAAATCATCACAGGCCAGAAGCTTGTGTCGATTGTGCTCGCCGCTCTTCTTGTGCTTGCCCTGATAGTTATGTTTCTTTATCGGAGCCATTTCTCGCTTAAACAGAAAAACCGCGACCTTAAAAAGGAGAATGACCGGCTTCATTCCTATATTAAGGAATTGCTCAACGGCGGGGTGCCTGAAGGCTCCGAAGATTTAAGGAAATGAAACATGCATGAATTCCAATAATTAATAACTAATTTTTCTAACACCATGGACAATTTATTGTTTTGGATTGTGCCCGCCGCTTCGATAGTGGCGCTCCTGTTCGCCCGCTATTTTTATGTGGGAATGATGAAGGAGAGCGAAGGCACCGAACAGATGGCGAGAATCGCTTCACACGTGAGGGTGGGGGCGATGTCTTATCTGCGTCAGCAGTATAAAATCGTGGGGATAGTTTTCATTGTCCTTGCGATAGTCTTTTCGATTATGGCATACGGCTTCCAATTGCAGAACGCCTGGGTGCCTGTAGCTTTCCTTACTGGAGGCTTCTTCTCTGGCCTTGCCGGCTATCTCGGTATGCGCACCGCCACCAACGCCTCGGCGCGTACGGCCAATGCCGCACGCCAGTCGCTCAACGGCGGCCTGAGGGTGGCTTTCAGGTCAGGTGCTGTGATGGGTCTTGTGGTCGTGGGTCTCGGGCTTCTCGACATTTCGTTCTGGTATATCATTCTTGACTACTTTGTCGATATCACCGGTCCGCAGAAGCTGACTATGATCACCACCACTATGCTTACGTTCGGCATGGGGGCCTCGACGCAGGCTTTGTTCGCCCGCGTTGGAGGCGGCATCTATACCAAGGCGGCCGACGTAGGCGCTGACCTTGTGGGTAAGGTAGAGGCCGGCATCCCAGAAGACGATCCCCGCAACCCCGCCACCATTGCCGACAACGTAGGCGACAACGTAGGCGACGTTGCCGGTATGGGCGCCGACCTTTATGAGTCGTATTGCGGTTCGATACTTGCCACGGCGGCGCTCGGCGCGGCTGCGTTCATGAACGCCGGATGCGAGGAGATGCAGCTGAAGGCCGTGCTTGCCCCGATGCTCATAGCGGCCGTAGGCATCCTCCTTTCCATTGCCGGCATATTCTGCGTGCGCACCAAGGAAGACGCCGGGATGCGCGAACTTCTCGGGTCGCTTTCTTTAGGCACCAACATCAGCTCGGTGTTGATAGTGGGGGCCACGTTCCTGATTCTCTGGGCTCTCGGAATCACTAACTGGGCATTGATAGGATGCTCCGTAGTGGTCGGGCTTGTGGTCGGCATCGTCATCGGGCGTGCCACTGAATATTACACTTCGCAGTCTTATAAACCCACACAGAAGCTTTCGGAAAGCGGCACCACCGGTCCTGCCACGGTAATCATTTCCGGTATCGGGTTGGGTATGGTTTCCACAGCCATTCCGGTTATTGCCGTTGTCGCCGGCATCATTCTCAGCTATTGGTTCGCTTCCGGATTCGACTTTGCCAATGTCGGGATGGGTCTTTACGGTATAGGCATAGCCGCCGTAGGTATGCTTTCCACACTCGGCATCACGCTTGCCACCGACGCTTACGGCCCTATCGCCGACAATGCCGGCGGCAATGCCGAAATGTCGGGTCTCGGTGAGGCTGTGCGCCGCCGCACGGACGCCCTCGACTCTCTCGGCAACACCACTGCCGCCACAGGCAAAGGTTTCGCCATCGGTTCCGCCGCTCTCACGGGCCTTGCCCTCCTTGCTTCGTATATCGAGGAAATACGTATAGGTATGGCTCGCCTTGGCGAAACGTTCATTCAGATAGGCGACAAGATGGTTGACCTCCATAAGGCCACGTTCACCGATTTCATGACCTATTTCGAGGTCAACCTTATGAGTCCTAAGGTGCTTTCCGGAATGTTCATCGGTTCTATGATGGCGTTCCTGTTCTGCGGGCTCACGATGAACGCCGTGGGACGCGCCGCCGCCCACATGGTTGAGGAGGTGCGTCGTCAGTTCCGTGAAATCAAAGGTATCCTCGAAGGTAAGACGGAACCCGATTATGCCCGCTGCGTGAAGATTTCAACCAAAGGTGCCCAGCATGAGATGGTGTTCCCGTCGGTGCTGGCCATCATCGTTCCGATTGTCACCGGAGTTATATTCGGTGTGCCAGGTGTTATCGGTCTTCTCACCGGCGGACTTTCAGCAGGCTTCGTGCTTGCCGTGTTTATGGCTAATTCAGGCGGAGCCTGGGACAATGCAAAGAAATATGTTGAGGAAGGCCATTTCGGAGGTAAAGGTTCGGAAGTACACCGTGCCACCGTGGTTGGCGACACCGTTGGAGACCCGTTCAAAGACACGTCCGGTCCGTCGCTCAACATCCTCATCAAGCTCATGTCGATGGTATCGATTGTCATGGCCGGCCTGACCGTAGCCTGGTCACTCTTCTGACAACCAGCCCAACCCTCCAAGACTCCAACCAGAACAACTGGCGAGAGCTCCAACCAGAACAACCAAGGACAACCAGAATTTGTTCTCCAACCAGAATAATTGGCGATAGCTCCAACCAGAACAACTGGGGTTAACTCCAACCAGAACAACCAAGGACAACCAGATTTTTTTTAATATTTCTGGTTGTTCTTGGTTGTTCTGGTTTGTTTATGTCGTGTATTTAAGACAAAAATCTGGTTGTTCTTGGTTGTTCTGGTTGGTTATTCTGTTCTGGTTGGGCCGGTTTTTTCGACGATTACGACCCCGATGATGGTTATTGCAGCCCCGGCTACCGCCATCCAGGTGATGGGTTCGTGAAGGAAAATCACGGCGGTGGTGATGGTGCCTAATGGCGACAGGTAAATGTAGTTGGAAGCCTTGTCGGGTCCGATAACTTCCACCACCTTGTTGAAAGCCGCGAAACATATCAGCGATGCCACTATGCCGAGGAAAAGGATATTGGAGAATACCACAGGGTCTTTGAGAAGGGAAAGAGTGAATTCGCAGTCCGAGAAAGGGAGATATAACGCCATCGATGCCACTCCGTAGAAAAATATTTTCCGTGTCACGAAAAGGGTGGAATAATGTCGGTTGCCGGGATATTTGAGAATCACGCTGTAAGCCGCCCAGCAGATGGCGGCGATAAGCACCAGGATGTCGCCTATAGGAGCGACGTGGAAAGAAGCGTTGCCGTTAAACACCACGAGTGCCACCCCCGCCAATGCGATTACCGAACCGAAAAGCATCGACTTCTTTAGCTTCTGCTTGAAAACCATCGCCGCAATAGCCATCGTGAAGAGCGGGGTTGTGGATATTAGGATTGAGACGTTGGAGGCGTATGTGAATTTCAAGGCGGTGTTTTCGGTGATGAAATAGAGGGATCCCCCCGTCAGACCTGCGAGGAAAAGGAGGAATTCATCTTTGGCGGAATCGGCGAATAGCTTTTTATGTGCCACCGTCAGTATTCCGAGGTATGCGAGCACAAACCTGTAGAGGAAGATGTTTTCAGGGGAGAGTCCGTGGTTGAGGAGGGTTTTGGTTGAAACGAAGGTGGTTGACCAGATAATGGCTGTCACCAACGCTATGATATGATATTGCCATGTCGGTTGCGTGCGTCGGGCTGCCACGCAACATTCTTCGTTTGTCATAAAATCGAGGTTTTAACGGGTGCAAAGTTAGCGTATTGCCGCGAATTTCACAACATGTACTGTTTTGTAGCGGTTACTTCTGCTTTCTTTCCCTGATTCATGGTTTTGTATGTTTGTTAAACTTTTCGTTGTGTGAAGTGTAAATATATTTGAAAAATGTTTGCAATATTATATAAATTGTGTAACTTTGTCACGAAAATATAAAATGGGTAAAATTTATATTGTTTCCGGCGTTTGTGCAGGCGTGGGAAACGGTTTCTACAGTAAATGATATGATGTCAAAAGAAAGAAAAGGATTGCTTTGCGGAAAGGGGCTTTATTCCCCCTCGTATGAACATGACGGATGCGGCGTGGGGCTCGTGGTTAAAATCGACGGCAGCAAACACCATTCGATTGTTGACCAGGGCCTTTCGGTGCTCGAACACATGGCACACCGTGGTGCCGAAGGTGCCGACGACAAGACCGGGGACGGAGCCGGAATCATGGTGCAGATTCCTCATGAATACATACTTCTCAACGGAATCCCTGTGCCGGAGAAAGGACGCTACGGCGTGGGGATGGTGTTTATGCCGAAAGACGACGCCGACCGTAAACGCTTCGAAGACATCATAGACCGTGAGATAAAGGCCCAGGGGCTCTTTTTGATGCATACCCGCGACGTGCCTGTCGATTCGTCGGTGCTCGGTCACGACGCGCTTGTCACCGAACCGGTCATCAGGCAGCTCTTCATCGTGGGATGCGACAACCGCGAGCGTCTTGAAGGGCTGCTCTATGTCATTAGGAAGAGGATAGAACAGGCCGTGCTCGACGACGAAGCTATCGTGGATAAGGATTCCTGCTACGTGGTGAGCCTTTCCACGCGCACGCTTATTTATAAAGGTATGCTCTCGTCGTTGCAGCTGCGCGCATATTTCAAAGACTTGCAAAGCCCGTATTTCACGAGTGCGATAGCCCTCGTGCATTCGCGATTCTCCACCAACACTTTCCCCACCTGGCGCCTTGCGCAACCCTTCCGGCTGATAGGCCACAACGGGGAAATCAATACAATCCGGGGCAACCGCTTCTGGATGTCAACGCGCGAAGCCGTGGTGCAGCCTGACAATCTCGGGGAGATGAAAAACATAGGCCAGGTAATCCAGCCGGGTATGAGCGACAGCGCGTCGTTCGACAATGCCCTCGAGTTTTTCGTGCGTTCAGGCATGAGCCTTCCCCATGCGCTCGCCATGCTGGTGCCCGAAAGCTGCAACGACCAGAATCCCCTTTCGCGCAAGTTGCTTGCCTTCTATGAATATCATTCCATTTTCATGGCTCCCTGGGACGGTCCCGCCGCCATAATCTTCTCCGACGGACGTTACGCCGGAGGCATGCTCGACCGCAACGGCCTGCGTCCCGCCCGCGTGGTCATAACCAAGAGCGGCGAGATGGTGGTGGCTTCGGAGACGGGTGTGCTCGACGTTGACCCCGCCGACATAGAGCATAAGGCACGCCTGAAACCCGGAAAAATCCTTATGGTGGATACGGAAGAAGGGAAGATAATCGTTGACCGCGACATAAAGCGCGAGCTCGCCACCGAGCATCCCTACAGCGAATGGATCGACCAGAACCGGATTGTCTTGAGCGACATAAAGAGCGGCCGCAAGGTGAACCACGAAGTCCCCGACATGCCGCGTCTGCTCACGGCGTTCGGATATAATAAGGAAGACATCGACAAAATAATCAAACCTATGGCATCGACGTCGGCGGAACCGCTTGCCTCGATGGGCAACGATGCACCCCCCGCAGTGCTCGCTAAGATGCCTCAGCGTTTTTTCAATTATTTCAGGCAGCAGTTTGCACAGGTCACCAATCCCCCAATCGACCCGATCAGGGAGGAACTGGTGATGTCGCTCACGAGCTACGTGGGGGCGGTGCGCAAAAATATCCTCCATCCGTCGGCTGAGCTTTGCAACGTGGTGCGCATGGAGTCGCCAATCGTTTCCGACAGCGACCTCGACAAGCTGCGCCATCTGCAATACAAGGGTTTCAAGACCATCACACTCCCCATGCTGTTTGAAGCGGAAGGTGGCGTGGAAGCTATGGAGGGCGCCATCCACCATCTTTGCCAGTCGGCTGAAGATGCCGTTGATAACGGCTTCAACTACATGGTGATTTCCGACTGCAACGTCAATGCCCGACATGCCCCGATCCCGTCCCTGCTCGCCCTGTCGGCCATCCACCAGCATCTTGTGGCGCGCCGCAAACGCTCTCAGATAGCCATCATCGTCGAGAGTGGCGAGGTGAGCGAGGTGATGCACGTGGCTTTGCTCATGGGTTACGGCGCGAGTGCCGTCAATCCCTACATGGCGTTTGCCATCCTCAAAGACCTCGTGGCGAAGAAAGAACTCCAGCTTGACTACGAAGGGGCCGAAAGCCATTATATAAAGGCAGTCAACAAAGGTATGCTCAAGATAATGTCGAAGATGGGCATAAGCACCATACGCAGTTATCGCGGATGCGCCCTCTTCGAGGCGCTCGGCGTAAGCTCGCGCCTCCTTTCCGGATATATGGGGGGCGGGGTGTCGCCGGTAGAAGGAATCGGCATCGAGGACGTGGCCGCCGATGTTCTCCGCAACCACCGGCGCGCCTTCTCCGAGGGGGGCGACTCGCTTGAAGACTTCGGCAACTACGGTTTCCGCAAAAACGGAGAGCTGCACGCCTGGAACCCGCCGGTGGTCCGCGCACTTCAGGAGGCCACCGCGAAAGGCGACGAAGAGAAATTCAAGGAATTTGTAAGTCTCGTGGAAGAGAAGCCAGAACCTATGTTCCTTCGCGACCTCATGACAGTTGAGAGCGACCGCGACCCTATCCCGTTGGAAGAGGTGGAGAGCGAGGAAAGCCTTATGAAGCGGTTCTGCACCGAGGCGATGTCGTTCGGAGCCATCAGCAAGGAGGCTCACGAAGCCCTCGCCATAGCCATGAACAAAATCGGGGGCATGAGCAACACCGGCGAAGGTGGCGAAGACCCGGAGCGCAACAAGGTGCGCGCCGACGGCACCTGGGCGCGGAGCAGCGTGAAGCAGGTGGCGTCGGGGCGTTTCG
>CABRKI010000082.1 GCA_902471455.1 uncultured Porphyromonadaceae bacterium | reverse complement strand
CTCTTCCGATCTCCTGTGCCGTCCTCGCTTCTTTTTTATCGGATTGACTTTTTTAGAAACCTATCGTGGTGTAATCCTGGCTAAGACGAAGCATTTGTTCGGGATAGTTCTCGCCGTAGGTGAGTTTCACGTCGGTGATATTGCCCTTGTCGTCATAGACGGGTTTATATTGAGGATTGATGAAACCTCGGTAGGGTGGGATGCTGAGTTTGGAGAAGCGTTGAAGCAGTTCCTTGTGGAGTTTGGGGTCAACCTTCACGGCATACCTGTTGATGAGGTCGGCTCCCGCTTTATAGTCGCCTTCGCTCTTGATGCGCTGTATTTCGCCGAGAAGCTGTCCGAAAAGGTCGCGGAGTTTCTTGTAGTCGTTGATTTTTACGAAAGTTTTTCCGTTTTTCTTCACGAGTTCAACCACTTTCCCCTTCTTCCCTTTTTCAAGCACCCAGGCAGCGATGAGCTGGCGGTTGCGCATGTGGGCCTCTTCCACATCCTTGCCTGGTTCGATGCGGTTGAGCTGGGTCATGAGGCCGTTGAGCATGAACTTATAATATTCCGCCTTGTAAGCCTCCGGATTGTCGAGGATTCCGAGTTCGATAAGTTTTGGATCGGCAAGGTAATATAGGGCGAAAAGATCGGCACGTGCCTCCTCCAGGGCAGAACCGTTTTCTTTGAGCGACTCGGAATCGACACCCGGCAGAAGTTGGCCGGAAGCATGTCCGAGACATTCGTGTAGGTCCGTATGGAGCATGTCGGTGATGTAGAGATAATCTTCGAGAAGCTTGCGCGTGGGGGCGTCGATTACGAACTCCTCGTTAAAACCGTTGCCGTGCGAAGCCATGTCGTAGGCTTCGGTGATATTCTCGATTGTCACGGATTTCGAACCGTGGGCGGCGCGTATCCAGTCGGCGTTGGGGAGGTTGATGCCGATAGCCGTGCTCGGGAAGGCATCGCCGGCAAGCATGGCGGCATTGATAACTTTGGCCGACACCCCTTTCACGTGCGGCTTGCGGAAGCGCGGGTCGATAGGGGAATTGTCTTCAAACCATTGGGCGTTGCTTGAGATGGTTTCGGTGCGCGATGTTGATTTGTTGTTGCGGAAATTCACGTAAGATTCCCATGACCCAGTCATGCCGAGGGGATCGCCATAGCTTTCGATGAACCCGTTGACGAAATCCACGTCAGACTTGGTGTCTTCCGCCCAAAGGATGGAATATTCGTCGAAAAGACGGAGATCACCTGTGATGTAGTAATCGATAAGCTTGGTGATATAGGCTTTCTGGGCATCGTTCTCGGCAACGCTTTTCGCCATGTCGAGCCAATAAATTATTTTTGCAATGGCAGGGCCATAGAGACCGTTGAGGTGATAGTGCTCTTCCTTTATCTTACCGTTTTCTTTCACCACTTTCGAGTTGAGTCCGTAAGAAATCGGTTCCGGGTCGTCGGGCTTTTTTATTCCGGCATAATAAGCCTCAACTTCCGCTTGTGTCACGCCGTCGCCATAAAGGTTTGACGCCGAGTTTACCACAACGTCTTTTGAGCCGTCTTGGAAAACCCTTTTAGGCATTACGGCAGCGTCGAAAATAACCGGAGTCAGTGTGGAAAGAAGCTGTTGGCGCGTCTGGCCGGGAAGGAGAGGAAGCTTACCATCGGGAAGGGCATTTACCTGCTCCGAGAAAAACGCTTCGGAGAATTCGGGAACAAACTTATCTGTGGAATAATGGTGGTGTATGCCGTTGCCGAACCACACCTGCTTGAGATATTTTTCAAAAGCCTTGAAGTCTTTCGAATCCTTATCGCCCTTGAAACCTGTATATATGTTTTCGAGGAGTTTGCGAATCTGGAGGTTGTATTTTCCGTTCTGGTCCCAGATTATGTCGCGACCATATTGGGCAGCCTGGCTGAGATAATAGACCATTTTCTTTTGGTCGAGCGAAAGACGGTCGAATTCGGGCACTTCGTAGCGAAGCACCTCGATGTCGGCAAAGCGGTCAACATGATAATCGAAATTCTTATCGACCACGGCGGCTGCGTTCAGTGAAATCATTGAAGCGAGCATTAAAGTTGACAATGTTTTTGACATATTGCAATGTATTATGAAAAATCTTATTCCACGTAAAGCACAAGGCCTTTAAGGTATTCCCCTTCGGGGTGGGAGATATCGACCGGATGGTCGGCGGGTTGGGTGAGCTGGTGTAGAATCCTAACTCTTCTGCCGGATTGCGCGGCTGCGGTGAACACGGCGAGACGAAACATTTCGCGGGTAACTACCTGCGAACACGAGAATGTGAAGAGTATGCCACCGCTT
Organism: uncultured Porphyromonadaceae bacterium; assembly: GCA_902471455.1. Lineage (GTDB taxonomy): Bacteria > Bacteroidota > Bacteroidia > Bacteroidales > Muribaculaceae > Lepagella. Next base: position 14,884 of record CABRKI010000082.1, on the reverse strand, counting down.
TTGATTTTCTCGAAGGCTTTGGCATTGAGCTTGCGATAACCGATGAGTCCGTTTTTTAAAGCAGAACGGTGTTTTGCAAAAGCCGGGGGATCGAGAATAATCAGGTCGTAGGCATCCTTTTCCATGTCGGCAAGGAATTTGAATGCATCCACTGCATGCGTCTTATGGCGCGGGTCGCCCGGAAAATTCAGTTCGATATTGGCATCCGTGAGTGCCGCCGCTTTTGCGGAGGAGTCAACCGAATCCACTTTCACCGCTCCTCCCCGCATGGCATATACGGAGAAGCCGCCGGTATAGCAGAACATGTTGAGCACCGTTCTTCCCTTTGCAAATCTCTCGAGAAGCGCACGGTTCTCACGCTGGTCAACGAAGAAACCTGTTTTCTGACCGCGCAGCCAGTCGATATTGAAGCGCAGTCCGTTTTCAGTGGCTATATTTCCGTCGAATTTGCCTATCAGATAATCGTTCTGAGGGTCGAGACGGGCCTTGAAGGGAAGGGTTGTCTCGCTTTTGTAATAGACATTGCGGATTTTTGCTTCGGGAATTTCCGTGAGGGCTTCCGCAATTTTCATACGCTCATAATGCATACCCGGGGAGTGGGCCTGCACCACGGCAGTGTCGCCATAGATGTCGATTACAAGCCCGGGAAGAAAGTCGCCCTCGCCATGCACAAGGCGATAGCAGTCATTGTCATGACGAATGAGTCCGAGGCTTTGACGCAGACGGAAAGCCGACTCAAGGCGACGGCGGAAAAAATCGGAGGGTATATCGGCATCGCCGAATTCAAGGAGACGCACGGCTATGCTTCCGATTTGATAATGGCCTACGCCAAGGATTTTGCCGTCGGCACTTTCCACCTTAACCATTTCCCCTTCCTCTATGCCATCGGGGAGAGAAGCGATGGCTCCGGAGAATACCCAAGGGTGGTGGCGAAGAATCGACTCTTCTTTACGGGGTTTCAGTTTTATGTGTTTCATGACTTTAACAAGCTCTTAATTTATTTGAAAAGGCGGATAATGTCCATTCCGTTGGCATACAGAAGCAGTGCAATCAGAAGGCCCATGCCAATCATCTGTGCATATTCCATGAATTTTTCCGAAGGTTTGCGGCGCGTGACAACCTCATAGAGAAGGAACATTACGTGGCCGCCGTCGAGGGCTGGGATAGGCAGGATATTCATGAATGCAAGCGCCACCGAAAGGAACGCCGCAATGTTCCAGAAGGCAATCCAGTCCCATTTTTCAGGGAATATGGCGCCGATTGACCCGAACCCACCTACACTTTTCGCACCTTCTTTAGTGAAGACGAGTTTCATCGACTGTGCATAGGATGTGAGTTTTTCGGTGCCGAGCTGCACTCCACGTGGCACTGACTCGAGCAGACCATAGCGTTTTTCCTCCGCCTTGAAAAAGACGGAAGGGTCTAATTCAAGTCCTACTCCCATTTTTGAAGTTTCGGAGAGAGCCACGGGCAATATGATTGTGTCGGTTTTGGCTTCGTTTTTGCGCAATACGGTAAGATTAACTGTGCTGTTTTCGTGACCGGCAAGCGTTTTCAGGAACATGTCGAGCGACGGAGTCGCTATGCTGTCGATTGCGATGACGCGGTCGCCTGTTTTTATGCCGGCTTTATCTGCGCCTTCGCCCGGAGCCACTTGCTTGATAAGCGCGGGTATGCGGTAAATCATGAAATTGATTGTGGCGGTGTCGCTCTTCGCCTCGTTGTCAAGCCGGAAAATGAATTTCTCAGGTATGGCGATGTTGACGGTGTCTTTGCCGTTGCGTAAGACGGTGACTGTGTTCGCCTGAATCATTTTCATTCTTGCGTCGCTCGGGATGTCAAGTGGTTCGCCGTCGGCCATGAGCGGGATGTCGCCGTCTCTGAATCCGATTTTTTGAGCTTCGCCGGAATATGCCATACCCATTTTCGCTTCCTTGAAAGTGACGTATTTCTCACCTGTGGCATAGACGATGCCCGCGTAAATAAGGATGGCGAGCAGGAAATTGAAAAGTACTCCCGCCACCATAATCAGCAGGCGTTGCCAAGCCGGCTTGGAACGGAATTCCCATTCCTTGGCAGGTTGCTTCATCTGCTCTGTGTCCATGCTTTCGTCGATCATCCCGGAAATCTTGCAATAGCCGCCGAGAGGGAGCCACCCGATGCCATACTCCGTGTCGCCCCAGAAAGATGTTTTTCCGGCACCGTTCTCCGTATCTTCGCTGTTTCCTTTTGCACCTTCTTTTTTATCGGCTTCAAGGCTCTTCTTTTTGCCGAGCCCTCCGATATATTTTTTCGGCTTCCATTTGAAGAGTTCGGTCCAGGGGTCGAAGAAAATATAAAACTTTTCAACTTTGACTCCGAAAATCCTGGCGAAAAGGAAATGCCCGAACTCGTGGATAATCACGAGCAAGGCAAACGCCATAATCAGTTGGGTGGCTTTTATGAGAAATGTATCCATATTCCGTTTGAAATTAGTTTATAATTTTTTTGAAAGCCATCTGTCGGCTATAGAAAGTGCTTCGGCGTTCGTCGCTACGAGGTCGTCGAGAGAAGGGGCAGTGACGAAAGGCGTTTTCTCCATCACGGAATGCACGAGCCTCGGCATATCGGTGAATCTGATTTCCCCCTTCAGAAAAGCCGCCACGGCTTTCTCGTTGGCTGCATTGAGTATGCAGGGCATGTTGCCACCTTTCGCGATTGCTTCGAATGCGTAAGTCAGGAGCGGGAATTTATCGTAGTCGGGCTCTTCGAAAGTGAGTGTACACATTTGTTGGAGAGTGAGGGGGGCGGCATCGGTGGCAAGCCGTTCGGGGTATCCCAATGCGTAGCGGATTGGAAGATGCATGTCGGGGACTCCAAGTTGCGCTTTAATGGAACCGTCAACGAACTCCACCATGGAATGGACGATGCTCTGGGGATGGACAAGGATTTCAATAGCCTCCGGCGGACATCCGAAAAGCCATCGCGCCTCGATCATTTCAAATCCCTTGTTCATCATGGATGCGGAATCAATGGTTACTTTGGCTCCCATATTCCAGTTGGGATGGTGGAGCGCGTCGGCGACAGTGACTTTCTCCAACTGCTCTTTCGTGAATTTCCTGAAAGGGCCTCCGCTTGCCGTGAGGAGAATCTTTCGAGCCTGCGCTTTCTTTTCCCCTACGAGGCATTGGAATATGGCTGAGTGTTCGCTATCGACCGGAACGATGTGAGATTCCGATTTCTCCAACATCCCTGTGATGAGTTCTCCTGCCACTACGAGAGTCTCCTTGTTGGCGAGGGCTATGGTTTTCCCTGCTTTGATAGCGGAAATGGTAGGGAGGAGTCCGCTGTAGCCGACCATGGCGGTTACGACCACATCTACTTCCGGAATTGCGGCTGCCTCTGCAATGGCGTCCGCTCCGAGACACACCTCCATGGGTAGGTCGGAAAGTGCTTCCTTCAGTTTCGGGTATGACTCCTCGTCGGTGATTACAACTTTAAGGGGCATGAACTTACGTGCCTGCTTTGCGAGAAGTTCCCAATTACGGCGAGCCGTCAGCACGGTCGCGCGAAACCGTCCGGGGTATTCTTCTATTATATCGAGCGTCTGGGTGCCGATGCTCCCGGTGCTTCCGAGAATTGCTATATTAGTCATTTGTCTATTGTTGTTTTCAAGTTAAAAATGTCAGAACTTCCCTCTGCCCACGTCTTTGTCCACCACGGGATAACGCGGGAGTTCGGATTCTTGTTTTTCGATATATTCGTATGGCACCAGCGAATTTCCGTTATGCCACATTTCAAGGTAAACGATTTCTCCTTTTCTTCCGTTTCCACGGTTGGTGAGGGCTATTATCTGTCCGCCGGCCACTTGGTCGCCTGTTTCGACGAGCACGGTGCCGAGCCGACTGATTCTGCTAAGAAAACCTTTGGGGTGTTGTATTATTATGGTTGCTCCGCCATCGCGCATTGACTGCGAAACGGCTATGACCGTGCCGTCGGCTATAGCCGAAACGGGGGCGCCCTTCGCCATTACGAACTCCGCACGCTGCGACTGGCGAGAGGATTCCGACACCACCGCATCGTTGCTGACGGAGGAGAACATCAGGCTTTCGGCGGCAAGGGGGGCGATAACCGAAACGTTGTATTTTTCACGCTCCCTCATCATTGCCACGAATTTTTCTTCTTCCTGCGAAGTCGGCAAAAGCGAATCGGGCGTGAGCGGAACCGTTGCCGACGACACGGCGGAGTCCTGCCTGACGGCGGCAATGGGATTGAGCACGTTCATGATGTTGTCGAGGAATGCAGAGTTTGTCTCGTATGCCATTTTCAGGGAATCGAGCCTGAGTAATTGCATTTGGTTGGCAGTGCGCTCCGATTCCTTTAGATAGCCCGGAAGAAGGTTGCGTGCAGGCGTGAACGACAAAATCATAGCCCCGAGTGCCATGATAACCAATACGGCAATTCCTCCCAACACAGACCATTTGAGGGGAGTGGTAGAGAATTCCGCCACCGTTTCAAGGCGGGATTCGTCTTCGATTGTTACTTTATATCGGCAGCGCGTCTTCATTTCAATGCATGGCGCTGTGGCGTGCAAAAATATTCTTCATGATTATGCGAAGTTAATGAAAAAGAAGGAGAAATCAAAATGGATTGAAAATTAGAGAATTATAGAGGTGTTGTCGGGTTGGTCGCTTTCTATCGTATTCCAAGAGTTTTTTATGGCATAGGGAAGAAAGGATGTGTTTTTGAACCAAAAAAAATGCTAAATGTTATTTAGATAAAATCAATCATTCAATATTTATCTAAATATTTTAATTATGAAAGCTAAAAATCTTTACTGTTTAATGGCTCTGTGCGCCGGGAGTTTCGCACTCGCTCCGAACATGAACGCACAGGATGTGATTGAGGAGGATGCAGTCTCCGTCACTGAGTTTAATTGCGACAATACCACCCGCTATTACCAGAGCTGGCGCGACAATTGGTTTATCCAGCTTGGCGCCGGCATCAACCAGCCTTTCGTTGAGAGGGGTGTGAACGGAGTCAAATCTCCGGGTACTGATGTATATCGTAAGAATATGACAGTGGCTTACAATGTAGGTGTAGGTCATTGGTTCTCGCCTTATATGGGGCTTCGTCTGAACGCCCTCGGAGGCGTACTACACTGGAATAACCCGACCGCCCCGAACAACGGTTGGGTAAGCGCACGCCATGTCAATCTCAATTTGGAGTTTATGTGGGATATGTGCAACAGCTTTGCCGGAGTTAATCCTGACCGTGTGGTCAGTGTGATTCCGTTCATCGGTCTTGGCGGCGATTACACATGGCACATCAAGGATACGCATGGGAACCCGGCGGCAGCCTCCAATATCGAGAGAGGTTCAAGCGAAAAAGTACGCACAAGTTCATGGAACCTTCCTGTGACGGCAGGCTTCCAGTTGCGTTTCCGCTTGTGCAAGTATGTCGATTTCTTTGCAGAAGCAAGGGCATCGTTCTATGGCGACAACTGGAACGGATGTGCTTACGGAAGCCCGATTGAGGCCAACGTTGCATGTCTCGGCGGTTTCAACTTCAATATCGGCGGACGCACCTGGGATTCGTATAATGAATGCGCTTCCATGGCGTCGTTGGCAAGCATGAACAATGAGGTAAACATGCTTAGGGCAGAGAACCTTGCGCAGGCTCAGGAAATCGCCGCCCTTGAAAACCGTCCTGCCGTTAAGGAGGTTGTGGAAAAAGATTGTCCCGACATCCCGCTTCTTTCCACCGTTCGATTCAAAATCAATTCTTCGGAAATCATGCCTACGGAAGAAGTCAACATCTACAATATGGCACAGTGGATGAAGGCTAATCCCGACCAGAAAGTCGTGATCGGCGGCTATGCCGACAAAGACACCGGCACAAGCGAATACAACATGCAGCTTTCAAAGAAGAGGGCAGAGGTGGTTTACAAAGTGCTTACAGAGAAATATGGAATCAACCCCAACCGTCTCGTTGTCAAGTATGACGGCTCGAACGTTCAGCCCTATTCAACTAATGACTGGAACCGTATCGTAATCTTCTCCGATAAATAAATAGAATTGAAAACAGAAATCGAATAAAATCGATTGATATAAAATCGGGACGTGCTTTGAGGCGCGTCCCCTTTTTTTGTTGTTGCACCTTAATATATAGAGATTGTAAGGGATGTGTGGAAGACCCGGGGAACCGATAAAAAACTGTACCGGTTGTAATGAAGTGAATTTTATGCAGATTTGGAAAAACATGTTAAATAACATATAAAATTTATTGGTTTTTATTTGGTAGAATGAAAAAACGATTGTATTTTTGCAATGAAAACAACGGAGAGACCGCTAAAAATAAGATTTGGTGCTTTCAGTTTGTTTTCAAAACCAACGGAATCCATGCAAAAAGCAATTGGATTAACATTAACCAAAATCTAAATATTGAAAAAATGAACATCTCTGAGATTATGGCAGGCCTCGAGGCCAAGCACCCGGGCGAGAAAGAGTATCTGCAGGCCGTGAAGGAAGTGCTCCTCTCAGTAGAGGAAGTCTATAACGAGCATCCCGAATTTGAAAAGGCAAAGATTGTGGAGCGCATGGTTGAACCGGACCGCATCTTTACTTTCCGCGTGACTTGGGTTGACGACAAAGGAGAGGTGCAGAATAATATCGGCTACCGTGTTCAATTCAATAATGCCATCGGCCCCTACAAGGGCGGCATACGTTTCCATGCATCGGTCAACCTTTCAATCCTCAAGTTCCTCGGATTCGAGCAGACGTTTAAGAACGCTTTGACCACGCTTCCTATGGGCGGCGGCAAAGGTGGTTCCGACTTCAGCCCGAGAGGAAAGAGCGACGCCGAGATTATGCGTTTCTGCCAGGCGTTTATCCTTGAACTTTGGCGCAATCTTGGTCCTGACCGCGACGTTCCGGCAGGCGATATCGGCGTAGGAGGTCGTGAGGTAGGCTACATGTATGGCATGTATAAGAAACTTGCCCGCGAGAATACAGGCACATTCACCGGTAAGGGCCTCAGTTTCGGCGGTTCGAGAATTCGACCCGAGGCTACAGGATACGGCGCATTGTATTTCGTTCAGGATGTGCTCAAACAGCATAACGACGATATCAAGGGTAAGACCATAGCAATCTCAGGCTTCGGCAACGTTGCTTGGGGTGCGGCCAAGAAGGCCACCGAGCTCGGTGCTAAGGTAATCACCATTTCAGGTCCTGACGGTTACATCCTCGACCCCGCCGGCCTCGATGCCGAAAAGATAGAATATATGCTCGAACTTCGTGCCACAGGCAACGACATTGTAGAACCGTATGCGGAGAGATTCCCGGGATCTACATTCTTTGCCGGCAAGAAGCCTTGGGAGCAGAAAGTGGATATCGCTCTTCCTTGCGCAACACAGAACGAGCTTAACGGCGAGGATGCCAAGCAGCTCATTGCAAACAACGTGCAGATGTGTGCAGAGGTCAGCAACATGGGATGTACGCCGGAAGCCATCGATGCATTCATCGCAAACAAGACCATCTATTGCCCTGGTAAGGCGGTCAACGCCGGCGGTGTGGCAACTTCCGGTCTTGAGATGACTCAGGATGCCGAGCATCTCCAGTGGAGTGCAGAGGAAGTCGATAAGAAGCTTCACGAAATAATGAGTTCCATCCATGCCGCTTGCGTGGAATATGGCAAGCAGTCTGACGGCTACATCAACTATATGAAGGGTGCGAACATAGCAGGCTTCATGAAGGTGGCCGACGCCATGATGGGACAAGGCATAATCTGATAAATCATAATGTCATAACGAAATAAAGCAATCCCAAATAAAAGAAGCAATAAAAAGAGTAATTGAAATGTTTCATCAGCAAAGGCAGCCGGCTCGTGAGAGCAGGCTGCCTTAATTCTTTTGCTGGATTCGTAAAGATGCGGTGTCTTATTTCAGGAATTTGGCTGTGAGTTCAACGGCCTTGGAGAAAGCTGTGGCTTGTCCGGGCACAGTTATGAACAGATGCACCGCTCCGGGAAATTCTATTCTCTCCATGTCTTTCCCTGCTTTCTTGACCCTGTCGTAAAATTCTTTTCCTTGGTCAACGAGTATGTCGCGTTCCGCCCCTATGAGAAGCATTGGAGGCAATCCTTTGAGTTTGTCGTCAGAGGCGTCCCCCGGCGATATAAGCGGGTCTTTGGCATCGCCGCCGGCAACATACGCCTTATTGAATGCCTCCATAAGGCGCGCGTCGAGACCGTAACCGCGCGAGAATTTTTTCCAGGAGGGGAGCCCGTCGGGATATGCTTTAACCACGGGATAAAACAGGACAAGTGACTTAATTCTGTTTTTTATGGATGAGTCGTCTTTAAGATACATGGCGGTTGCTAAGGCGAGGTTCGCACCCGAACTGTCGCCTCCGACACTGACCATATCGGGAGAACTTCCCCATTCGTCGGCATGTGAGAATGCGTATTCCACCGCCGACACACAGTCGAGCAAACCGTGGGGATAACTTTTTTCAGGAGCGAGTGAATAATCTACGGCAAGGACGATGGCTTCTTCCGAAGCGGCAAGTACGTCGCAGAATTTCGCGCAGCTGTTGAGGCTTCCGATTGTCCATCCTCCCCCATGGAAATATATGAGCAGCGGTAATTTGCAACTCTTGTGGGTAAATGGTCTATAAAGACGCATGGCAACACTTCGCGAAGCACCCTCCCCGTAAAAGTCTTTTCTCTCGACTTTGTCTGAAAGGTTGGTTGCCGTGTTTCTTGAGTTGCGTAATTCGATAAGTTCCGCCGGTTGTCCCTGGATGGCATGATAGATGGCATCACTTTGACGGTCTTGGCGACCGTCGTTGATTTCATCTATAAAATCGTCAGCCTCATTGAGCATTGCTATCTTTTCCTTTTCTGTGGGCAATGATTTCAATGGCAGATTGGCATAAGATAGTTGCCAGCCAAGGATGGAAATAAATGAAAATACAATAAACCTTTTCATGACTTATAAGATGTTAACAAACATATAACAAAATTCAGGTAGAAAAGGTGGACGCTAATTATGCGTTTTCGTCTTTTTCCATAAGTTCGAGGATGCGGAATTCCGATTCGTCTATTTCAGAAATAATGGCTTCTATCCTTTTCCCGGCGTCGCCTATTTCATTATGGTCCATGGTTCCTGAAGACATTCGATCCTCAAGTTCCGTCTTCTCTTTTTCAAGTTCTTCCACCCGCCTGGTGAGTTCTTCGAGTTCGCGTTTCTCTTTGAACGATAATTTCTGTTTCTTTTGTTCCCTGGGTTTTGTGGATTGTGAGGAAGCAGTACCGGTCATCTCCGTTTTTGCGGCTTCCAGTGCTTTTAATTCTTTGGCTTCTTCCTGCACGCAATGACGGTAGGTGGAATAATCGCCGGGGAAATCCTTCACCACGCCGTTGCCCTTGAATACGAAAAGGTGGTCAACGATTCTGTCGAGGAAAAAGCGGTCGTGGCTTACGACGATCACACATCCTTTGAAATTCACAAGATAATCTTCGAGCACGGTTAGGGTAAGGATGTCGAGGTCGTTGGTAGGCTCGTCGAGAATGAGGAAATTGGGGCTTTTCATAAGCACCGTGGCCATATAAAGCCGGCGGCGTTCCCCTCCGCTGAGCTTGAAGATATATTTCTGCTGGGTGTCGGGCGTGAAAAGGAATCTGGAAAGAAATTGCGAAGCGGTAAGCTTTGTCTTGTCGTCGAAGCGCACTTCTTCGGCAATTTCGCGGACGGCGTCGATAACCTTTTTCTTTTCATCGAACCCTGTCATTCCCTCCTGGCTGTAATAGCCCCATTTGACGGTTTCCCCGATGTCGAAGCTACCGCTGTCGGGAGCTATTTCACCGAGAAGCAGTTTTATGAACGTGGATTTTCCCGCCCCGTTGTCGCCTACGATTCCTACTTTCTCATAGCGGGCGAAAGTGTAGTTCCATTTGTCGAGAATTTTTATATCGCCGAAAGATTTAGACACGTCTTTGGCTTCGAATATCTTCGAACCGATGTAAGATGAGCCGGCACCGAGATTGAGGTCGCGCGTACGTAGGTTGACTTTGCTTTTCGCTTCAAGCTGGTGGAAATTGTCGATTCTGTATTTTGCTTTCGACCCGCGGGCCTGCGGCTGGCGGCGCATCCAGTCAAGTTCTGTGCGCAGAAGGTTTTTCACTTTTGCAAGTTCCGAGGTCATGGCGTCGTAACGCTCCTGCCTCTTTTCAAGATAATAATCGTAGTTGCCGTCGTAGGAATACACGGCTTCGCGGTCTATTTCTATAATCTTATTGCATACTTTGTCGAGGAAATAGCGGTCGTGCGTCACCATGAGGAGCGTAATCCTTTGGCGGCTGAGGTAGTTTTCGAGCCATTCCACCATTTCGATGTCAAGGTGGTTGGTAGGCTCGTCGAGTATGAGCAGGTCGGGTTCGGAAAGGAGCGTTTTTGCAATGGCCACGCGTTTAACCTGTCCGCCCGACATCGACCCCATTTTTTGATTCAGGTCGGTAATACGGAACTGAAAGAGCATTTGGCGTGCCCTGTCTTCGCAAGTGAAGTCATCGGCGCGGATAGGTTCCGGGGTGGCGTATTCAAGTGCGGTCTGTTGTGGGTCAAACGGAGGAAGCTGCGGAAGATAGCCCACCCTCAGACCGTTGCGGAAAACCACGTTGCCGCTTTCATAGTCTTCATTTCCTGCTATGATGTTCAGGAATGTGGTTTTTCCGGCACCGTTGGCTGCGATAAGTCCTATTTTATCGCCTTGGTAAATTCCTAAAGTCACGTCGGCGAATAGCATCCTGTCGCCATACGATTTTGTCAGTTTCTCAATCTGAAGGTAGCTAACCATATAAAATTTAATTGAAGTCGGCAGTTGGGAAGGGAGTAGGCGATACTCTTCCTCAACTGCCGGATAACGTAATATTATATCAGAGGGCTGCGATAACCTCTATTTCAACGAGAGCTTTCTTGGGAAGTTCTTTTACAGCGAAAGCTGCGCGTGCGGGATAAACCGCCTTGAAATGCTCGGCATATACCTCGTTCATTGCGCCGAAAAGGCTCATGTCGGCAAGGAAAACGGTTGTTTTGACAACGTTGTCGAGTGTAGCGCCGGCTTCCGCAAGGATGCTTTTGATGTTCTCAATGCTTTGGGCAGTCTGCGCCTTTATGTCGGAGGGCATTTCGCCGGTGGCGGCGTCAATGGGAAGCTGACCTGACACGAAGATAAGGTTCCCTACCATAACGGCCTGGCTATACGGACCGATAGCACCCGGAGCCTTCGATGAATTGATTTCTTTTTTCATGATTACAAATATAATGTTAAGATATTGAGTTTATTATAAGATGTTGAATTTATTATAGATAAAAACACAAAATATTTGTGCATTTTTTAATGTAGGGACATGCCTCAGGCATGTTTGATTGCGTTTCCGGCATGTTTGACTGCATAAAATTGAAAACGCACAAATATTTACTGCGTTGGCTATAATATAAATGTTTACCGCATCGGCTATAATAGGAATCAGTTCCATAAGTTGTCAACGGTAATGCAAAAATAATCAAAATCTGCCAAAACAGCAATAGTGATAAACGCTCTCCCGATAATCCGGATTCCCTAAAGTTAGAATTTTCATGACTTTGAAGGCGTAATGGATTACTCGTCTTGTCGTAGGGAAATTTATTATTAATTTTGTGGTTAAGTTAGAAATAATTTCAGCATTATGAGACATAAGGTAAAAGTAACGGTGCTCGACACTAAGCTATATCCGGAATACCAGCGCCACTATTGCGCCAATCCATGTTCTGGAAGATGCCCTGTATATAACAAAGGAGATGAATTTATCTTCTATCGCGATGAAGAGCGTGATGATTATTGGCATTGCGGCCTCAATACACTGGTTAAGACTGACGGAAATCCTGATGAGATTGCCGGAGGTCCGAAAAAGCCATTTTGTTCCGAGGCATGGGACGCCATCGCCCGTTATATCTATACCGGCTTGCAAGGAGGGTCGATAATGAAAGGATGGATGAAGGAAGAAAACACCATGATTGCCTGTTGCAATGACGGCACACGTCCTGTCATCTTTAAAATAGAACGCATCGATTATGATTGAACCATTGATTATCAGCCCGGAAAGAGAATGTGATTTCGATGAAATTCGAACGGTCGTGAAAACGGCGTTTGCCGGAGCGAAGCATACAGACGGCGACGAACATAATCTGGTTGATAGGCTGCGGTTCACAGATGAATATATACCCGAGCTTTCGTTTGTAGCCGAAATTAGTGGAAAGATTGTGGGATATGCAATGTTTTCACGAATAAATATTGGAATTGGTAAAGGAATCGCACTGGCTCCATTGGCAGTCCTTCCAGTGCTTCAGAATCTGGGAATCGGCCGGGCTTTGATAGAGGCGGGACATCGAAAAGCGAAGGAAGGTGACTATTGTTGCTCTGTGGTACTCGGGTCGCCCGAATATTATTCAAAGAGCAGTTATCTTCCGGCATTGTCATTTGGAATAATTGCACCGTTTGAAATACCGTCACAATTCTATATGGTATTTCCGTTTAAATCCGAATTGCCGCATGGCACCGTCAGATACTCCCAAGCATTTGGAGTGTAGCCTTAGTGCGGTCAGTGGTGTTGTCATACCGCTTAACGACGGACTCTTGGCACTCATCGGTCAGCCGAAGTGGAATCCTGTCCAGAATTATTTGCAGTATTCTTGTTGTATTTATTTCATGCTAATTTCATTCGATTTCATTGTATCATGAAATAATTTCATTAATTTTACGGTCAAAGATTTATGTTACGGTAGAAAGGTTAAATCGAATAAAAGTCGCGTTGCCATTCTTCGGAATGCCCTTCTTCCAAAACTAATGTCAGGCGAAATAATACCGGAAAAATGGGAGTGAATATTCAATTTTCTCAATCATACCATTGGTTAGACTCATGGATTTTGGCCAATATAATTCAGTTGGCCACACAGGATTTTTGTGACCGTTTCGTTGACTATCGCATAGACCCTGGTCGTCGTCTCTATGACCAGATGGTGATGGCGGCCCGTTGCGGGGTGGCAAACATTGCCGAAGGATCGGCGCGCCATTCCACATCTGTGGAAACGGAAATGAGACTTCTGGACGTGGCAAGGGCGAGTTTCGACGAGTTGCAGGGCGATTTGTTTAATTTCCTTTTGCGAAGAAATGGCAATGTTTGGTCCATCGGGAATCCGGCCCGTGAAGCAATATGGCAACTGAGACTTGATGCGCCACAATATTCATCCGATTATCTGCATGATGCCGCCAAGCATATACTTTCCCAGAAAAGCAAATTCAGCCCTTGGCTCGATTGTAATAACCCGGAGATAGTTGCCAACGCATTGCTGCTTCTATGCCTGCGCGAAAACAAAATACTCCATTCCCAGATTGAAAACCGGCTTGAGAGTTTTCGTCAAACAGGAGGTTTCACCGAGAACATGACAGCCGAGCGTCTTGAAGCTAGTAAGGCACAAGCCTCAGATAACGGTGCCCCGTCGTGCCCTAAATGTGGCAAACCGATGCTCAAGCGTATGCAGAAAAAGGGCCAACAACAAGGACGTGAATTCTGGGGTTGCAGCGACTATCCAGCCTGCAATGGCATCAGACCACTCAACGCGCCGACGCTCTTGTCCTCAAAAAGGTAATTTCTGAGAAAATCGAGAATCTCGAGGTCATCGAACATCTCGGGAAACCCAAAGCCCATAGTGCGGCAAGTGGAGTTATCATACCACTCAACTATGGTCTTTTGCCTCTATTGGGCCAGCCGAAAGACGGCAACCGTAAGGTGCATAGCCGGATTCCGGTTGCCGAAGTCAACGGTTGGTCGGATGAAAAGTTCCTCAGCAAATGCGGTCTTATGATTGATAGCAAGCTGACACGTGCAGCCATCATTCTTTTAGGCAAGAGTTTTTCGGAGTATCTGCTGAGACCGGCTGTCGTGCAAGTGACATGGACGCTACGCGACAAAAACAAGGATGTTGTTGATTATGAGCATTTCTCTGTGCCATACATACTGACAGTCGATGAAATCCTTGCCAAGATTCACAATCTGACACTACGCGAGATGCCGGGCGGTACATTGTTCCCCGACACGATGAAGCAATATGATGACTACACCATCCGTGAGGCACTTCACAACTGTATCGCCCACTCTAATTACCAACTCCAGCAGCGTATCAACTTTGTCGAAAATCCCGGATTTCTATACTACTCTAATGCCGGTTCGTTCATCCCGGGGTCATTGGAAGAGGTTTTGAGCACGGATGAGCCGCAGAAGTTCTTCCGCAACGACTGTCTTTGTCAAGCGATGGTGCATTTCAACATGATTGATACCGTGAGCCGAGGTATCAAGAGGATGTTCACCGAGCAGTGGCAGCGCCGCTTCCCTATGCCTGACTATGAGATTGACAATGACAAGCAGCAGGTTGCTGTTCGCATTTATGGTACGTCTATTGATGAGCGTTACACCAATATGCTCAAGAATAACGATTCGCTTACCCTTTGGGACTGCATCTCACTTGACGCTATCCAGAAGGGCCATCGTATTGATGAAACGGTCGCACAGGACATGATTCAGCGAGGTCTCATCGAAGGCGAAGCTCCAAACTACCGTATCTCGCTGACAGTAGCCAAGAAAACCAAGCAACTTTCCGGTTATACTCGCGTTGTCGGCTTAGAACGCGATAAAATTAAGCACATGGTGCTCCAATACATTCAGAACGCCGGGTCTGATGGAGCCAAGCGCAGCGAAATCGTGGAATATCTTGGTGGCACTCTCCCTAGCCGCAACACACCCGAACAGAATGGCCAAATGGTCGGTAATATTCTCAAGGAATTGGATGCAGATAATCTCATCAAACCTA
>CABRKI010000081.1 GCA_902471455.1 uncultured Porphyromonadaceae bacterium | reverse complement strand
CCGCTTTCGTAGATGCCGCAGCCTTTGGCGCGTTTGTAGAGGTAGCCTGCCATATAGGTGTCGCCGCATCCGGTGGCATCCACTACGTCGGTCGGGGGGTATGCCGGGATTTCATGGAAGACTCCGTCGGCATAGATGAGCGACCCTTGGTCGCCGAGGGTTAGCACCACTTCTTTCACTCCCATTTCAGCAAGCTTCAGGGCGGCTTCATGCGGGTCGGTGAGCGAAGTGAGCGTTTCCATCTCTTTTTCGTTGGCTTTCAGTATATCCACATATCTGAGAGCTTCCTCTTTCTCGTTCCAGTCAACGGGAAACACGCTTTCGCCTCTCACTTCACGGAGGTAGCCTTGTGCGTCGATCGATACGCGCCCTTTGGTGGAGAGATATTTCAATATGTCGAGCGGGAAGTCGTCGGCAAGAAGGGTACCGAGATGGAAGATGGCGGCTTCCACGTCTCTGACACCGTCGATGGTGAAAGGGTCGGCTTTGGCGAGAACGCGCTGGGTGCGGTCGTTGCTGTTTTCGCCGTAGGTGTTTTCGAAATATACAGAGTTTTGGCTGGGGAGTACTTTTACGCTCACGCCCTCTTTTCTAAGGTCTTCCACCGCTTGTTTTTCACTCGGGGCGAGGGCAGTGACGAGGAGGAAATTGTCGGCGCCGATATGGCTCATGGCATGTCCGAAATAGAATGCTGTTCCTCCGGGCATGTAGGCAGTGTGGCGCGGGGTTATGATTTTGTCGAGGGTTATATGACCGATGCAGCAGATGTCGGCTTTATAGGGGTTCATAGATGTTGTTGGTTATAGGTAAAACAGAAAGCATTTGTGGATTCTTATGTAGGGACATGCCTCCGGCATGTTTGATTACACAAAACAGAAATGCATAAATCTTTTAATCGTTGTCCATAACAAATGGAACCGCGATGTATTATGGATAGGAAAAATACAAGCGGGAGACGGTTCCGTTGTGCAGACGCAAAATTAGCAAAAAATCTTTTATCAGGCAAATAGGAGTCAATCTTTGATTATATAGCGTATGAAAAACACGCGCGCAGATGGGCGCAAAATTTTTTCACTAAGTCCAACTCATAGTAAAAAACTCCTAAAAATCTCTCTGCGAGCTTTGCAGCTTTTCGTGCGATTTCTTATCCATGTCTTTTCGGCGCGATGAATGCCCGCGAAGAAGTTGTGGGTAAAAAAGTCACGCAAAGGCGCAGATAGCGCGAAGTTTTTCGCTAAGGAAGGATATATTTTTCATAATAAAGTGGTTTTATGTTCATCTGAATTAAAAACCTCCAAAAAAATTCCTTTGCGAGCTTAGCGGCTTTGCGTGCGATTTCTTATCCATGTCTTTTCGGCGCGATGAATGCACGCGAAGTAATTGTGTGTAAAAAAATCACGCAGAGGCGCAGAGAGCGCGGAGTTTTTCGCTAAGGAAGGATATATTTTTCATAATAAAGTGGTTTTATGTTCATCTGAATTAAAAACCTCCAAAAAAATTCCTTTGCGAGCTTTGCGGCTCCGCGTGCGATTCTTTCAGACAGGTGAACAGGAGATACAGGAGAGAAGTACTCAGGTATTTTTACTGTTGATGCGGGGAGCCGGTTGCTGTCGGTATGTCAACGAAAGGATTATTTCACCAACCGGTCGAGCCAACGATGGGCGCCTTTCCAATCGGGGTCTTGATTAATCTCGTAGCGGAATGCAAAACGATTGGTTTTGGAAGCTATTATATTCTGTAATGCCGTATGTGCCAATTCCGGGTTGTTGACATACCAGACACAATCCATTTGCGGCCACTTGGTTATACGGCCTATAAAAATGGAATTGGGATGTTGCGGATTCGATTTAAGGACCTCCGACAGGTGGTCGCAATAATACTGCATGTCTATAAATACTTTCTCATTTATTTCATTTTCATCCGTTTCCACCAAAGGAAGTATGGAAAGGGCAATAGCCCAACCGAAAATTGGCTTATGCTCCATATCCAATGCACCGACATTGAAAACTCCGATAAAACGCCCTTCCTCGTTTTCAGCATCAGCTCCTACAAGTTTCTCTTCGGGTATAATAATTTGATACGCCTCCTTCGTTTGGCGCAACTCACCGGTATTCCTACCGGTCTTCTTTTTCTTAAAGAAATCTAATAGTCCCATATTTTAATTGATTTTAAGAGATTAACGGTTGGTGGGTCGTTGATGGATCATTAACCGCAAAGAAGTTGAGCATTTTAGAATGCCGTGGTATGCCTTTGGCATGTTTTATTGTTCGAGACGGACAATGCACGGATATTTATGATTGTCTATAAATGTAGCCCATTTCACGATGAATAGTATGTAATTGTCGCAAAGGTCAACATGAAGCTGACCCTATGAAACACCACACTTTACAAATATAGATAAAAATCTGCAATCAAGCCCCATCTTTTTGAAAAAAGTGAAATCATCTCCGAATTTATTTTTTATAACATCAAAAAGCATTAATTCTGGATGGGAAAACTCGGGCCACGCATGCCTAAATTAGAGTCAACCACAAAGTCTTGGTGTAATTCTGAAGTGGAGATATGTTTGGCATGTTTAATTGTCTCGAAGGCAACCATATATTCAATGTATTATATAAAAAATAACTTATATAAAGTAGGAAGGTTGGTTAAGTTGTTTCCATCTTACCATTTCTATGAAAGAAGCCAGCGTTTCAATCTCGGGTTGGAATTCTTTGTCAAAAGATGTTACATAAGCCTTTGGAACTACGAGTTTAAGATGTTCATGCTTCATTTCTCGCAGTTGATTTTTAGAGATGCCTTGTTGCAATGTGAAGAGATATTTGGTATCTATCCGATTTGCTTCATTAAGGACTTGCCTCCAACGGTCTTTACAGGTTGTTTTTGCTCCAAGAAAAACTAATTTATCTGCTGGAAACAACAGATTATGATAAGCTTCTCCATTAGGAAACAGGAAGTCCGGTTTTTTGTTGTCTTCTGTAATAGCTTGTTCTTCGTATTCTAATCTTGCCGCCGTAAAAATAGTTGCAAGATGGTGTTCCAATGATTTCCCTGCACGGGATTTCCTGCGATTGAGAATGACGTTTGAGAATTTGATTAATTCTTGGCAATTTGGGAAAGGATGGTTATAAATTGGAGAGTAAACCTTTTCCTCAAAACTACGAAATAACCTATATTCTGTATCAATCCATTTTAACAACTGTTCATCGGGTGTTTTACATATTATTGTATCTGTGATATTGTGGATTTTGTTATATATTTCTCTAGCAAATTTTGCCATTTGGCGAGTTTCTGGAAATTCTGTATATTTGTCAATAAGCTTTTGGATTTCCGATTCTAATTGTTTTTCTGGGCTATTGGCTTGCGTTACGTCAATTAATTGATTGGTCATTTCTGGAGAGAGATTGAAATACGCAAAAAAATCGTCAATATCTTGGTCTGATTGTAAGACAAATCCGTAATAGAATGTTTGGCTATATTGCGCAATTATTAATAAATCCCCAACATTCTCTTCTTCAAAATAAGGAAAATTCTTTCCAAAGCGTGTTATTCGATATTCATTGCGTGTTCCTTGTCCGTAATATATAAAACGGCTATTAGTAATAAAATCATCCTGCCATTTTATTTCCACGAACTTATCTTTATTCTCACCTTTCATCCCCGGTGTCTCAAACAGCAATGAGGCTGCACATTTTGGAATATAGAAACCTGCTTGATGTGAGCCGTTTTTACCAGTGTCGTTAGCAGTAATAAAGCGACAAAATGCACATTTTGCATTCTGTACCTTAACTATTGTGTTATTCAATAACTCACTCATTTATCGTATATTGTTAGCATAGTTTTTATTAATTGTTCAGAAACTGCTGTGATGAGTGGCACCACAACAGAATTACCACATTGTCGGTAAGCTTGCACATCAGAAACTTGATTCAGACGATAATCATCCGGATATCCCATTAATCGGGCACATTCTCGAGGAGACAATTTACGAGGATTTTTTCCATTGCCTTGCGGGATGAGAATTTCAGAACCATCTTTATAATAACGGGCGCTCAGTGTGCGAGAAATACCATTGAGATCCGCCATTCCGAATCCAAAGCCATTTCCTTTTGCCCGATGCTTTTCTGCATAATTCTGTAGATAACCCCAAAGCTTATCACTTAATGTATATTTTTCATCAATATTAGGAATAAGTATTTCTTTAATACTTCGTGTCGCTTTTTTTTGTTCCGGAAAAGTAAAATTTTCTTCACCATGGAAAAGGTCGCGGTTGAAACCGACTATCATGATACGTTCCCGATGTTGTGGTACGTAAGTTTGTCCATCCATAACGAGGTAGTGGAGGGAATAACGCAATTCTTCCAATGTGCCTTTGATTATTTTGAATGTGTTTCCTTTATCATGCGACATCAGGTTTTTAACATTTTCTAAAAAAAAAGCTTTGGGACGATGCCTGCCGATTATGTCTGCCACATCAAAAAACAAAGTGCCTTGTGTCTTGTCTTTGAATCCGGTTTCGCGCCCGAGACTTTTCTTCTTAGAGACACCTGCTATGGAAAATGGCTGGCAAGGGAATCCTGCACAAAGTACGTCAAATTCTTTGGGAATATAGCTTTTTGTGACCTCTTTCGTAATGTCGCCAAAAGGCATCTCACCGAAGTTTGCCAGATAAGTCTTTTGGGCATATTTATTCCATTCTGAAGAGAATACACATTTCCCACCTTGTGCCTGCATGGCTAAGCGGAATCCCCCCATACCTGCAAACAAATCTATGAAGGTGAATTTAGGCTCTTTCGGATCGGGGAAAGGAACTTTAAAGAAATCCGAGAATAAATTTAAATTGTATTCTATGTAATTCTCTGCAACGTGTGCTACATGTTCATCTGTTATTTCATCGTTCTTATTTCCTTTTTTACGTTCCAAGAACTCACGAATTGCAAAGATAACTTCCTTCTTTTTTTCTTCTTTTACAATGCAACCATTATTATGTAAATAATGGCTAAGCACGGCGAGTTGGTTCTCCCAACTGGTTTCTCCGTAGAATCTAATACCATTCTTTTCGTCAATTTCTTCCGGAAAATCAACGAGCTTGATACTTTGTGTGGTCTTTTGTTTTGTTATCATTCAATCTTTGTAATCAAATAGCGAATACAAAAGTACTGCTTTTTATTGAAACCTGCGAATGTGATTTTATAAACTTTATCCAGATATGCTTAAATCGTGTTTTCTATACAATATAATTGCGGATTGCATAATAATTTTACGTATAAATTTGTAGGTGTCAAAAAAATAATCTGTTATCAAATGCGTATGCCTTGATAAAACAAATAACTGTGGCGTTCGATTTTTTCATTGTCATTTCACTTTGAGGATTGCACTTGAAGAAATCCCGTCGGCATCCATTCCTGATACTTTTTGCTTCTTGCCACGGTTAAATCGGAAAGTGACCCTTGCATACACGTTTGCCTGCGATGTGCGGTCATATACGTCCGAATTATAACTGTAAGCGTCACTCCGGAATGAGTTGTGGAGGAAATTGCTGTGTGTGAAGAGGTTCTCGGCTCCTACCTCGAAAAGCCAATCTGTGAGGCTGTAATGTACCGAACACTTCCACGAATTGAATGACTCCGACATTATGCCGTTGTTTGTTAGTTCCTTCTCCTTTGCCTTGAAACCTGCCGAGACCATCAGGTTTTTCCATGAGTAGGAAGCGTCGATGACGGCCCTGAATGTGGTGTGGTGCGAATCGGCAAGGAACCGGGAAAAACGGTTGTCGATTACCGCCAGTTCCGCTTTCACCGTCACTCCACGCCCGAGGTCGAGGGTGCCGAAGAATACTCCAAGGTTCTGATGTAAAGTGGCCCCGTTGTAGAAAGTGGAAATCATTTTGCCGTCTTCGGGGTAATAATATGGGAGGAGCATGTGTGTGAACATGTTGTTGATATACATGAACTGCATGTTGAACCTCCGGCTGAAAAAATTATACATCAACGAGGAATTAAGTATCAGCGAGGGTGTGTAGGAAGGGTCGCCCTGTTTTATGAGGAATTCGTTGACCACCTGGTCCGCGCTGTTGAGCGTCTGCGGCGTGGGGTAGGAATTTCCGGCGTTGAAGTTTAGGGTAAATGCATGCTTCTGGGCAGGGGAAAAACGCAACATTATGTTGCCGCGAGGCAGCAGCCTTGAAGTACACGCTTCCCCTTTGAGGGCGTATTTTATCCATGAGACTCCGGCTCGTGCGTTAAGGAGCAGTTTGGTGCCTACAGGGAGCATGTAGCCGGCGTTGGCGATGAGTTCGTTGGTGTAGAGGTCCTGTAGCGACGGGTATGTGCCTTTATAAACGGCGTCGCTTTTCTGATAGTTTTCGACGATGTCAATGCTCGCCGAGCCTTTGCCGAGCATTCGTCCGTAGTTTGCGTTCAAGAATCCTGTCCAGTAGTCTTCCTTGACGTTTGAAATGCTTGAAAAATTGTTTTCTTCGAACGAGGAATTATATTTGTTGCGCGAGTAGCTGCCATTGGCATTGATGGATAGTGTGGAGTTGTGCGGTAGTTTGAATTCGCCCGAGAGGTCGATAGACGGCATGAGGGAATTGTCGTCTGTCGTGGTATTGCTGATGCCTTCCGGGATGTCGCTTCCACGGTCGTAATGAATGCGGTCGCTGAAAAGACTGGCCGGGGTGTGTTTGCGGCGGAAGGTAAGGGCTGCCGACAGATTCCTGTTGTCGCGCCTGTCTTTTACCCGGAACCGAAAGAACTCGCTGTCGTATTTCGTCGGAGACTTCACCACCGTCCCTTTGCGCATGAAAGAGTGATTCCCGAAATCGTATAGTTCCGAAATGCCACCTTTGCCGTTTGAATAGTCCGCCTGTTCCGCCGATGCTGAAACTGCGTATGTGGTCGGTCCGTACGTCTGCTGCGCTTTGACGGAATATTTCCCTTTTTGATAAAATATGTTCTGCAATGCATCCGCAGAGAGGTATGTACCGTCGTTTCTGTTCGTTATGATGTTTATTACGGCGTCGTCGCGTATATATTTTCCGCTCGGCACGTCGATGTATTCTATTTTCTTGATTGAACCGGGAGGCAGGCTTTCCACATCGGAAGAGTCGGCCTTGCGCCCGTCGATATATACGGCTACCTCGGAACCGAGACGTGTGACCTTGCCGTTCATCCTGTACCATGATATTGTTGGTTAAGAGTTTAAAAACCTACGGAGATTGCTTATATAGTGTATTAGTATATTAATACACTACAAAGGTAAAAACTTATTTTCAAATCACCAAATAGTTTTATGAATTAAAGGAAGTGAAAAAAGATGATTAGAGGGAGGATTATGAGTAAAAAGTGAATTCAACTCCAGTTTAGTAAAATACGGTCCCTACATAATTGGGTAAATATGGTGGAGAAGGAAAGGGAGGCGCTTTTTCACAAAAACGTCTCCCTCCATAACCAAAATTCAAGTATAAATTCTGTGAAACATATCCGTATCGCCTTGCTTGCAACAGACTGATACGAACGGCCCCTGTATCCTTCGCAAGATTAAGGACACTGTTTCGGAAAAAGCAATTTAGTCGGTAGTTTCACAACTATTTTAATGATTTAATCGCTTTTAAATAAGCAGTTATCAACTTGTATTTGTAGGTACTTTAGAATATACCTGAATTCCGGCCGACCCCCGTAGCTTGCATCAACGGAAGTCTATGTGCAAAATTAGTTATAAATTTCATTTAAAACTCATTCGAAACGTTAAAATCAAACGTTTGAAATGTTAAAATGCATAAATATGGCATTTTTAAGATTGAAAAGTGCGACGTTTTTTCAATCGTTTGAGTAAAAGATGGCATTTTAGAGGGTTTTACGACGGGTGGAACGGAATGTAAAAGGAAGATGCGGCGAGATTGGGCAGACGGCTATTCTTTTGTTATGACATTGCGTTTCATAATCAGCGGTTTAATTTAATATGCCGGAGGCATGTCCCTACATAAATGTTATTGTGCAGACGTTATTATTTTAATTAACGCAGGTTGCAGGAGGGGTGAATTCGCTCTTCCTGCAACCTGCGTTGTGCCAAATTTATGCTTTCTAAAGAGTCGGTCAGTCCTGATTTAGTGCCTGGAAATAGCAATCGGCGATTGCCGTCCATTCCTCGAGGGTGGCTACGGTGGTGAACCCCCTGGCAAGCTTCGGGTCGCCAAACTCTTTGACAGCCACGTCTTCCGAAAGGGTTACAACCGTGGGGGGCGCTTCGGTGTCGTGGTTCCAGAAGTCGTCGAATTTGATTTTCGAGCGGTCTTCCTCGATAAGGTAGAGGGTTCCTTCGAAGTCATACATACCCATTATGCATGTCACCTGGTTCTCATCTTTATCCTTTTGAGAGCTTAGGAGCACTTCGGGGATATAAGGGAATCCGGCAGTGGCGTTGTTCCAAAGGATGGCGCCGATGCCACGGCTTTCCATGTCGGCGACGAGGTCGCGTTTCGCCTTGTCGAGCAGGGCGTCGGTGTTGGTTGTATTTTCCATAGTCGGTTTTTTTGAGGGTTATGGTTGTTGGTTTTGTGGGCGTTAAGGGCTTTAGGGTCATTAAGGTCATTAAGGTCATTAATGACTTTAGGGATTTTAAGGACTAACAGTATTTACTAATTGCTAATTACAGAATTGCTAATTCATATAGCTTTGCCAGATGGTTTTCAGTTTCTCCCATTCGGTCACTTTCGAGCCGTCGGTTTCCACCCAGCTGCCGTTGAGACGCATGGCGGCGAACGCTTTCCCGTCTTTGTCTTTAAGGATTACAATCATGAGGTTGGCACCCAATGGCGACACTTCGTAGTCTTTCCATTTTTTGCTTACGTCGTCGGGATTGCAGAGCGGTTCGTAGCATCCGGGCAGTCTCATGAGTGTGAAGAGTGGGATGACGGTTTCGGCATGTCCGAAACGCAGGAACGCCTTCAGATTGTCGGTTCCTTTCAGGGCCGTCTCTGTTTTCACGATTATGTCTTCAAGCAGCGGGATGGCGCACCCGGCGGGGAGACTGGAAAAAGCGCTTGCGGAACGCTGATAGTAATGCTTCAGGTTGGCCACTTCCCAGCATTGGCGGTATTCCTCCGCCGTGAACCACTCGGAGGGGTCGGCTTTTATTCCGGCGGCACGCAGTGACTGGAGCACCCCGTAGGCGTCGAGCGACATTTTCTGTAGTCTTCTTGAATCGGTCACTCCGTTTATAAGAGCTACGGCCGGCCGGTCGGGGAGGGTGTTGCGCATAAAATTGTCGAAGGCGAAGCGCCAGGGGCCGTTGTCGATATATTCCACATACGCCTTGTCGGTGGTGAAATATCGAAGCATCGGGCTGAACTGTCTCCCTTCCGAAGTATATATTTCCAAGTGTGAGGAATAGCGTGCAAGTTCATGACAGAGTTCGTACATGGTCATCACCACGCGTGGCACATAAGAAGAGATGGCCTCTATGCGCCCTTCTTCAAGGAGCTGCGGACACGCGGCTGCCATTTCCTTGCCGAGACGCTGCTCCTCCATGATGCCAGTGGCGTTGAGTGCGCCCCAGTTGCCGGCGGTGACGGAGTCAACCTTGTTGATGAGCATGAGGAAACGCTTCCCCTTCGAGGTGAGCGTGCCTCTCGATTTAGCTTTCAGCAGGTCCTTGCGCAGGTCGTCGATCTTTTTTTCCGACGAGAGGAAACGGGCGCCGTGGCGCGCCACATAGTTTATGAATACCGGTTTAAGTTCGCTTCCCCACGGCACGGTGGAATCGGTGAGAGCGAAGTCGTAAGGCATCATGGTGCCGTCGAGTTGAGGGGAGAACGCTCTCGATGGAAACGACATCACGAGCATTGTCAGCGATAGCAGCAAGAAATGCAGACTCTTGATTTTTAAAATCTTGGGTTGCGTTTTCTCTTCACGCGGTGGAGGAGGGGAGGTCGGGTCGGCGGTGGAAGCCTGTATCGATGGAACTTTCATAGTGGGCGGAGATTGGTTTTCATTGTGAAAACAATTTGCCGCCCGTTATGGTTTAGGGTTATCGGAAAACGGCACGAACGGAGCCGAAGCTCAGTTAACAGAACAAAGACCACCGACGACGGCCACCTGACAACTGACACCTGACAACTGACAACGGATAACTGATAACTGACAACTGCCAACTTTATATCGGAGTGGCCGATTCCATGGAGGTGAGGATGGCAAGGGCCTCGCTCACGGTGGTTATGTTTGAAATCAGGATGCTCCGTTTCCCTTTCACGTCGCGGAGTTCGCAGCGGAGAGGGTTGGTCTGCAGATAAGTGAGCACCTTTCCGAACGCCGGGCTCTGATAATAAGCCTTGTTGTCGTCGCCCACGAAATAGACCCTCATCTTGCCACCTTTAAGGGCGAGGCGTTCTATTCCGAGGCGCCGGGCCGCCATGCGCAGGGGCACCACCTTGATAAGCTCTTCGGAGATTTGCGGGATAACTCCGAAACGGTCGCGCAGATGCGCGCGGAACGCCTCGATTTGTTCCGGCTTCTCCATATTGTCGAGCTGCTGGTAAAGGCTTATGCGTTCGCTCTCCTGGGGCACATAGTCGGGCGGGAGGCGCAGTTCGAGGTCGCTTTCGATGGTGCAATCGGCCACAAACTCCTCCTCTTTCCCGGCCGAAAGGTCTTCGAACGTGTCGGCGAATTCCTCCGTCTTGAGTTCGAGCACCGATTCTTTCAGTATTTTCTGGTAAGCCTCATATCCGAGGTCGGCGATAAAGCCGCTCTGTTCCGCACCGAGGAGGTTGCCTGCGCCACGGATGTCGAGGTCTTGCATGGCAATGTGAATGCCGCTTCCGAGGTCGCTGAAATTCTCGATGGCCTGGAGGCGTCGGCGAGCCACGGGAGAGAGGGGATTGCCCGGAGGCACGAGTAGATAGCAGAACGCTTTCTTGTTGCTACGCCCCACGCGGCCGCGAAGCTGATGGAGTTCGCTGAGTCCGAAATTCTGGGCGTTGTTGATGAGTATGGTGTTGACGTTGGGCATGTCGATTCCGTTTTCCACGATGGTGGTCGATAGGAGCACGTCGTAGTCGTGGGCGGCGAAATCGAGGATGGCCTTCTCCAGTTTTTCGGGAGGCATCTGTCCGTGGGCCTTCACAATCCTTATCCCCGGCACGAGACGGCGCAGGGTGTTTTCTATAGTGTCGAGGTTTTCTATGCGGTTAGATATGAAGAAAATCTGACCGTTGCGACTCAATTCGAAGTTCACCGCCTCCTTTATCACATCGTCGTCGAATGTGGAGACGTCGGTCACGATGGGCTGGCGGTTGGCAGGCGGGGTATTGAGCGCCGACAGGTCGCGCGCTCCCATCAGGGAGAACTGCAGGGTGCGCGGAATGGGGGTTGCGCTCATGGTGAGGGTATCGACGTTCACTTTGAGTTGCTTGAGCTTCTCTTTCACCGCCACGCCGAATTTCTGCTCTTCATCGACTATGAGGAGTCCGAGGTCTTTGAATTTCACTCCCTTGCCGATGAGTTTGTGGGTGCCGATTATGATGTCGATTTTTCCGTTGGCAAGGTCTGCGAGAATCTGTTTCACCTCCTTCGGCTTCTTGGCACGCGAGATGAACTCCACGCGCACGGGGAGGTCTTTGAGACGCTCCGAAAAGGTGTGGTAATGCTGCATGGCGAGCACGGTGGTGGGCACGAGCACGGCTGTCTGTTTGGAGTCGGCTGCGGCCTTGAATGCGGCCCGGATGGCTATCTCCGTCTTTCCGAACCCTACGTCGCCGCAGATGAGGCGGTCCATAGGTCGCGCCGATTCCATGTCGGCCTTCACCTCGTTGGTAGCTTTGAGCTGGTCGGGGGTGTCTTCGTAGATGAAACTTGCCTCCAGTTCGTGCTGGAGGTAGGAATCCGGGGCGAAAGCATGCCCTTTCTCCTGACGTCGCGCGGCGTAGAGACGAATGAGGTCGCGCGCGATGTCTTTCATTTTTGTTTTTGTCTTCTCTTTCAGCCGTTGCCATGCCCCGGAACCAAGTTTGCTGATTTTCGGAGGCACCCCCTCCTTGCCACGGTATTTAGAAAGCTTGTGGAGGGCATGGATGCTCACGAGCACGATGTCGTCGTTCTGGAAGAGGAGCTTGATCATCTCCTGCGGATGGCCGTTGACATCGGTTTTTACAAGGCCGCCGAATTTGGCTATGCCGTGGTCTATATGCACGATATAGTCGCCCGCCTCTATCTGCTGGAGTTCCTTGAGGCTGAGGGCGAGTTTGCCGCCGCGTGCGCGGTCGCTCTTGAGGTTGTATTTATGGAAGCGGTCGAAAATCTGATGGTCTGTGAAGAAGCATATTTTCGAGGTGTGGTCCACAAACCCTTCGTGGATGGTATTGTCAACGGGGGTGAACTTTATCTTGTCGCCACGGTCTTCGAAAATGGCTTTCAGACGCTCGTTTTGGAAAGGGGTGTCGCTCAGGATAAGTATTTTGTAACCGTCGTTGAGGAATCGTGTAAACGAATCGGCTATCAGGGTGAAGTTTTTGTGGTAGAGGGTCTGGAGCGAACAGTCGAAGTCGATGGAGGCGTCGGGCGTAAAGGCTGACACCGCATCGGCGGCGGTGCCGAATTCCACGGTTTTCATGGTGTGGAGCCGCGCGAGGAAACGGTCGGGGTCAACCACCTTCTCCATGGCGTGGGAGTCGCCTTCTCCGGTCACTGACACCGCCTCCGAAAGATTTTCCGAGCAGATGGCCTTTATTCTCGATTCGAGCCAACCAACCGATTGGCAGAACACCGGCGTGGAGGGGTCGGTAAATTCCAGAAGGGAAACACCGTCGGCCGATGTGTTGTCGCTTGCCGCCGGGATTACCGACACGGAGTCGAGTTTGCGCTCCGACAGCTGTGTCTCCACGTTGAAGGCGCGTATGGAATCGATTTCGTCGTCGAAGAAGTCTATGCGATAGGGGAGTTCGCCGGAGAAGGAATAAACGTCGAGTATGGAACCGCGCACGGCGAACTGTCCGGGTTCATACACATAATCGACTTCCTTGAATCCAAGTTCGCGAAGGCGGATTCTCACGGCCCCCATATCGGCTTTTTTTCCTGCCGTGAGTTGGAGAGTGCGGTCGGAGAGGTCTTTCTTCGAAGGCACCTTTTCCGCGAGTGCTTCGGGACACGTCACCACCCATACGGGATGGTCCTTGCGGTTCCAGGAGTCGAGAGTCTCCGTGCGCAGAATCTGCGACGGCGGGTCGGGTTGCCCGTATTTTATGTCGCGCCGGTAGCCGCTCGTGAAGATGGCGGCGTTGCTTTCGCCGGCTATCTGGCAGAGGTCATGATAGATGTAGCCGGCGGCATCGATGTCGTCGGCTACTATTATGTAAGGATATTTCTTTGCCGGCAACGCCGCCAGCAACATGGCCGGGGCGCTTCCCCTGAGCCCGTCGAGGGCTATGCGCTTCACTCCTTTGTCGTCGAGGAGGGCGGTGAGGGCCTTTATGCGCGAGGGGGTGGCGAAAAGTCTGTCTGCTTCCTGAAGTTTCACTTTCCAAGGATTTTTTTAAGCTCGGCGGGGTTCGAGAGAATCTCTTCCGCCTTTTTCAGGGCATCGTCATATTTGAGGTCCTGGAGTATTTTCCCTTTGTCGAAATAATACCGGGTGGCTATTTCGGCGCCGAGATATTCGCTCACCTCTTTACGTTTGTTGTCGAGGTCGCGCTGGAGGTTGTGGGTGAGCATGGGCGCGAGCGAGTCGAGGGCTGCTGCGGTTTCGTCGGTGAGGTAGCCTTCCTCGCCGGCGGTCTTGCGCAGTTCCTTCAGCATCTCGTCGAGCACCTTGTCATATTTCAGCTTCGCCGGATCGATGCTCTTTTTGAAATCGTCATAGACTTCGTCGGTAATCTCGAAGTCCCATGCATCGGGAATGGACTCATGGGTGTTGGCATACTTGTTGGCGAAATCGTAGGTCCAGTTGTCGCGCACCAGATTGTAGGTGAGGCGGCTGATTTGCGGCCATTCCACGGTGATGTCGGGGGTTAGCCCTCCGCCGTCGCGCACTTCGCGGCCATGGAGCGTCTTATAGACGTTGGTCAGCGAGTCGGGCGTGCGAGCCACGGAACCGTCCGGGTTGCGGTGGGAATAGTCGAGGGCCTGGATGAGACGCCCCGAGGGGATGTAATATTTGGCGGTGGTCACTTTCAGCAGTCCGTCGTAGGGGAGCTGCATGGTGGCCTGCACGAGCCCTTTCCCGTAGCTGCGGCTCCCGATGAGCACGGCACGGTCGAGGTCCTGGAGCGAACCGGCGGTGATTTCGGAAGATGAAGCCGAACCTCCGTCGATGAGCACGGCAAGCGGTATGTCGGGGAAAATCGGGGTCTTGGTGGTCTTGTAGATTTTCTCGGTGGAGGCGTCGCGTCCGCGCGTGCGGAGCACCTCCGTGCCTTTCGGCACGAAATTACCCACGATGTCAACCGCCTGTTCGAGGAGTCCGCCCCCATTGCCCCGGAGGTCGAGCACAATCTGTTTCACCTCCGGATTCTTCTTGAAGCTTTCCAAGGCGGCGCGCACGTCTTTACCGCTCTGTTCGATAAACTGCGTGAGCCGGATGTAGCCCGTGTTGCCGTTGATTACGCCCCAGTAAGGCACTGATGGTTCCACCAGTTTGCCGCGCACCATCTCGAAAGTGAGTATGGAGTCTGCCACGTAAGGACGGTCAACCGTCACCCTGACGGTGGTTCCCGCCTGCCCCCTGAGCAGTTTCGACACTGCGTCCGAACCCAAATGCGACGTATCGACCGAATCTACGCGGATGATATGGTCGCCGCTGCGGAGGCCCGCCTTGGCTGCGGGAGCCCCCTCCATGGGATATGAAATGTAGGCCGCACTGTCGCGCTGCATAATGAAGCTTCCGATTCCGGCGTAGTCATACTGCCCGGTGGTCATCTTGGTGAGGTCGGCGCGTTGGTCGGCGTCGTAAAACTCCGTGTAGGGGTCGATGGTGGAGAGGAGCGCGCCGATGGCGGCGTTGAAGGCCTCTTTCGGTCGGATGGTATCGACGTAGTTCATCTCCAGCTCCTTAACGATGGCGTTGAAGGTGCTGAGGTTGCGCGCCACGGCTGCGTCATGGCTCGAAGCGGGTTCCACCGCCATGGAAAGGAGTGGGAGGAGGGCCGACGCGGCAAGCGCGGCAATCGGATGCTTATAGGGGCGTAGGGTCATATTCAATGGTTTTTTGGGGGATAATCAACGGTGAAATGCAATCCCCGGCTCTCTTTGCGTTCCCTGGCCTGGCGCATTATGAGATACGCCACATTGATGATGTTGCGCAGCTCGCAAAGCTCGCGGCTCGGTTTGCTCACCTTGAAGAGCTTTTCGGTCTCCTCGTAAAGGATGTCGAGACGGTTCCAGGCGCGGTCGAGACGGAGGTCGCTCCTCACGATTCCAACGTAGTAGCCCATAATCTGGTTCACCTCTTTCTCCGATTGTGTGATGAGCACCATCTCTTCGGGGTGGGCGGTGCCTTCGTCGTTCCATTCCGGCACGTCGGTGCGGAAGTCGTAGCCCTTCACTGCTTCCACGGCATGTTTGGCGGCTGCGTCGGCATATACCACGGCCTCTATCAGCGAGTTGCTGGCGAGGCGGTTTCCCCCGTGCAGCCCTGTGCAGCTGCATTCGCCGAGGGCGTAAAGGCGTTTGATCGAAGACTCCCCGTTGAGGTCAACCTTTATGCCTCCGCAGAGATAGTGGGCGGCGGGGGCCACGGGAATCATGTCCTGGGTTATGTCGATGCCGAGCGATAGGCATTTCTCATAGATGTTGGGGAAATGGCGTTTGGTCTCTTCGGGGTCTTTGTGGGTCACGTCGAGATATACGTGGTCGGTGCCGTGGAGTTTCATCTCGGAGTCGATGGCGCGCGCCACGATGTCGCGTGGTGCGAGCGAGAGGCGCGGGTCATACTTATGCATGAATTCCTCGCCGTCGAGATTGCGGAGCACCGCGCCGTAGCCTCTCATGGCTTCGGTGATAAGGAACGAAGGGCGGTCGCCGGGATGATAGAGCGCGGTGGGGTGGAACTGGATGAACTCCATGTCTTTGACCGTGCCTTTTGCGCGATACACCATGGCGATGCCGTCGCCGGTGGCGATGAGGGGGTTGGTGGTGGTGGTATATACGGCCCCTACTCCGCCCGTGGCCATCACCGTCACTTTGGCGAGGAACGTGTCGGTGCGTCCGGTGAGTTCGTCGAGAATGTAAGCCCCGTAGCAGGTGATGTCGGGGGTGCGGCGGGTCACGATTTTGCCCAGATGGTGCTGGGTGATTATTTCAAGGGCGAAGTGGTTGTCGAAGATATCGATGTCGGGATTGTTTTTTACGGCCTCCACGAGGCTTGTCTGTATTTCCGCGCCGGTGTTGTCGGCATGGTGGAGGATACGGAATTCGGAGTGTCCCCCTTCGCGGTGGAGGTCGAAAGAGCCGTCTTCTTTTTTGTCGAAGTTGACGCCCCAGCCGATAAGTTCACGGATTTGTGAGGGAGCGTTTTTCACCACTTTTTCCACGGCGGCGGGGTCGGAAAGCCAGTCGCCGGCAATCATGGTGTCGTTGATATGCTTGTCGAAGTCATCGACCTCAAGGTTTGTGACGCTTGCCACGCCCCCCTGGGCGAAATACGTGTTGGCTTCTTCAAGGGTTGTCTTGCAAATAATTGCTACGCGACCGTGTTTTGCGGCCTTAAGAGCGAAACTCATGCCGGCTATTCCGGAGCCGATCACGAGATAGTCATATCGATAGACCATTCCAAATGTTTTAGGGTTGAAAAAGGGGGTGTCGCGAAAAGGGCATCCCTATCAAACGGCAAATTTACGAAAAATCTTTGTGAATCTGCAAAACAAAGTTGAAAAAGCGGAGAGATTGAGAGAAGATTTATCCGGATTAAATGCTTGGCGCACCTTGCGACAAACCGGCTGAGGCATCGGGATGCACCTTGCGACAAACCGGATAAATCTTATCTCAAAGTTGATGTGACCTATAATAAAGAATCTGGTTGTCCTGGTTGGAGTTTGTTGTCCTTGATTGAGTTTGTTGCCCTTGGAGTTTTGGTTATTTCGGAATTAAAGTGTAAATTTGCTTTGGAATTCAAATCGTTGACCGGAAAAAAGACATGAAAACTACAGCTATTATCTTTTCTCTTCTAATCGCCGGGACCGTGCCGGCGTGGGGGAAGGCGGTGCCAGATCGGAAGAGCGT
>CABRKI010000080.1 GCA_902471455.1 uncultured Porphyromonadaceae bacterium | reverse complement strand
CAGCTGCCATTTCCGCAGGCGCGGATGTCGTGGTTGGCCCCGCCGACACTGCAAAGGAAATAGAGGAGGTGGTCACGATGGTGAGAAACGGGGATTTGGGATTGGAAATAATCGACAGCCGGTGCCGGCGCATACTCTTTCATAAATATCTTATCGGGCTCGACCGCAACAATCCGGTCAGCCTCGAACGTATAAGGGAAGACGTGAGGGGGGAATCGGATTCACTCTACAGACGGTTGTTGTCGTGATAGCTGTAGAACGCGCCGGCGGTCACAATGACATGGTCGAGCATTTTGATTCTCATAAAATCGGACGCTTGTTTCAGTTCACGGGTTATCTTATTGTCGCTTTCACTCGGCACGGTGCCTCCCGAAGGATGGTTGTGGGTCAGGATGATTCCTTCTGCATTTTCAAGTATGGCATGTTTGATAGCCGCCTTTACATCGAAAAGCGATGCGGTGGAAGTGCCGGAAGATAAGCAAATCTCCTTGATTACCTGATTGCGTCGGTTGAGCAGGAGAATCCAGATTTCCTCATGGGCGAGGTTGCCTATTTTATGACGCATGCGCCGGAAAATGGTTTCAGAAGACGTAATCTGTTGTTCTTGCAGCGGCTCTTCTTCGGCATAGCGGCGCATAAGTTCCATCACCGCTTCTATCTGTATGCTTTTAGTGAGCCCTATCCCTTTGATGTTTCTGAGTTCTTTGCGCGTGCGTCGTTCAAGATTGTGTAGCTTGCCCCCGTTTTCGCGCATGAGGTCGCGGCAAAGTTCGGTAATCGGTTTGCCGGGAAGCCCGGTGCGTAGGATAATGGCCCAAAGGTCGGGCACCGAAAGGACTCCGCAACCATGTTTTTCGGCTTTTTCACGGGGTTGGTCGTCGGGGTCGAAATCCTTTACAGTACGGATAACGCTTTTTGATTCCAGATCGGGATATTCCATGTCATTTCCCTTTACGGCGGGCAATTTCGTCGTCAATGTCGCGTCCGTGGCGTAAGATAATCTTCCATACGTAAGCACGGATGAACCCCGTGCCGTATCCGGTGAGCTGCACCATGGCGGCACCGACCCCCATTGTGCCTATTTTCAAACTGCGGGTGGAGACGACGCCCCATATCCAAAGGGCTATGATATAGACAATAAGAGGGATAAGAAGCCATTTGCAGAAGAATGCACCCACAATCATAGCCACGGCTCCTATTACAAATAAGGCCGGGAGCCAGTGTACGGCTTTCATCGAGCCGGGATACAGGAGTTGCAGGGTTATACGCGACATGCCGAACACATGCACCTGACGCCAGAATTTTTTGAAATCCACACGACGTTTGTGAAACACCGCCACTTCCGGATAAAGCGTGATGCCGAACCCCGCAAGACGTATGCGGGTGCTCATGTCGATGTCTTCGCTGAACATTTCGCGGAAACCTCCCACTTTTTCATATACTTGTCGGGAAAATCCCATGTTGAAAGTGCGGGGAGTGAACTTTTCCATGCTTACTTTCCCTCCCCGTATCCCGCCTGTGGTGAGAAAGGAGGTCATGGAATAGTTGATGGCTTTCTGCGTGTCGGAAAACGATTCATGTGCCGCATCCGGGCCTCCGAAGCAGTCTGATGGAGTGTCGAGAAGGCTTTTACGGAGGCGTTCTATGTAGTCGGGGGGTAAAATACAGTCAGAGTCAACGAAGATGAAATAATCTCCGCTGGCTCTGTCCATACCGTAATTGCGGGCGATGCTACGCCCTTCATTGTCTTTATAGAAATATTTCACGCGGGCATCATCGATGTGTGCCTCGCATTGATTCCGGCATACAACCGTCGAACCGTCTTCCACGATTATGGTTTCAAACCCTTTGTCGGTCTGCGCCGCCAGGCTTGAGAGGAGGTCGGAAATCTCGTCGGGCCGGTTATATACCGGCACGATGATTGAGAAGAGGATTGTATCCGGTCTTTTCATCTGACCTTATGCCTTTACTCTGCCTACGTATTCGCCGGTGCGGGTGTCAACCTCGATGAGTTCGCCTTCGTTGACGAAGAGAGGCACGCGTACGGTAGCTCCGGTCTCTACGGTTGCGGGCTTGAGCGTGTTGGTAGCGGTGTCGCCTTTAAGGCCGGGTTCGGTGTAAGTGATTTTCAGTACAGTCTTGACCGGCATTTCGGCATAGAGTACAGTGTCGGTCGAAGCGTCGCTGACAACCTCTACGGTGTCGCCCTCTTTCATAAAATCGGCGCCTGTGACAAGTTCCTTGTTGATAGGCACCTGTTCGAATGTTTCGTTGTTCATGAAGATATCGTCGCCACCGTCGGCATAGAGATACTGGTAGGGACGACGTTCCACTCGCACGTCTTCGAGTTTCTCGCCGATATTGAAGCGGCGTTCGAGCACACGGCCGTCAACCACGTCTTTAAGCTTCGTGCGCATGAATGTGTTACCTTTTCCTGGTTTTACGTGAAGGAATTCCACCACGAAATAGAGACGGCCGTCCATGCGGATGCAAGTGCCGTTTTTGATGTCTTGAGCGTTCATCATATCTTTAAAATCTATTATAGTTTCATGAGTCGGCGCCACGTAAATAGCCGCAGCATTCTGAACCGGGTGCAAAATTAATAAAAAAATGGGATATTTGAAACAGTTTTGGAGATGCAAGGGGGGCATAAAACGTTGCAAGACACAAAAAAATGGCTTGAAATTTGTGGAAGTGAAAGATATTTCCTAATTTTGCACCTCGAAAATCTGAAATAAATAAGTCTATATAAAAATGAAAAGAACATTCCAGCCCTCCAACCGCCGTAGAATCAACAAGCACGGCTTCCGTGAAAGAATGGCCACCAAAGATGGCCGCAAAGTATTGGCACGTCGCCGCGCAAAAGGGCGCGCCTCACTGACGGTGTCTGACCACATCGCAAGCAAGTAATTGATTCCGCGAAAGAAAGAAAAGCATGGCGGCATCTTCGTTGGAAGATGCCGCCATGCTTTTTACAAAAAAGATGGCATAAAAAAGAGTCTCCGAGTGTGACACACGGAGACTCCGGTCCCGGTCAATGACATCATCTGAAGAACCCTTTATAAGGACTATGAATGGCCGGGTGTTATGCGCCTACGGCTTTATGTCAGCCGTTAAACGAATTTGTCATGTCGCCAATGATGCCGATGCTGAACAACCAATAAAGCAGGATTGCAATCAGCACAAGTATTCCGAGCCATAACCACAGGCGGTTGATTTTGCGTGTGCTCTCGCGTTTACGGTTTCTACCTTCAGCCTTCAATGAATCCGCAATCATGTCGGCATTGACCGGCTCATTTTCTCTAATGTGTTTTTCCTTGCTGTCCATAACCTTATTTTTTAATGTTTGATAGTAAAACGATGCAAGGCATTGAGTTGTTCATCGGAATCCGAAAAAAACTTAAATCACATTAATTAATATTGACTGCAGTGTTGAAGCTGCCAAACTTGTCAGAAAGGGATTCCGGCATCGCCCGGGCCGGGCATTATGTCGGGCATCGGCGTCTGTCCCGGCATACTTCCGAAATTGAAGGGGGAACGGGATTCCGCAGGGGTGTCCTGTGGCGCGCCTTGGGAATTCATTTTCGAAGAAAGCTTGCGTGGGGCTTCCTGAAGAGTCTCCTGCATTACGTTGTAGCCTTGGTCCCAGTTTTCGAATCTTGCAAACTTCGACACGAATCTAAGCTTAACATCGCCCACCGCCCCCGAACGGTGTTTGGCCACTATCAGCTGCGCGAGTCCGCGGATATCGTTGCCTTCGGCATCTTCGCCGCTTTTCGTGTAATATTCCGGACGATGGATGAAGCACACTATATCGGCATCCTGCTCGATGGCCCCCGATTCGCGGAGGTCGGAGAGCACGGGCCGCTTGTCATCACGAGTCTCCGTACTTCGGTTGAGCTGCGAAAGGGCGATTATCGGGATGTTAAGTTCCTTGGCGAGAGCTTTAAGCGAACGGGAAATGGTGCTCACCTCCTGTTCGCGGCTGCCAAGTTTCATGCCGGTGGCGTTCATGAGCTGTAGGTAGTCTATCATAATCATCTTCACGTCTTTCTCCCTGACGAGACGCCGGGCTTTGGTGCGGAGCTCGGTTATAGACAACCCCGGGGTTTCGTCGAGGTAAAGAGGGGCGCTATAAACCCCACGCAACCGAGAGTTCAGACGGTCCCATTCCTCGGCCGAAAGTTGTCCGCTCTTGATTTTTTCACCTTCAAGATCGGCGATATTACTTATGAGACGTTTCACGAGCTGCACATTGGCCATCTCAAGGGTGAAGATTGCAATGGGAATATTGAAATCGACTGCCATGTTTTTTGCCATGGAAAGCACGAATGCGGTCTTTCCCATTGCCGGACGTGCGGCGATAATGATGAGGTCGGAACTTTGCCAGCCGGATGTCATACGGTCAAGTTCCGTATATCCGGTCTGCAGGCCCGACAGGCCGCTCTCGTTGTTGGCTGCTGTCTGGATCTGTTCGAGGGCAAGGTTGATGACAGGGTCAATCTGGGTTACTTCCCTTTTCAGCTGGGTTTGCGAAATGTCGAAAAGCTGCCCTTCCGCTTCCTGCAACAGGTCATCGACATCGTTGCTCTCGTCGAACGCCTTTGTCTCGATGGCGGCGGCGTAGCTTATGAGGCGGCGGGCAAGGTATTTTTGCGCAATGATGCGTGCATGATATTCCACGTTGGCGGCGGAATATACGCGGGCGGTAAGTTCGGTTATATGCACCGCACCCCCCACCTCTTCCAGCGTACCATCCACCCGGAGCTGCTCGGTCACGGTCATCATGTCGATAGGCCGCTGGTTGAATCCGAGAGTAGTGATGGCCTGGTATATCTTTTGGTTCACGGGGTCGTAGAAACTGTCAGGCACGAGTATGTCGCAAACGTTCATGTATGCGTCTTTCTCGAGCATGCAGGCACCGAGCACCACTTCCTCAAGGTCAGTGTCGCGTGGGGGAAGCTTGCCGGTTGGGTCGGTTATTTCCTGACGGAATTCTGTTTTTTTTGCCATTTATATGATTATGGGGTAGGATTGTGCGGTTAGTTCGGAATAAAGGGCATCCGAAATATCAAAGAGAATCCCCTGCGGGGGGATTCTCTTTGATAACGTATAAGGGGATTCCGTATTATAAAACGAATACGCTTCATGCAGCCTGCTCCCAAACGCCGGCGTGCCAGACAGCAAGCACAACAAGAAGGTAGATTGAAACACAGAGCAGGGTTATGGCCGTGAATTTCAAAACGTCGTTGAGCTGTGCCCCGTTTCTTTTGCGCAGCATCGACCAAAGGCGGATATGCACGCATACGTATGCAATCACACCTGCACACGTCCATGACGGAGCCCACGAAACGCCGCACGCAAGGCTTGCGGCGGCGATTAAACCGTTGAGCAAATATACGGCGGCCATTGCCTTACGGCCGAAAATCACCACCGTGGTGCGCTTCCCTACGGCCTTGTCGTCTTCGCAGTCGCGGTAGTTGTTGACGATGAGTACATTTGCTGCCATCAACCCCACGGCGAGCGACGTGAAAAAAGTCACCGGATTGAAACGTAAAATCCCGGTTTGCACGTATTCCGTAAAAACAACCGGCACGAATCCGAAGAATATCACCACGGCTATGTCGCCCAGCCCATGATGCGACAAAGGGTATGGCCCCGTGCTGTAGGCCATGGCAAAAACGGCAACAGCCACGCCTACTGCTATCAGCCACCACCCTCCGTAAAAAATGAGGGAGCATCCGAGCAGTGCATCGAACGCAAGCAGAAAGAAAGTGGCGCGTTTCATGGACTCGGGTCGGATGTCGCCTTCGGTGACTCCTCGTCTGAATCCCTCCCGTCCTTTCCTGTCAAGCCCGTTTTTATAGTCGTAATATTCGTTGGCGAAATTGGAGGCTATCTGCGCTATGACGGCGAAAACGAGACATATAAGCATCGGCACAAGGGAAAAGCCGCCACGGAATGCGGCGCAGCCGGTGCCCGCGAGCACCCCCGCCACGCTTACCGGCAACGTGCGCAGCCTCATAGCTTCAATCCAGGGAGTCATTTTAAATTACAGGATTTATCATTTTAACGTGGCAACCCCTGTTTGCCTGCAAATCTACAGGCAAGGGTCTCGGCAAACCTTGATGCAAGCGCATCAAGAGATTCGCGGTCAAGGAGATTGTCGATATATTCTTTACCTATTGCGGAGTAACCGTATTTTAAAGCCACAAGTCCCGTCGCAAGGGCGGCATTGGTGTCGGAGTCTCCGCCTTGGTTCACAATCGTCAACAACGCTTCGTCCGGACTTTTGCAATGCCAAAGCGCCCAAAGAGAACATCCCATGGCTTTTCTAACATACCAGAAAGACGTCTCATGGTCCAGGGTAAAATCGGAAACCGCGCCATAACGGGCTATCTCAAGATATCTCAGCGTATCCGGGTCGCTGTCTTTTGCTATTTTAACAAGGGTGTCGAATGATGCTTCTTGGTTTCTCCACATCAGGGAGTTCGCCATTGTCGCTATTATTTCGGAAGCCACACGGCAACGTTTCTGCGAATGGGTGATCCTGCATACATTGCTGGCGTTGTTTAGGACGTCATCGTCCCATAGGCCGATAAAAAGTGACTTTCCGAGAGCGTCAGACGGATTCTCGTTCAAATCCATGACTTTCCATACGCGTTCCGCCACCCCGATGGGATCTTTCACATAATCGTCTTGCGAGAGCACCCATCTCATGTTGGTGACAAGGTCAATAGGTTCGGAAAGAAACCATTCGCGGAGTCTGCGGGCATAGTCCATGTAGTCGAAATGTCCTACGTCGCAGATGCTTTCAAGAAGGATTCTCACCAAAGTCGTATCGTTCGTGCATTCTCCCCTTTTCCATAGAGAGCGATGTGCGTCGCGAACAATACTGCCATAATGGCGAAGCCCGTCGGGATACTTGATTTTGATTTCCTTTTTGGTCATGAATTCGGTGCCGAGTCCCAAGGCATCCCCTACGGCATAACCGAAAAGCGCGCCGTAAACTTTTTCTTTGATAGATGGGTTCATCGTGTTCATTAGTTCAGGTGGTCAAAAGTGTTATTGTTCTATCTTTGTTCTGCAAGCATAGAAATGGGTAATACACTTCGTTATTGTTGTTTTGGGAACAAGAAAAGAAGATTCACGACAAAGGTAATGAAAAAATTCAAAAAAAAGAAAATAAAAAAGAGAAAAACAAAAAAAGCACTCCGCGGCCGAAGCTGCGGAGTGCCTGTGTCTCGATGGATTGCGCGACAAAAATGATTATTTGTCGGCTTTCTTGACGTAACGTTCTTTGATACGGGCCTTCTTGCCGGTGAGGTTGCGCAGATAGTAAAGTTTTGCGCGACGCACCTTACCATATTTGTTGACCGTAATCGACTCGATAAACGGAGACTCGATGGGGAAGATTCTCTCCACGCCTACGCCGTCAGAAATCTTACGAACGGTGAAACGCTTCTTGTCTTCGTGGCCGTTGATGCGGATAACTACACCGCGATACTGCTGGATACGCTCTTTGTTACCCTCTTTGATGCGGTAAGACACTGTGATGGTGTCGCCGGGGCCGAACTCATCGAACTGCTTTTTGGGAGTGGCGAAAGCCTCCTCCGCGATCTTGATTAAATCCATTGTTTTAATGACGTTTTTGGTTTATTTGCAATTTAACAAGCTTCCATGTCTTGCCAGAGATTACAAATTCGGCTGCAAAGTTACGAAATTTCCGTTGAATACGCAAATTCCTTCCAGCAAAAAACTGACTTTTCAAACAACATCAAACTCCAGCCAAGACAACATTCTAAACTCCAACCAGTACAACCAAGAACAACCTGAGTATTTTTATAAACCTGAGTATTTTTATAAACCTGAGTATTTTTATAAACTATAGCATTTTTTTAAATCTGGTTGTTCTTGGTTGTACTGGTTGGAGTATTTCAGTTTCGGTTGTCCTGATTGGAGTAACAGCCTCATAACATCTCCGCTATGTTGAGCCCGACGTTGAGCATGATGGTGGAGGCACTTTTGTGGGGCATCGAATATGCCGCTCCTATTGAGAAGGAGCGCACCTTGATTCCGATTCCTGCAGAGAAGCCCGACAGGAAATTGCGCTGATAGGAACTCATGTCGCTCCTTGTCTTGTAATTGTAGGCCAAATCTATATAAAACCGGTCGCTCGGCTGATACTGTGCGCCGAAGATAAGATGACGGAAAAGGTTCTTGCCGAAATTCGACTTGAGCTTCACTTCCTTAAGCCCCTCTTCGGTGTGTTCGTAATAAGGGAGGTCCCACTTGGTGAGATGCAGGGCGGTGACGCTAAGCGAAAAACCGCTGTCGGAGAATCCCTTCATCCAACCCAACTGTATGTCGAAAGGAAGACGGTCGTAACTTTCCTCAAACCGTTTGATTTGACCGCCCATATTTTTGAAAACCACGGAAAGGGAGAGGTCGCGCTCTTCGTTATAATAGTTAAGCCCGACATCGGCGGCAAGGGCAAACGCAGAATAACGTTCATAGTTACTGTATGCACCCTTGATGTTGATGCCTCCACGCAGCCGGTAGGTGAAATCATGCGAATAGCTACCCTCCACGACTATATCGGAAGGGGTGAAAGAACCGGTCTCCATGCCGTTCTGGTCATAGCCTGTCATTTCGCCATAACTGAGATAACGGACTCCGGCAGCCCATGCTCCGTGTTCCCCGGCAGCCATTCCGAAACGGGCACCCGCAAAATTGGCACTGCCCATGTAATGCATGTAGCTGAAAGCAACCTGACGGTCAATTTCAGGGCCAAGTAAAGCAGGATTTTGCTCCACCAGGGTTACGTCATCGTCAATAACGGCAATATTAGTACCTCCCAAACCATATACATGGCTCGACGTCGGAATGGTGAGGAAATCGTATGCCGACCTTCCGGTCTGTGCAAACGCCGTAAACGCAAAGACCGGTAAAAGAGCTCCTGTTATGAATCGCTTGCCTTTCATCTGTAATAAATAACGACGACAAAACCCTTCTATTGTGGCAACCATTGTTTATGGACGTTATATAAGCACAAATGTGAATAAATGTAAAACAATTTTAAATAAGTTAATTCTTCTGTCATATCATTTGCATAAATCAGGCTATGGGACTAT
Source organism: uncultured Porphyromonadaceae bacterium (assembly GCA_902471455.1). Taxonomy (GTDB): domain Bacteria; phylum Bacteroidota; class Bacteroidia; order Bacteroidales; family Muribaculaceae; genus Lepagella. The sequence goes on along the minus strand of CABRKI010000080.1, from coordinate 8,185 downwards.
ATTTGCAACGTAAAAACTCACCAGATGTTTATATGAAGGTAAAAGCCATTCTATACTTAACCGGAGCTTTCCTGATATTTCCACAAGCTTTCGACGCCGCGGCACAAACCTGCCGCATCACTTCAGGCGTGAAGGCAGACGGGACAAAAACATATAAAGAGGTTTATGAGTTTGACTATGTCGAAGTGAAGCCCGAATTCCCCGGAGGGAGGCCATCTATGATAGGATATATCAACGAAAACCGCCGTTATCCTGCGGAAGCATACGCCCGAGGAGTGGAAGGAAGGGTGACATGTTCATTCGTGATCAACACAGACGGCTCCGTAAGCAACATCATGGTGCTCCGGGGGGTGGAACCTTCGCTCAACCGTGAAGCCGTCAGGCTTCTTTCAAAGATGCCGTTATGGTCGCCGGGAAAAATGTCGGGGCAGACAGTACCCGTAAGGGTAATCTGCGCCGTCCCCTTCAGAAAATGAAACAACAAGAACAAACAGTATATTGAATAGTTTTGATTTTTAGCACAGAAAAAAGGATTGACCGTGAGGCCAATCCTTTTTATTTAAGCAACAATCAAGACAGTTCTACATTCTAAGAACGGAACCGTCAAGATTTCTACAATCACACGAGGGTGACAACGATGTCTTCGTCATTCTGCGAAATCACGATTTTGCCTTCGCGGCCAAGCCAGCCAAGGGCTGCCATGATTTCGTCTTTCTTGAGCTTGGTGGCTTTCTTAATAAGCTTCAATCCAAGCATACGGGTGTCTGAATTCTCAAGCGCTTTATAGACCTCTCCGGCCCAAGTGCCGATTGATTCGATGTTCATCTCTTTCAATTTTTATTAGTGTTAAACTTTCTATTATTTACTTTGTTTCATCCATCCTTGATAGAAATGGGAACAGTGTCAAATTGCTTTTACCTAATATTGAAAGTGCAAAATTAATAAAAAAAATCCAATAATAATGCATTTCGCCATAAAATTCATTCTTTTTCATCATTTTAAGCACATTCAATCGTTACATTTCTGCCATAACCCAATCTATCCCATTCTTTCCATCCTATATTTTTTAACAATCATCTCCCCTTTTTTGTTAAAAATATGGTTCTAAATCATTAATTTTGCATCATGAGCAAAAAGAAAATCAATCCATCGGCACCCATCACCTGCCTCGGCGACGGGAGGGTGGTGAAAAATACGGGAAGTGCCTACGCTGTCAGAATGGACGACGGCAGGATTCTCAACTGCCGCATCAAAGGAAATTTCAGAATAAAAGGAATCCGGACCACCAACCCGGTGGCGGTCGGCGACATCGTGACAGTGTCGGAAGCTGCCGACGACGCCGACTATATCACGGCTATATCCACGCGAAAAAACTATATCATAAGAAGGGCATCAAATCTTTCGAAAGAGAGCCATATTCTCGCGTCAAACCTCGACTTGGCAATACTTGTGGCAACATTGCACGACCCTTTCACCCCCACCACTTTCATCGACCGCTTCCTTGCCACGGCGGAAGCTTATTCAGTGCCGGCAGCTATCGTTTTAAACAAGGCTGACACCTGGGACGACGATGACCATACTCTCGCGAAGGTACTCGCCAACCTCTATACCTCCATCGGATACCACGTATTATCCGTATCGGCGGCCACAGGAAAAGGGATAGATAATCTATCTGCTTTAGTAAAAGGGAAAATAACGCTGCTCGCGGGCAACAGCGGTGTAGGCAAATCTTCCCTCATAAACACGCTTGCTCCCGGAGCCGGACTAAAAACCGGCGAGATTTCAGACATACACCACACAGGCACCCACACCACCACATTCTCTGAAATGGTCACCCTCCCCGAGGGGGGCGAAATAATCGACATCCCCGGAATACGCGGATTCGGCACGATAGATTTCACACCCGAAGAGGTGGGACATTTTTTTCCGGAGATATTCAGATTTTCAAGAGATTGCCGCTACGGCGACTGCAAACATATCGGCGAGCCGGGGTGTGCGGTAATCCCCGCCGTAGAAGAGCATTATATTTCCGAAAGCCGCTATACATCCTATCTGTCCATTCTCGAGGAAGCCTCCGAAAAAGAGGGTGCCGACAAATACCGCAAACCCTTCTGACCTCAAACCGGCCAACCCTCCAAAGGCTAACGACCAACGACTAATACACCAATGACTAACGACTAACGACTATAACGACCAACGACTAACCGACTAAGGCCTATTCCCCTACAAGAGCTGTTGAAAGAATATGTTCGAGGTCAGCAGTGCTTACCTTCACGCTCAACGAGCCGTCTTTCGCCACCGATATGCCTCCCGTCTCCTCGCTGACAATAACGCACACCGCATCAGTGACCTGGCTCATGCCGAGGGCCGCCCTATGGCGCAGGCCGAGATTCTTAGGGATGTCCATATCATGGCTTACGGGAAGGATGCAACCCACCGATTTTATGCGGTGGCCGGCAATGATCATAGCCCCGTCGTGAAGCGGGGAATTCTTAAAAAATATATTCTCTATGAGCCGCACGTTGATGTCGGCGTCAATAACGTCGCCAGTCTTCTCGTAGTCCGCAAGGGGCATTTTCCGTTGGAACACAATCAGTGCCCCCGTTTTCGATTTGCTCATGCTCATGCATGCATACACCACCGCCATAACCCTCGAATGCTCCACTTCGCCGGTGTCTTCATGCTTGAAAAGCCTCTTGAAATAGCGAAGTTTCCCCTTGGAGCCGATGTCTATAAGGAATCGCTTTATCTGATCCTGGAAAAGGATGACAAGAATGATAAGCCCGATGCTCATAAACTTGTCGAGGATAGTTCCGGTGAGACGCATATCGAAAATCTCCGAAGCGAGCACCCAGATGGCGAAGAAGACGAGCACACCGTAAAACAGACTCAGAGTGCCGCTGTTTCTCATCAGTTTATAGACGTAAAACAGCAGCAATGCGATTATAAGGATGTCTATTATATCCTTTACTCCCAGACTTATCATTTCGATTCCCTGTTAATGAAGCTATCCAAAATCCATGGCAAAAATCCATGACAAACAAATTATTTAAGTCAGTCGAATTCTTAACCATTGCAAAATTAACCAATCTCCTCCATTCTGTCAAAATTTTGAACGATTATATTTCTTTAGGCCCCGTTCCTTATAAATCAATTGAGGACACATCGGATTTGAGACTTTTAAGAATCAAATCCGATGTGTCCTCGAAAAAATCCTAAACAATCTTGTTACCTTAATTTAATTCAAAGTATGAATCGACATTTCATCTGACTTCAATCTGCCACAGAGGTACGGAACCAGTCGATATCTACCATACCTCCGGTTGACTCGGTAGCATAATTATAGATTGCGAACCGAGTGCCCATGAAGAATTTCGTGAAATCGAATTTCATTTTAAACCTTTCGCCTATCGGTTTCCAATTCTTTCCGTCGAGACTGTAATAAAAGTCTGCCATATCCTCGCCCGGATTGAAATCTGTGGCAACTTTGAAATGAACCACATTCCCCTTTAACGGCACGCGGGCGACCTCCCGGTTAACCACCTCTTTAATTTCTTTGTTCTTGCTTTCGAAAGCAACTGAAGAAGTGGAAGCCACAATCCATTTGCCATCCTTGTCCACCACAACCGAAAGCAAGCCGGAATCGCCATTGAATGCCGATAACCCCGCCACGTCGCCCTGCTTCATTTTACTCACATCCATCCTTATGGCTGCCTCGCTTTTAGGACCGACCATGCGTTGGGAGATAGTGTTGGGTGCATGGAAAATATCTTTCACCACTTTGGATGTGGAAAGACGCAAGTAGCCGGGACGCTCCGTAAGCGACCACGAAGCGTTATCCGGATTATGGTTCCATTGCCAAAGAATGGATTTCTTTCCGTCTGAAAATTCATCAGATGCCAAAACGCCGTCTCCACTGCAAGGAACAATCTTTTTATTCACATGCAACGGCACTTTTCCCTCGCTGTCACCAAGCATAGGCCAGCCGTTTTTCCACGTACACGGATTCAATGTGAGCACACGCCCCACGCCGCCGCGGTCTTGGAAAATCATACCCCACCAGTTGCCGTCGGCATCATCAACAAGACAACCTTGCCCGACATATGGGAAGCCGCCGAACTGTGATTCGAGCACTACACATTTTTCATATGGCCCCTCTATGTTGTCGGCCCTGTAGCAGAGTTGACGGCGCGGCTTACCCTTGGGCCACGAAATCACGAATGCATAATACTTGCCATTATGCTTTATCACCCGGCTTCCTTCATGGAGTCCCGTTTCCGTATCGTCGGGGAATATTACATTTTTGTTGATACCCCCTTCAAGAATTCCCGAGAGGTCGGGCTTAAGCTCTGTGAGACGTATGTTTCCACCGCCACTGAACACGTATGCCCTGCCATCGTCGTCAAGCAGAAGAGAAGAATCATGGAAATGGTTTGTACGGCACAGGAGTTTCCACTCCCCCGCCGGGTTTTCGGTTGTGTATATGTAAGCCTTATACGGTTCGTCGTTCGGGGAAAACAGCACGTAAAAACGTCCGTCGCGGTAACGGATGGAAGTAGCCCATTGCCCTCTTCCATACACGGTGCCACCCTCCATATTATAACGGGAGGTGTCTTCAAGCTTGTCGAAAACGTAGCCTATGGTCTCCCAGTTTACAAGGTCACGCGAATGCATCACGGGGCAACCCGGCATAAGATGCATCGTAGTGCTCACCATGTAAAAATCATCGCCTACCCGGATTACATCCGGATCCGGCACGTCGGCCCAGATAACAGGATTACAGAATCCCGATTCATTACATATTTGTGTTTCCGAAGGCTCGGCTTTGCAATCCGGAGCCAGCGATAGCGCGACAATAGCCAGAGTCGCCATGGTTCTTATAATCGTTCGGTCAGACATAATTTTTTGATGTTAGAATTATGTTGCAAAATTAGCAACCGGCTCTTCTTTACACCTTTTCTTATGTACCAGAACAATATATAATTATAGCTACAATGTTTCCGTTTGTATCAAAAATATTAAGAAATATAACATTCCCCTGATTCTCCGTTGCAGAGACCTTGCCGCCCTTTTCTCATGGCGGCGACAAGACGGGTTGTTGCAACCGCCGGAGCCACGTCATGCACCCTTACTATGTCGGCTCCACGGTCGAGGGCTATGGCATCGAGGGCTATGGTGCCGTCGAGGCTCTCCTCCGGCGTTATTCCAAGGGTTTTCCATATCATCGTCTTTCGCGACAAGCCGGCAAGCACCGGCATTCCCATCTTGCAGAATTCCCCCAATTCGTCGAGCAACCGGAAATTCTGTTCCACGGTCTTGGCAAATCCGAACCCTGGGTCGATTATGATGTCGTTAACCCCGAGACCGCGAAGTTCATACACCTTTTTCGCAAGGTCGGTGATTACCTCGGCAGTGACGTCGGCATAATCCGTAAGACTCTGCATGGTGGCCGGCGTGCCACGCGTATGCATCAAGACATACGCCACCCGCAAATCCGCCACGGTATGCCACATATCGGGGTCAAGTGTGCCTCCCGAAATATCGTTGATGATGTCGGCGCCCCATTCCTCGACGCATCTACGCGCCACGGAAGCCCTGAACGTGTCGATGCTTACAGGCACGTCGGGAGCCACATCCTTTACGACCTCCAGCCCCGTGGCAAGCCGCGAATACTCCTCTTCGGAAGAGACATCGTCGGCACCGGGACGCGACGAATATCCCCCCAAGTCAAGGATGTCGGCTCCCTCGGCAACAAGGGTCCTGACCCGCTCCCTTATTTCATTCCTGCCGAGTGTCCGGCTTCCGGAATAGAAACTGTCGGGCGTAACATTGACAATGCCCATCACCTTCGGAGTATCGAAGGTGATGAGCCGTCCTTTTATGTTGATGGTTAGGTCTTTTCGTAGCATAAAACTGGAGAATGGCGTTAAATCATGACCTGCCGGCACGCTTGCGCTCGTTCTCGTCAAGAATAATCTTGCGGAGACGCAGATGGTTAGGGGTCACTTCTACATATTCATCCTCCTTGATATATTCCAATGCCTCCTCAAGAGAGAACACGACGGGGGGCACAATCTTCGCCTTGTCGTCGGCCCCGGAAGCACGCATGTTGGTAAGTTTTTTTGACTTGGTGACGTTGACCACGATATCGTTGTCTTTGGCGTTTTCACCCACAACCTGGCCTGCATACACCTCCTCCTGAGGGAATATGAAGAATTTTCCTCGGTCCTGGAGCTTATCGATAGCGTAGGCGTAGGCGGTGCCGGCCTCCATAGCTATGAGGGAGCCGTTGGTGCGACGCTCTATGACGCCCTTCCAGGGTTGGTATTCGAGGAAACGGTGTGCCATGATCGCTTCGCCTGCGGTGGCGGTCAGCACATTGTTGCGCAGGCCGATGATGCCACGGGATGGAATCACAAACTCTATGTTGATACGGTCGTTCTGGGTCTCCATAGAAAGTATGTCGCCCTTTCTACGGGTAACCATGTCGATTACCTTAGAACTGTATTCCTCAGGCACGTTTATTGTGAGGGCTTCTACAGGCTCGCACTTCACGCCATCGATTTCCTTTATGATGACCTGTGGCTGACCCACCTGCAGTTCATAACCCTCGCGGCGCATCGTCTCTATAAGTATGGAGAGATGGAGCACGCCGCGTCCGAACACCGTCCATTTGTCTTCGTTGTCGCCCTTCTTAACGCGAAGCGCGAGGTTACGGTCAAGTTCCTTTTCCAGACGGTCGGCGATATGGCGAGAAGTAACGAATTTGCCGTCTTTGCCGAAGAACGGGGAGTCGTTGATTGTGAAAGTCATCGACATTGTCGGTTCGTCGATGGCGATGCGGGGGAGCGGCTCGGGATTCTCAACACACGACACGGTGTCGCCGATTTCGAAATTCTCAAGGCCGACGATGGCGCAGATGTCGCCGCTGCTGACCTCGCCCACCTTCTTGCGGCCCATCCCTTCGAAAGTGTGAAGTTCCTTGATACGCTGCTTGCTCACGGAGCCGTCTTTCTTGCAGAGAGCTATTTCCATTCCCTCGCGCAGGGTGCCGCGATGCACGCGCCCTACAGCGATTCTACCCACGTAGCTGCTGTAGTCGAGGCTGGTTATCAACATCTGAGGGTCGCCCTCAAGCTGTTTTGGGGCGGGGATATATTCGATGATGGCGTCGAGCACCGCCGTGATGTCTTCGGTGGGTTTCTTCCAGTCGGTACTCATCCAGTTCTGCTTTGCCGAACCGTATATCGTCGGGAAGTCAAGTTGGTCTTCAGTGGCATTGAGGTTGAACATGAGGTCGAACACCATTTCGTTCACCTCGTCGGGGCGACAGTTCGGTTTATCCACCTTGTTAACGACTACTACAGGCTTAAGCCCCATCTGTATGGCTTTCTGAAGTACGAAACGGGTCTGAGGCATCGGTCCCTCGAAAGCGTCCACGAGGAGCAGACATCCGTCTGCCATGTTGAGCACACGCTCCACTTCGCCGCCGAAGTCGGCGTGTCCCGGGGTGTCGATGATATTGATTTTTGTGCCCTTATAGTTGATCGACACGTTTTTGGAGAGGATTGTTATGCCTCGCTCGCGTTCGAGGTCATTGTTGTCGAGAATGAGTTCGCCGGTGCTTTGGTTGTCACGGAAGAGATGACCGGCGAGAAGCATCTTATCCACCAGAGTGGTTTTCCCATGATCGACATGGGCGATAATCGCGATGTTGCGGATGTCTTGCATATAAAGTCTTCTAAATACAGTGCAAAGTTACAAATTTTTTTTCACACTCTTTATATATTGCGCCTCCGTAATGATGTGAAAGCCGCATAAATGAACCATATCCGCGCCATGCGCGTTATATAATCACAACGGGCAAGACAACGGCGACCGCTGTAGCTCCGGCAAAGGAATCGGCAGACTCGCCCACCTCTTTTCTCTTCTCCGCCCGTTAACAGGAATTGAAACCGGGCACTATGCCCATGCAATAATTGAATGTCTGACCCCAGCGGAAGAGGATTGGCGCCACCACCGTAGGCGCCGGCACGACACGAACCTCCCGGACTCTCATTCTCCTTCGGCGCGAAGCCGTTTGCAGACAGGAAACCATATAGAGGACCGTCCATCGCAGCCATCCCAACTTTCCCCTCCGTGATTATCAAGATCAATTTAAGGCGGCCTCGGGAAGGCCGCCCTT
>CABRKI010000079.1 GCA_902471455.1 uncultured Porphyromonadaceae bacterium | reverse complement strand
AATAATGTCCATTTAACTTTACCGAAAATTGTACATTTAAAATTTGCTTATTACAAATTCTTCTCATAAGACCAAATAATCGTTTCATTGACAATTTTATTGTTGCATTAGTAAAGTTATGGATTAATAGTTAAAAATTAGGATTAGGACTTTCAATCCTCTTCGATGCGATTCGAGGAGAATTGTAAAAATTAGGTGCGTAGTGATTATGCGCCTTTTTTTGTGGCTGACAACGCCTGCCATTTATTCATTTTTATGTTGGCAGTGTTGTATAAATGTTGTAACTTTGAACCGTTTTTCAATCCCTATACAATGAAAGCTTCTTTTGCTGACATAGCCCACCTTCTGACGGCCACCCCCTCTTCCTCCGCCGACGTTATCGACACCCTTCTTACAGACTCACGCAACCTGCGCCGTCCGGAATCGTCACTGTTTTTCGCCATACACACACCCGGCGGCAACGACGGGCATAGATATATACGCCAACTCTACGATAGAGGCGTGCGACATTTCGTCGCAACCCATATCCCCGAAGATATGAAAGGGGCCGACGATGCCCGGTTCATTATCGTGGAAAACACCGTTAAAGCCCTCCAGGCGGTAGGGGCATCGGCAAAAGCCATGCCGGCGGAAACTGTGGCCATCACCGGAAGCCGTGGCAAAACCACACTCAAAGAATGGATTTTCCAACTGATGGAGCCTCTTTGCGAAATTTCACGGTCGCCGAGAAGTTTCAACTCCCAAATCGGTGTTCCCCTCTCTCTTTGGGAAATAGAACCCTCCACCGACCTCGCCATCATCGAGGCGGGCATTTCACGGAAGGGAGAGATGAAAGCACTTGCCGACTGCATACAGCCCGACACTGTTATCTTCACAAACATCGGCGACGCTCATTCCGAAGGGTTCGCCTCGATGAAAGAAAAAGCCGAAGAGAAGGCTCTCCTCGCTTCCGGCCCTTCCACACGCAATATAATCTGCAACGCAGACTCGCCGCTGTTGCATGAAGCCCTGGCTCCCTACATATCGGGGAAAAGGGTAATCAGATGGTCTGTAAACGGATCGGACGCAGATATCACAGTCTCTTGCGATTCTTCTCACGACAAAGGACTTTCCGACGTGACATATACTTATAAAGGAACAACCTACTCCATCAAAGCCCCGGTGGCAAACCGGGCAGACATCGAAAACACTGCTTCAGCCCTCGCCTTCATGCTTCTTAAAGAGGTGCCGGCCGACACCATCAAGGAACGGTTTGCCAACCTCCATAAAATAGGAACAAGGCTCAACGTATGCGAAGGAGTCAACTCATGCTCCATAATCCACGACTCATATACCAGCGATTTCTCGTCGCTTCGTCCGGCAATCGACTTCATGATGCGCCGCGCAATGCCCGGACAGGAACCCACATTGATTCTCAGCGACATTCTTCACGAAACATCCGAAGGGACCGAGATATACCAGGCCATTGCCCGCGTGGTAAAAGAATCGGGAGTGGAGCGTTTCATCGGCGTGGGTCCCAACCTTAAAGCCCACAGCCACCTTTTCCCCGAGAAATCCACATTCTTCGAATCGACCGACCGTCTGCTCGAAATGCTCTCCCCTTCCGACTTCGAATCGGAAATAATACTGTTGAAAGGTGCCCCGGGCTTCGAATTCGAACGAATCAACGAAATGCTCGAAGCGAGGAAACACGAAACCGTGCTTGAGGTCAACCTTGACGCCATCGTCGATAACTACAACTATTTCCGGAGCCATCTCCCGTCAGGCACCGGCATCGTGGCGATGGTGAAGGCATCGGGATATGGTGCCGGAAGCTACGAAATTGCCAAAACCCTGCAAGACTGCGGGGCTGCTTATCTGGCAGTGGCTGTGCTCGACGAAGGAATAGACCTTCGCCGCAACGGAATAAGGATGCCCATTATGGTGATGAACCCGAAAGTGGTAAACTACCGTTCGATGTTTTCCAACCGTCTGGAACCCGAGATTTATAGTTTCGAAATGCTCCACGATGTTATACGCGAAGGGGAGAAGAACGGAATCAAGAGCTATCCCATACATCTCAAACTCGACACCGGAATGCACCGAACCGGCTTCCTTCCGGAAGAGTTGCCGGAAGTGATGGACACCATCCTCGCACAAGACACCGTAACACTTTCATCGGTGTTCTCGCACCTCGCCACATCAGACTGCATCGATATGGACGACTACACGGAATTGCAGCTCTCCCGCTTCAAAGAGATGACCGAATATATCCTCGGCCGCTGCCCTTATCCGGTGAAAAGGCACGTGCTCAATTCGGCAGGCATACTCCGTTTTCCCGAGCACCACTACGACATGGCGCGCCTCGGCATCGGACTCTATGGAGCCAACACCCTTCCCGAAAGTATCGAGAAGCCGCTTGCCGTGGTGTCAACGCTGCGCACCGTAATCATAGCCATACGCGAATATGAAGCCGGGGAAACCATCGGCTACGGCCGACGTGGGGTACTTACCCGCAAATCACGCATAGCCACAATTCCCATCGGTTATGCCGACGGCATGAACCGTCATTTCGGGAGAGGCAACATCTGCGTGAAAGTCAACGGCAAGGATGCGCCCACCATAGGGAATATCTGCATGGACGCCTGCATGATCGACGTTACGGGAATCGACTGCAACGTAGGCGATGCCGTGGAGATTTTCGGAGAGCAGGCATCGGTGCAACGTCTTGCCGACGTGCTCGACACCATACCCTACGAAATCCTCACCTCTGTGTCGCCCCGCGTGAAGAGGGTTTATTACCGCGAATAACCCCCGCCTCCGTCATCTCCCTATTTTAGCGAGAAGAGCGGCTACCGCCTCAGCCGGATTGGGTTCCGATTCAAGAAGTTTGATGAATTGCGAGCCGATGATGGCACCTGAGCTGTAGCGGCACGCTTCGTCGTATGTGGTCTTGTTGGAAATGCCGAACCCGATAAGGCGCGGATGTTTCAATTCCAAGCCGTCGATTCTTTTGAAATAATCGAGTTGTGGAGCGGTGAATCTGTCGCGGGCACCTGTTGTGGAGGCTGCCGACACCATATAGATGAATCCGTCGCAATGCTCGTCGATAAGGCGTATGCGTTCTTCCGAAGTTTCGGGGGTTATGAGCATTATCACAGGGAGGTCATACTTTTCGCTCAACGCCTTGTAATCGCTCATATACGTAGCGAACGGCAAATCGGGGATTATCACGCCGTCGATTCCCGCCTCTTTGGCACGTTTGAAAAACGCCTCGGCTCCCATCTGCATTATCGGGTTGAGATAACCCATGGCCACGAAAGGGGTGTCGGGGTTCTTGGCGCGCGCCTCCTCCACCTGGTCGAGAAGCAGACGCAACGTCATTCCGTTGCGTAGCGCCACCGTGCCGCTGTGCTGGATTACCGGACCGTCTGCCATAGGGTCGGAAAACGGTATCCCCACTTCTATTACATCGGCACCGCCACGGCAAAGTTCTGTGATTATTTCCGTCGTGGAATCCAGGCGCGGGAAACCGGCGGTGAAATAAACCGACAAAAGGTTGTTATTCTTTTTCTCAAGGAGTGTTTTAAGTCTATTCATAAATTTTCTTTCTAATCGTATTTATAAATCTTGTGAGCTGCCCTAAATCCTTTACGCTAGGGGATGTCTCGAAACGGCTGTTGATGTCAATCCCGGAAAAGCGGGGATGGGAGAGTTCTAAGACCAGCGGCGCATCCTCTTCCCCTATCCCTCCGCTCAACATAAAATCCACCGGGAAGTCATAGCTGTCGAGAAGTTTCCAATCGAATTTCTTTCCCGTGCCACCCCTCGATGAGGATGAAGTGTCAAGCAGAAACTTATCGACGCAACCGACATACGTTTCCATCCCCTTAAAGCTATCGGCGGAAGCTACGGGGATAGCTTTCCATACTTTAAACCCGTTTTCACGGAGCCGTCGGCATTCTTCGGGACTCTCATCGCCGTGAAGCTGCAAAACGGTAAAGCCAAGCGAAACAGCCTTGTCAACGATTTCATCAAACGGCATATTCACCGTTACCATCACCGGAGTGATTCCTTCCGGAAGGGAAGCGATTATCACTCTGTCAATACCCTTGCAACAACGCGGCGACCTGTCGAAGAAGATAAAACCCATGTAATCCGGAGCCAAACGGGCGACATCACGGATGTTACGAGGGTCTTTCATTCCGCATATCTTTATTTTGAGTCTTTTTGCCATAGTCATGAGTTGCAGCGGATAAATTCGCGAAGCCGTTCACCGGGGTCCTGACTCGACATCAACGCCTCCCCTATCAGGAACCCGTCAAATCCCACCGATTTCAAATTTCTTAAATCTTCAGGTGACTTGATGCCACTTTCGGCAATCTTGACCATCCCTGCGGGGAGCGAATCTATAAGTTTGGAACTGTTGGAGATGTCGGTAGAGAAAGACGTAAGGTCGCGGTTGTTTACCCCTACCATGTCCGCATCTTCGGGGACGCTCTTAAGTTCCTCAACCGAATGGATTTCCACCAAGGTCTGCAAGTCAAGATGATGAGCCAGGTCGTTGAGCCTTAAAAGCGTGTCGGCGTCAATCATGGCGGCTATCAACAGAACGGCATCCGCGCCATATACCCTCGCCTGATAAATCTGATATTCATCGACTATGAATTCTTTTCTCAGCATCGGAAGCCAAGGAGCAGTGGCGCGTGCCACCGCAAGGTCGGTGAGGCTCCCGCCAAAAAAGGGCGTATCCGTAAGCACCGACATGGCGGCCGCTCCGTTTGTGGCGTAACCTTCGGCCACATCCGCCACGCAGCTCATGGGTGCTATTTCACCCCTTGACGGCGACCGCCGTTTATGTTCAGCGATAATCGCCACATCACGTCCCTTTATCGAGCCGGTCATAGAAACCACATCCCTGCGAACCGAATATGCCATGCGCCTCATCTCCGCTTTAGGTATCATCCGTTTCATAGCCTCCACCTCCATCCCTTTCGACGAGGCTATCCTTTTCAATATATTCTCCGACATGCCCTCAACCGTTTAATTCAACAAACTTCCTGAAACAATCCAATGCAGCCCCGCTTTCAAGCGACTCCCTCGCCTCCTTCACTGCGTCTTTCACCGCAAGCTGCGGTTCGAGGGTGGTTATTGCAAACGCGGCGTTGGCAATCACGCAGTTCTTTTTGGCTTCCGAAGCGCGGTTTGACAACACATCGTCAAACACGGCGGCGGCTTCCGCTATAGTCTCGCCCCCGAAAAGGTCGGCCTGCGTCGCCCTCGGCAAACCGAGGTCGGCGGCTTCCATCACCCTTTCAGAACCGTTGGTGGCAACCTTGAACGGGGAAGTCAGCGAAATTTCGTCATATCCATCGAGCGAATGCACTATCGTGCAGTTTATTTTTTCATTCTGGGCAATATAGCGGTAGAGGCGCATAAGTTTCAGATTATAGACTCCGAGAAGCTGGTTTTTTGGAAGAGTCGGGTTGACCAAAGGGCCGAGCATATTGAAAAATGTGCGCATCTTCAGCGAACGCCTCACCGGACCTACGCTCTTAAGCGCGGGGCTGAAAAACGGGGCATGAAGAAAACTGACCCCGCACCCGTCGAGCGACCGACGCAGACGTTCGGGATCGGAAGTAAATTTCACCCCGTGGAATTCAAGCACATTCGACGCACCCGAAACCGAACTCGCACCGTAGTTACCATGCTTCACCACTTTCCTGCCCGCACCGGCCACTACGAAGCAGGATGCAGTAGAGATATTGAACGTGTTTTTGCCGTCGCCACCTGTCCCGACGATGTCGATGGCTTTGACATTACCTAAATCCACTGCAACGCGGCGAAGAAGTATGGCGTCGCGGAAACCGGTCAGTTCCTCCGGAGTTATGCTTCGCATCAGAAACACCGTCATGAAAGCCGAAAGTTGGTTGTCGTTATATTTTCCGTCGGCTATGTTGAGCATTATGTCGCGCGCCTCCTCGCGGGTGAGGCTCTTATGCTCGAAAAGGTTTGATAATATGCGGTTCATGGGAGAATCAATGTTTTAAGAAGTTTTCGATAATCTTTATGCCGTCGGGGGTGAGAAGTGATTCCGGATGAAACTGCACGCCGTGCAGGTCGAGGGTGCGGTGTCGCATCGACATTATCCTCCCTTCGGTATCGCGCGATGTCACCACAAGGCATTCCGGCAATCCTTTGTCGCTTACTATCCAGGAATGATAACGCCCCACGGGGAACTTCCCGCCCATGCCATCCAGGATATAGTCGTCGCCACAAACGAAGGCGTCCGTCTGCACACCGTGATATACGTCTTCAAGGTTTTCAAGTTCGGCACCGAAACACTCTCCGATGGCCTGATGGCCCAGACAGACACCGAGAATCGGTTTGCTTCCCGAATATGCCTTAAGCATTTCGGGGAGTATTCCGGCTTCGGAAGGGATGCCGGGTCCGGGCGACACAATGATTTTATCAAATGCAGCGATTTCCCCGAGAGAAATCCGGTCGTTGCGTGCCACGGTCGGTTCCACGCCGAGTTCCCTCACGGCATGCACGATATTGTAGGTAAACGAGTCGTAATTATCGAGAATCAGCAATTTCATAGCTTCAGGAATTTAACGGTTGAACGATTCAGCGCGTGCCACCGCCTTCACGAGGGCGCCGAGTTTGTTGTTGGTTTCGCAGAGTTCGCCATGCGGATTCGAACGCGCCACGATTCCGGCCCCCGCCTGTGTGTAAAGGCGGTTGTCATGGCTCAGGAAACTGCGTATGGTAATTGCCTGGTTGATGGAGCCGTCGAACCCGAAGGTGCCGATACATCCGCCGTAGGTCATGCGATTGACAGGCTCTATCTCCTCTATAAGCTGCATGGCCCTTACCTTCGGGGCGCCACTGAGGGTGCCGGCAGGGAAAGTGGCGGCAAAAAGACGGTAAGGGTCGGCATCTTCCGGCAAATGCGCCTTCACGCGGCTCACCATGTGGATTACGTGCGAATAAAACTGTATCTGCTTAAGGTATTCCACACTTACCTTTCCACCGCTCCGGCTGAGGTCGTTGCGCGCAAGGTCAACGAGCATGATATGCTCGGCGTTCTCCTTCGGGTCTTTAAGCAACTCTTCGGCAAGTTCATGGTCGCGCCGGTCGTCGCCGGTGCGGCGGAAAGTGCCGGCAATGGGGTCGATATAGGCATATCCCTCTGAAGTGACCCTCAGATGCGTTTCCGGGGAGGAGCCGAACACTTTGAAACTGCCGAAATCAAAGAAGAAAAGATAAGGGGAAGGGTTGACCGACCGCAACGCCCTGTAAACGTTGAATTCGTCGCCTGAAAATCCTTGGGAAAACCGCCGGGAAATGACAATCTGGAAAACATCGCCGCGTTTGGCGTGGGCGATACCTTTCTTCACCATTTCTTCATATTCGCTGTCGGAAACCGGCGACTCTATGTCGTCTTTCGCCTTGAAAGGATACACGGCGATGTTGTTGTTGCGGATTATCGACAGAAGCTCTTCACTGCGGCTCACCTCTCCCTCCGGGATATTCTCTATGATTGTCATCTCGTTGCGGAAATGATTCACCTGCAGAATAAATCTGTAAAGAAGATACTGCATGTCGGGGATATCGGAGAATTTGTCTTCCTTCTTACCGACCGGTACTGACGGTTCGAAGAAGCGGACGGCATCATAGGCTGTAAACCCAAGCAATCCGTTGAAAAGTCCGGGCTCCAGACGGTCGTTTTCAAACGATCGAATATACCTCTTCAAAGAGTCCGGCACATCGGATGTCGCCGATTTTATGATGCTTCCGTCCGGGTAACGGCAAATTGTTTCATCGCCGAGCACCGTAAAAGAACCGATAGGGTCAACCCCTATGAGGGATACGGAATTCTGCGAAGTGTGATAGTCGGAACTTTCGAGAAGAGCCGAACAAGGATAGAGGTCACGTATTTTCAAGTACAGTCCGACCGGAGTTTCCAGGTCGGCCGATATAACGGTTATATTCTGGTGTAATTTCATAATTGGGTTGGAGATTGGAGGGTGAGGGTTGTCGGGTGTTGGTTAAGGGTCTTTAAAGTCTTTAAGGTCCTTAAGGACTTTAAGGTCTTTAGTGCCATAAACTGATTATGAATTTTGCATTATGAATTATGAATTGTGAATTGTGAATTATGCATTATCCAATGCGCAATGTGCCATATAAGTCGCCATGTCTTTGTCGCCGCGTCCGGAAACGTTGACCACCACGATGTCGTCTTTTCCGAATTTCTTCTGCTTCAGTGCCGCCAGGGCGTGCGACGATTCGAGGGCCGGGATTATACCTTCCGTCCGTGCCAGGAGATATGCGGCCTCAAGGGCTTCATCGTCGGTGGCGGCAAGCACCTCCGAACGTCCTTCGGTGGCAAGATAGGCATGCAGCGGTCCTACTCCGGGATAATCCAGACCGGCGGAAATGGAATAGGGCTCAGTTATCTGGCCGTCGGCCGTCTGCATCACCAACGTGCGCGCCCCATGTATGATTCCTTCCCGCCCAAGGCGCATCGTGGCCGCCGACTCACCGCTATCCACTCCAAGTCCGGCGGCTTCCACCGCCACGAGTTTCACCGACGGTTCTTTCAAGAAATGATAGAACGCTCCTGCGGCATTGCTCCCGCCCCCTATACAGGCTATCACATAATCAGGCAGTTCACGCCCGGTCTGTTCTTTCAGCTGCTTGCGGATCTCCTTGCTGATGACCGACTGGAAACGCGCCACCATCATGGGATAAGGATGCGGCCCGACCGTACTGCCGATTACGTAGAACGTATCTACTGGATTGCAACACCAGTCGCGGATAGCTTCGTTTGTAGCGTCTTTAAGCGTCATGTTGCCCGACGTGACAGGCACCACCTCGGCACCAAGCATTTTGATGCGCTCCACATTCGGTTTCTGACGCGCCACGTCTGTCGCGCCCATATATATCACGCATTTCAGACCCATCAGGGCGCACACCGTGGCAACGGCCACTCCATGCTGTCCGGCACCCGTCTCGGCTATGATGCGCGTCTTTCCCATGCGCTTGGCCAAAAGCACCGAACCTATGGCATTGTTGATCTTATGCGCTCCGGTGTGGCAAAGGTCCTCACGTTTAAGATAGACGTTAGTGCCGAAATGTTCCGACAACCTTTTGGCATGATAAAGGGGCGTAGGACGACCCACATAGTCATGAAGCAACTGTTCGAATTCGGCGTTAAACTCGGGGTCATCGACATAACGGGAATAAGCCTCTTTCAGCTTCTCGATATTGCTATGAAGTATTTCGGGAATAAAAGCGCCGCCGAATTGTCCATAAAAACCGTCTTCATCAACGGGAAGAAATGGGTCTGTAAGGTTATATTTCATAATTGGGTTGTTGGATTTGGGTTTAAAGTTTAGGGGTCGTTTGCATTTTGGAGATTGCCCTCTGTCTGGAGGAGACATGCCTTTGGCATGTTTGATTGCCGCACTATAAATACCCCTGAAAGAAAAAAGCCACCGGACCGTATATCCGATGGCTTATATATATTTATTAACCTGTAGATGCAACCAAGGAATGCACATTCACACAGAAAAACGCCATCGGAAATCATTGCCGATGCGCCACCAATTCTGTATATTAATGCAATTATTCATGTCATTTCTGTTTTATGGCTGCAAAATTATAAAGTTTTATCATTAAAACCAAATTTTTATTCAAAAAGTTTAAATAAAAATTTATTCCTCCCCTCTTCACTCACTAATTCCCTCTTAACCCTCAAAATGCCTTGCGAACCATGGTCCGAACTCATATATCTCCAGACTTTTAAACATTACTCAAAAATAATCAACAATTTATTTGCGTATCGGAGTATTAATCCATATCTTTGCGATTGGAAAGTTCCCGGTTTCACACCCCTACGAGGACCCTATTTCCATATTGTCATAACATTGTAAAATTTAACCTTAATTCACCATGAAACTTATATCCACATTACTTCTGTTCATATCCCTATCTTCCCTTTCGATTTCAGCCGAACAAATCAGCTATGCCTACGACAATGCCGGGAACCGTATTAAAAGGGAGATTGTAATTGATACCCAAGCCATTGACGAACCCGAAACAAGAGCTTTTGGAAAACCTGACGAGGATAACGTGTTTTATTCCGAGATTATTTCCGAAAAAGAAATCAGGATTTATCCCAATCCGACAAACGGTGACTTGTCAGTAGAAATAACCGGCTATGAAGACAGTGACAAATGTTATTTCCTTATTTTCGACATGTCAGGAGGTATGATTCTATCGACCAAAGCCGATTCTCCTATTACACGCCTGGACATAACTGGTAAACCCAACGGCATGTATATACTCAACATCGATGTCAACGGCAAACAGGCTTCCTGGAAAATTATTAAAAAATAACCTTAACCGACATATCATGAAACCATTATACGCCATTATATCCACTTGCCTTCTCGGCATTTTGCCGTTCCATTCCAATGCTTCGACAGGTGGCAACGCAAGCGAAGTCAAAGCCGACACGACAATCTTCGAAAACACAGAGCAGGAAGGCCTATACCTGTTTGAAGGATGGTCGGAGCAACGTATCAAAGAATACGAGGACTCGGTGATGAATGCACGTTACCCCATGCCGGACGTCATCGAGAACAATCCGGATTCCATAAAACCCGGTATCAACAAGGCCCCTGCGGCCGTTTCTTCGGATGTGTTATCGGGATATGCGCATATCCCGGATTCACGAGATATCGACACGTCATGCATCGTAGGCGACATACCTGTGACCTCCGGTGTTTCGCAGACCGGGGCGAGAACTTTCGAGATTCCGGTGGATATATTTCCAGGCATCAACGGCATGCAACCTAAAATCGCCGTCAGCTACAACAGTCAGTCTCCCAATTCAGTCATGGGGCCGGGATGGTATATCTCGGGACTATCTACAATTACACGTGGCGCCAAATCCGTTTACCATGACGGAAACACGTCGGCAATATCGATGACTTCCGACGATGCCTTCTATATTGACGGTATAAGACTCATAAAAACGGCAGGCACTTCATCCCCTTACACTTACAAGAGCGAACACGGCCACATAGCTGCCAAACAATATTTCGCGGGGAATGTAACGAAATATTTCGAGGTTTTCTATCCGGACGGAAAGACGGCGGTGTTCGGCTTCAAGGAAAATAACGCCAACCACCTTTCATATCCTCTCACAGAACTATCGGATCTCCACGGCAACACAATCAAATATTCATACGAGACATTCAGCAGCAACGACATCTACAACATCGAGCGTATAACCTACAACAATAATGCATGTATTGATTTCGCCTACACCACCCGCAAAGTGCCGGCGTTGAAATTTGCCGCAGGCACAAAAGTTTCGCAACAATACTCCCTCGCCGGTATTACCGCCAAAGCAGGAACCGAGATAAGGGACAAATACCTTTTCACATATACCGACCATGGTCCTATCCCTCTTCTGACCCGGATTTCAAGGGAAAACGGACAGGGCGGCAAATATAACCCCGTAGAGCTATACTACGGCTCCGGACAAGCAGAAGAGAGCTGGACAAACACCCAGACCCAGCTTGCCACGGCTTATGTGGTTGACGGCACAACCAGTGTAAGGGTACAAAGAGGCCGATTCGACTATATTAATGGTGTCGATGGACTGATCACCCTTCCCTACCGGCCAACGTATTACCACTCGTCTTCGGGCAGCCGAAACCCCTCGGAAAACAGATTTGACAACCAATATACCGGCGACGAGGAAATCAGGGTATATTCCAACCTACCAACTTCGGGCTACGCCATGACCACGGTCATAAAAACAGAGGCCGGCTTCGTCGATATCCTTTGCGCCGACCTGCTCGGACAGCAGGAGGAGTTCGTCATAAAGGTGAACAACAAGGTTGATAACGGCAATGACCTCCTGACCTTCACCACATATCATTTCTCCGCAACTACGGGACTGTCCAGGAGACACACCCGTACGTTCAATCTTGCAACGGCATGTACGGACAAGAAAGGAGTCAAGACAATCCACCCCAAATTCTATTATCCGGGAGACTTCAACGGCGACGGCAAAATGGAAATTCTCGCCATGTCGGCGCATGAACCGTTCGGAAATACGTCCAGGCCTTCCGTGTGCTATATATTCGACCTCGAGGGCAACAAGATACTGTATCAAGGCAGTTTCCTTAAGCTGAAGAAAGTGTTCCAGAGCGTCTCGTGCGAGGCGAACGTCGCAGAGAACCGCTCGGACAAACTTGTGGCCATCGATATTGACGGCGACGGCAAGACGGATCTCGTGCATGTCAACGAGGGCCCGGCAGACGTCTATACGTTCGACATATCCGGCACCGCTTTCACGCCGCGTGAGGTGGGATGGTATTCGGGCCTTAAGACGTCGGACCTTTACGACCGCAGGATATTGGCCGGGGACTTCAACGGCGACGGTTGTGCCGACCTCTTCATAACCCCGTCGTACGACAGTTCGACATATCCGAGTTACAACACCACTTATCTGTCGATGGGCAACGGACGGTTTGACAGATACAGCGTGGTCATCGATACCCCGCACGATGCCAAGACAGACTTCCTCGCCCAGGATATAAACGGCGACGGCATGACGGATATCCTTAAATGCAGTAACGGTAAACTGACCGCATATTTGTGCAAGAACGGATATATTTCGGAAGCGGAAGGGATAGATTACCAACTCCCCGTGATGTATTGCATACCGGTCGCCCCCGATGTCAATACTCGTAACACGCTCGGACAGGTACTTTGCCTCAGAAACGACAAAGTCTTCAAACTCAAGTGGAATACAGACGAGCATATCGAGACTCTTCTTTCCGGTCTTGCCGGCAGTCTCGGCACCATAGAGAAAACTTATTATACCCGCACCGACAAACTCGACGTCATCAACGGGGAGCAAGTATATACGCCGCTACATGACGCAGTCTTCCCTTATGTCAATCTTATGGAGCCAATCCCGGTTGTAGGGGCGACCGAATCTTTCCTCTCCGGTAAATCCCTGGCAAGGGAGGACTACAGCTACACCAATGCTGTGATGCACCGACAGGGACTCGGTTTTACAGGTTTTCAGACCATACGGAAAGTCGATGCCAAGAACAGGAACACTGTAAATGAATACGAACCATACCGCTTCGGTTTGCCGAAGAGCGTGACCACGCCCGCATCGCAAATCTCTTTCACTTATTCTGTGAAGACAGCCGCCGACAAAACCATACAGTTCAACCTCGACAAGAAAACGGAGAAAGACCTGTTGGGCGGTTATAGCGTCACTTCCTCTTATACGTACGATTCATACGGTTTTCCGCTTACAGAGTCGGAGGAATGGTCTGACGGGATAAAGAAAACCACCACAAACACCTATGCCCATGCCGCATCCGTTGGGAAAGGATATTTGTTAGGGTTAAGGAAAAACCGCACGGTCAAGCATTCCAAAACAGGCTATACAACTACCTTCGACACCCATTCCGTCACGGAATTTAACAATGGGTTGCCTCTATCGGAAACAGATTTAATCGACGGACAACGCATTCAGAAAAAGGTATATACCTACGACGGGAACGGGCTTAAAACCTCGGAAACCACCACCCCTTACGGCTCCTCGCTCGCGCTCAAAAAGGAGTTCGAATATAACGCCGACGGTCTTTTAACGTCAGAAACCGATGAACTTGGCCTGAAGACGGAATATTCCTACGATTCACAGGGGCGTACAATCAGTAAGACGGATATACGGGGAGGCATAACCAAATACGCTTACGACGCAGCCGGAAGACAAACATCTTCAAGCCGCCCTGACAGCACCGAAGTCAAATCAGATTACAAATGGATTGAAGGAAACAAATATGGTATATATTCGGTCACTAAGACCGAGACCGGACGACCGCAAACCGAAGAAATCTTCGATGCGCTCGGACGTTGCACGTGGCAAAGCGAGACAAGGTTCGACGGCTCACAACTGTACGTACGCCGAACCTTCGATATGTACGGCATTCTCTTATCCGAATCGGTGCCGTTTACGACAAAAGGATCCACTGGTTTTATACAATGGACATACGATGAATATGACCGACCTCTGAAATGCACACGACCAGGTGATAGGGAAACCACCTGGAGTTATTCGGGAGCTACCGTAACCGTCAAGGAACGCGGAATATCTACGGCAAAGACATACGACTCCCAAAAGAACTTGACAAAACTGACTGACCCTTCCGGTTCTCTGACATACGACCTGGATGCCGTAGGAAATCCACGCACCATCACAGCTCCCGGAAATGTCAAGACCTCCTTTACTTATGACAGTTTCCGCAGACGGAAGACAATGACAGACCCGAGCCAGGGAACGACATCATGGTCTTACGACGATGCAGGAAACGTTTCTGAAGAGACGGATGCCAACGGAAAGACAATCTCCTACTCATACGATGACTATAACCGACTCACACAACGTGTGAACCCGGAGTTTACTACCACATATACCTACAACAAATACGGGGAACTCAAGGGTAAGTCATCCTCCAATGGCACCTCTTCCTACTTTACCTACGACGCATTCGGAAGGCTGGCAAGGACAATCGAAAACGGTGCGGCCCGCTACGGTCTGAAGAAGGAATACTCGTATTCGGAGGGTAATGTCAAAAGTGTGTCATATTCCGTCCGGGCCGGAGGATCGACCTACAGGTCCTTGGGCAAGGAGACGCACAACTATTCCAACGGACATCTTAAGGAAATACTCCTTGACGATACGAAGACGATTTACCGTCTGGACAAGGAAGATGCTTACGGTCACCCGAGGGAAATCACAACCGGGGAAATAAAGAGGATTTATTCTTACAGCGGGGCAGTTTTCGAAAGAAGCCGTATGGCAAAATCGAACGGCGACACATTGATCAATCTTTTAACATCATTCAATACAGCCACTTCTAACCTCCTTTTCCGCACCGATAAAAAATATAACCTTAGAGAGAAATTCAGTTACGACGGTCTCAACCGTCTTGTGAAATATGGCGTGGATACCGCCTCATACGCCGGCAACGGGAATCTGTTGTCGCGTTCCGAAATAGGCACGTTCAGTTACGGACTGGGTGCCAAACCTTACGCGCTTACCGGAGTGAACACAGAATCGGGTATCGTTTCCCGTACTCCTCAGGAAATCAGCTACACGTCTTTCTCGCGCCCGGAAAAGATAGAAGAAAACGGAACAACGACAACGTTCACCTATAATGCAGATTACGACAGAGTTAAAATGGCGATAAAACCAACCAACTCCGGAGTGACGACAACGACACATTATTTAGGTGGTAATTTCGAGTCAGTTTATAAAAGCACCTCCACTACCGCTTTTGAAGAAAGGCTATATCTTGATGGCGGCTATTACGACGCGCCGGCGGTGTATGTAAGGAAGAACAATAAGTGGACATTATATTACATACTGCGCGATTATCTCGGGAGCATTGTGGCGTTGGCTGACGAGTCGGGTAATATAGTGGAGAGGAACAGCTATGACGCCTGGGGAAATCTCAGGGACCCTCAGACCCATAAAGTCTATGATGCCGGGGAGGCACCTGCGTTGATGCTTGGACGTGGTTTTACCGGTCACGAACACCTGCAGCAGTTCAGTCTTATAAACATGAACGCGCGCCTTTACGACCCCGCGCTCGGGCGATTCCTTTCGCCCGACCCGTACGTGCAGTCGGAATGCGGACCGCAGGGTTTCAACCGCTACTCCTATTGCCTCAACAATCCTCTCTGCTACGTTGACGAAGACGGTGAATTTCCCGTCCTGCTTGGGGTTGCCTTATTTGGTGGCGCAGCAAACCTTGTCTATAAGGCATGCTCCGGTCAGATTCATAATATAGGAGACGCGTTCGCGGCATTCGGAATTGGAGCTGTTGCAAGTGTTGCAGGCATAGCCACAGGAGGATGGGGATTTGGATTAAGCGGTGGATTCATTGCCGGAGCGGCGGGGGTTGGACTCGGAATGATGACGGAAGTGTATGTTCAAAGTCTTGGCAACAATTTATATTTTGGAGACCCAATAATATCTACCAAGGATTTGCTGATTATCGGTGCCACCAGTGCAGTCGCAGGAGGCATTATAAATGGCTCTATAGCTGCCGCCGGAGGATATAATTTCTGGAATGGAGAAATGATTGCAGAGGGAAGGGGTATGTTCTCATTCAAAAACACCCCGAAAAGAATGTTCCCCTCCTCCGATGTTGTCTCATTGGAAACGAATTTGCCCGATGCATCCCCTAAAATAATAGAGATTGCCGATAGAATAAAAACAGGGAAAAGGCTTCCTCTAAATAATAATGATGGAACTATTCAAGAACTTCATTATCTTCTTGAGGAAGACGGATATAAATTAAATTTTAGGATTGAGACACATGCAAAGCTGGACAATGTGTTCAAATCCATGAATCTGAATAAGACGACGAAGGTAAGACACTTGAATATAGAATTACGTCAATGGAATGGAAATGGCTACGATAAAATTCCTATTCCAAGGTATGGGCGTGAGAATTATCATCTTTTTTTAGAATTCAAAAAATAGTATGGAAAAACGAAACAACCAAATGAAGGATGATGTGAAGGCAACAGTATTGCTTTGGCATCATGTAATTGACAGCGTTGGGGACGACGGAATCTTGTATGCAGGCGACTATATTCCTGTTGCATTCGAAGAGGGGAGACTGTTAGGGTTAACGGACTTTATAATAAAACCCAATAACAACAGGTATTGGTATGCTATAAAGTTGACACCCGAGTGTAAGGCCTATATCCGGAAGAGAATACTTGATTTGGGAGACATCTCAGATTTCGTTCACTACGCCATCTATAAAGGAGATCGATGCATCATGGAGGTATATGACAGCATCTGCATCAGCATTGACAAGAGCGTGAAGATTCCCGAATGGCTGTTGGCGGAATGTGAGAGAAACGAAGTCTGGGTGTCAATGGAGGATAGCATAGAATAGGAGCACAGGACTGATTAGAGTATGATAATCACTGGTATATTACTGTCGTTTATATCGGTTTTACTTCTTTCGTCATCGGCGGAACAAATCGGGTACGCCGATGACAATGCCAAATTCGCCCCTATTTCAAACAGATTGGTGGAGAGGAACAGCTATGACGCCTGGGGGAATCTCAGGGAACCTCAGACCCATAAAGTCTATGATGCCGGGGAGGCACCTGCGTTGATGCTCGGACGCGGCTTTACAGGCCACGAACACCTGCAGCAGTTCGGTCTTATAAACATGAACGCGCGCCTTTACGACCCCGCGCTCGGGCGATTCCTTTCGCCCGACCCGTACGTGCAGTCGGAATGCGGACCGCAGGGTTTCAACCGCTACTCCTATTGCCTCAACAATCCTCTCTGCTACGTTGACGAAGACGGTGAATTTCCCGTCCTGCTTGGGGTTGCCTTATTTGGTGGCGCAGCAAACCTTGTCTATAAGGCATGCTC
>CABRKI010000078.1 GCA_902471455.1 uncultured Porphyromonadaceae bacterium | reverse complement strand
ACCGGTTGTAATTTTGCAGTGTCCGGGAGATACTCGGATACGCTCTCTCAGAGGGCGTCAGTTTAACTCAAATCCACACTGCGAATGACAAAAGACCAGTTACTCAAACTTCCTCTCTGGCAGTACACCGGAGAACAATTTTTAGAATTACTTGACTCTCATTTTGTCAAGACCAAGACCGCTACCGAAAGCGTTACCTCTGACGAAAATGTTGCCACCACTGCAAAGCGTTGGCTCGTTTACGGAATCAAGGGTCTATGCGAACTTCTCCAGTGCAGTAAGGCTACCGCACACCGTATCAAGAACAGTGGCGTAATCAAAGATGCCATAACCCAATCTGGCAGAAAAATCGTCATTGACGCCCAGAAAGCACTCGATCTCATACAAGAACATAAGAAAGGGGGTGAGGAATGGACGGAGTGAAGCAAGACATCCTCAAACTCTGGGAGGAAAAGCAGTTGCGAATCACCGATGAGATTCAGACTGCGCCGGAGGTACTGTATGCCAACGGCAGTGTCATCGGCACTCTCGGCAACTTCTCGGCATCGACCGGCAAGGCAAAGAGTAAAAAGACCTTCAATGTCGCTGCCATCGTCGGAGCATCGCTTGTCAATGGCAAGGTATTGGGCTACACAGCCGAGTTTCCCGACGACAAGCGCACAATCCTCTACTTCGATACCGAGCAAAGTCCGTATCATTGTCAGAAGGTAATGGAACGAGCCTTGCGACTGGCGAAACTGCCGACCGATATCCATCCGGAACATCTGAAATTCGCCGCCCTGCGCCAGCTCACACCTACACTACGCCTTGAAGTCATTGAACAGGCGATAATCAGCACTCCCGGTGTAGGACTTGTAATCATCGACGGTGTGCGCGACCTGATGTATGACATCAACTGCGCAAAGGAATCCACCGACCTGATAGGCAAGCTAATGGAATGGACTGACAAATTCCAGATACATATCCACACAGTTCTGCACCTCAACAAGAGCGACGACAATGCCCGTGGTCATGTAGGCACTGAGCTGAACAACAAGGCTGAAACCGTTCTTCAGGTGAGCCGCAGCAAAACCGATGATACCGTGTCTGAGGTATGCGCCGCCATGATACGCGCCGCCGAATTCGACCCGTTTGCCTTCCGTGTCAATGATTACGGTTTGCCGGAGATAGCAAGCGGATATGTATTCACCGAGCCGGGCAAGAAAGCCAAAGACCCTTATCCTTACAAGGAGCTGACCGAGGAACAGCACCGTGAGGCATTGGGCATAATATTCGCCAATGGTCCGATAAAAGGATGCCGAAACTGCGAGACTGCCCTCAAAAGAGGATATGCTGCCTGCGGACATACATATTCCAACAATAAGGTCAAGGGCTTGAAGACCTTTCTTGATAACAAGGGCATGATTCGTTACGAGAACCGCGAGTATATCTACAATCCGGATTTCTACTATTGAGAACCACAATTCTGGTTTGGTTTAGAAAAGGGCATATATAATAGGACCCAAACCAAGAACCATCTCACCCAAACATTTTATAACCCATGATCAAAGAGATTAAATCAATCCCTTTAGCCGCCTTCTTGTCTCGTCTCGGACATGAACCGGCGGTGAGAAAAGGAACGAGGCTCTGGTATAAGTCACCGTTGCGACAGGAACAGACGCCATCGTTCAAGGTCGATACCGCGATCAACTGCTGGTATGACTTCGGTCTTGGCAAAGGCGGCAACATCATCGACCTGGCAATCGAGTTGTATCAGTCAACTGACCTGCGCTATCTCATGCGTTGCATTGCCAACAACTATCCTGTGCCATCGGTGCAGACAGCCGCTTCCTCTTTTGCTCCGCGACACTCTGCACCGGGTATGGAACGATTTGAAGTCGTGCCATTGGAACACCGCGCACTTGTCGCATACCTCCAAGAGCGTGGTATTCCGGCACACATCGCCACAGCGAACTGCAAGGAGGCTCATTACAGCGTCAGCGGTAAACCATATTTTGCCGTGGCATTTGAGAATGTCAACGGTGACTGGGAACTGCGCAACAGATATTTCAAAGGTTGCCGGGGACGCAAGGACATCTCATATCTGCCGTGGTCGAGAGACGGACCGTCAACAGAGTGTGCCGTGTTCGAGGGATTGATTGATTATCTCTCTGCCATCGCACTCGACATCATCAGCGGAGCCGACGCAATCATCCTCAACTCCGTTGTCAATGTCAACAAGGTTGTGCCTTATCTCAGAAATTACACTGTCATCAACTGCTATCTTGACAACGACAATGCCGGGCAAACAGCACTCGCCGAGTTGACAGCCATATATGGCTCAACAGTGATTGACCGCTCCACTCTTTATTCCGAGTTCAACGACTTGAATGATTTTCTTGTCAACCAAAGTTCAACCATCCAACAAAACAAATGATGAAAGCCACAAAAGCACCATCAACACCAGCATCCATGTCAACCGAGTTGACCGATGCAACCAAATCCAAAGTATCAACCCTTAATCCCGATTTTATTATGAAATCAGATAACTCTATCAACTCCACGCCCACAGTTAACATCGATAACTCTGTTAACAGCACTACCACTGTCAACGCCGACAATCTGTTCGACAACGAGCAGACGGCAACCGAGGGAACAGCCGTAACCGCCACGACCGAGCAGCCGAAGCAACAGCGCATCGGCAAGCAGCAGCGCAAATCAGACTTCGCCGAGTACAAGGCTACATTCCTTGCTCCTGCAAAGATGGTGAACCGCCATGCCCTGAACATCGAGGGCGACCTGTGGGACCAGCTTGAGCGTGTTTCCAGAATCCTCGGCGACCGTGGCACCACCGTCAGCAGTTATGCCAACGCCATCCTCGCCGAGCATCTGAAACAATATGCCGACGACATCGAAATCTGGCGCAAGCTCTGATAGCTTGATTGCAACCATATACATATGTATATACACATACTCCCTCCTGAGATAATTCACAGACTCTTCTTCGTGAATGAATGATAAGTAACGACCATAGAATCGCCATATAGTTTCGCGCACCTCGAAACTATCGCAGGGGTTCGGAATCGGAGGGAGCGAGTTTATGTTTTCGTATTACAAGTAATCCTCAAACGACTCGCTCCCCTCCGCTCCCGATGGTCACAAACCTCAAACAGAATTTCCAATGAAGAAATCCAATTTACGTCCCTCTAAAGGACGTCCCAAACTCCCGGCTGATGAACGAAAGTCCATCATGGTGCCGGTGAAATTCGACATAGACCAGTATCAGGTAATGATGGACAAAGCTCTCATGGCGGGGCTCAACCGCTCGGAATATATCCGGCAGTCGGCACTGCATTGTAAAGTCGTGGAAAGGCTCACGCCAAGAGATGTCAAGGCAATCCGCGACCTTCAGGGAATTGCAGAAAATCTCAATCGCACGGCTAAATTTGTTGGCGCCATTCTAAAAGGTGGTGCCTCGGAAGAACAGTTTGTCCGTACATACAGAGAGATAATTCAGTGCAAGGATTTTGTTCTTTCACTGATAAAAATCTATCGTAACACACCCGACAGCGTATGATGGGCAAGATAACAAAAGGCGGAAGTTTTGGCGGTTGCGTCGATTATGTCACCCGCCGAAAGAAGGATAATCCCGACGGTTCTTCATGCAAAGAATGGCGTCTTATAGACTGTAAAGATGTATCTACGATAGAAGGGCGAAATGGAATTATCGCCTCTTTTGAGGATAATCTCGCCTTGAATCCGGACTTGAAAAATCCGGTCGGGCATATTTCCCTGAACTTCCACGCCAACGACAAGGATAAAGTTGATGACTGGATTATGGTAGAGATTGCCCGTAAATACATGGAGAAAATGGGTATTGTCGATACTCCTTATATCGTGGTACGGCATCTTGACAAGGATTATCCACACTGTCATATAGTGTTCAGCCGAATAGATAACCACGCCGAAACCATTTCTGATAAAAATGATTTCAATCGCAATCGGAAAGCCTGTCTTGACCTGACAAAGGAATACGGACTGTATATTTCAGAAGGCAAGCGGCAGACCAATGTCAATAAACTGCGTGGCATGGAAAAGATACGATACGAGATTTTCAACGCAGTTGACGCGGTATGGAATGATAAATCAGTCCATACTTTCGAGCAGTTCGAGAGCCGTTTAAAGGCTGCGGGAGTAGGCATTGAATACAAATACAAGCGTGGCAGCAACGAATTGCAGGGTCTTTGGTACACCCGAAAAGGCAAGCGTTTCGCCGCATCTAAGATTGACCGGCGATTCAGTCTGGGCAATATTCGCAAGCATCTGGCAAACAACAGACCGCTGCATCCTCAGTCTCAATGGATGTATGCAGATGGCTCTATTGTGCCTATTGCATCATACAAAGGTGTGCGGTTTTCTACGCAACAGATCAATGATTACGTTGCGGGGAAAGCTATCCGAGTTGACGGATGTCAGGGAGAAATGCCTACTGTTTGGATAAAATTCAACCTACAGCGTATGACTCCGGGAGTCTATTCATCGAATCCTGACTTAGCCGGACAAGCCCCATCTCAGTCGCAAAACTATGGCGCTCGGTTATCCAATGTTTCAGTCGCAGGAACCACCCAGCCGCAGGAAGGCTTCACTATTGGGAATGCTTTACCCGATGATTTCAAACTGTGGCTAAGCCGTCATCCCGGACTTACCATAGAAGAGGCCCTTCATCGCTATCGTGAAGAACAAAAAGCCAAACGACGCCGACAAGGGCCAAAACTACACTAACCACAACGCCGCCGGGGTATGTTTCCCTCGGCGGAGTTTTCTCTTTTTACATCTTCTAATCAACTCTCAGCCTTATGTTTCTTAGCATATTCGATTGCTATCTCAGAAAAAATCGCTAATTTTGCAATATAGTAACCTCAAAATTCTGAATATGGCCGGAACGGTTTAACACCAAAGACAGCGATGCCACCAAAACCAACCATTATTGAAGCTCCTAAGCAGTCGTTACAGGCTCGGTCAGCCCTCAGATAACTGCCTCGGAGTTTTAGTTTTTTCAGATGAGCCAAAACTCATTCATAACGAATAGGGACAGACTGATGTCCGAGATTATTCAAGGCATTCTTCCAAAGACGGATGCCGTAGATATTCTTGTAGGTTATTTCTTCTTTTCTGGCTATTATTTATTGTCCCAAGGGCTCGCAAACAAGAAATTGCGCATTCTTGTAGGGCTTGACGTAGATACCAATATCTCAAAAAGCATTCAGGTAATAAACACGCTGTCCGAAAACAGACTTTCACTCGGTCAACTTAGAGAAAAATACTATCAGGAATTCGTGCATCTATTCAACAATTCGGATTTTCTTGATAGTGAAGAGAAACAGAAATCGTTTACACTGTTTTACAACAAGATAAAGGACGGTTCGCTTGAAATCCGCAAAACTGAGGAACCATGTCATGCCAAAATGTATATTTTTGACTATGATGAAAACCATAGTGAACAAGGCGAGGATCCCGGCAATGTCATAACCGGTTCAAGCAATCTGTCATATCAAGGACTTGAAGGACGCACAGAGATTAATGTTCGTCTTAAAGACAAACAGAATCATATTGATGCTAAGAAAATCTTCAATGAACTTTGGGAAACATCTGTTCCGGTTGTTGACCAAGGCACGCTGCCAGAGTGGGAAGATAAAGTAATTAAGCACATTTGGTATGAGAAGTTATATGCACCTTATTTGATGTATATCCGAGTTCTTCATGAATATTTCAACATTCCATCCAAAGACAATATCCTTACACCGCACGACATAACTGAAGGCAGATACAATAATCTCAAATACCAGACTGATGCAGTGCAACTTGCTCTTAATGCAATTGAAAACCATAATGGAGCCATTATCGCGGACGTTGTGGGACTTGGTAAATCGATAATTGCATCTACGATAGCACGTAATCTGAGGTTGCGCACAATAATTGTTGCGCCTCCGCATCTTGTCAGACAATGGGAGGTTTATAAAGACGAGTTTGGCTTCAACGCGTCGGTGTTCAGTGCCGGAAAGATAGAAACCGCGCTGAACCATTTTAAGGAGATTGCGAGAACAGGCGAACAATTTCTGATTATTATTGACGAGGCACATCGTTTCAGAAATGAGTATATCAAGGATTACTCATTGCTCCATGACCTATGTAGTAACAACAAAGTCGTTCTTCTCACCGCCACGCCATTCAATAACCGTCCGAGCGATATTTATTCGCTATTGAAATTATTCCAAATTCCCAATAAATCCACTCTCAAGACCGTAGCGAATCTTGGAGAATCTTTCCGCGAGCTTATTGCAACTTACAAGGAGATGGAAAAGGCTAAGCGAGAAAAAAGGATCTCTGATGCGGAAGTCAAGAAAGAAGCCGAACGCATCGCCTCAAGCATCCGCTCCATAATCAATCCCCTTGTTGTACGTCGGTCTCGAATCGACTTAAAGGAGATTCCGGCATACAAGGAGGATTTACGTATCCAAGGTATTAAACCCGTGATTCCGGATGACCCTCAGGAACTTAATTATGAATTGTCTGAAAGTCAGCTCAAATTATATCTGCGTACTCTTGATTTAATTGCGGAGTCGGAACATAAAGACGATGGGATCACACGATTCAAATCTGCCCGATACCAGCCTGTGGCTTATGCGATAAAGGATAGGATTGAGGAATTGACAAAGTATCTTGAAAAACGTACAGGAGTTGAGTATCGTATGCTTGTCGGACGACAACAGAACGTTTCATCTTTTATGCGTAAACTTTTGGTGCAACGTTTTGAAAGTTCAGTGTATGCCTTCCGTCAATCGCTCGGATTTATGATTAAATCGGCAGAAAATCTATTGACATGGATAGAGAAATCTGGTGAAATTCCCGTGTTTAAAAAAGGCGGTCTTCCCGATGTCGATGACTTTTATGAGATTACCGATGATGGCGTTAAAGAAATATATGATGCTTTCGAACTTTATGAGCAGAAAGGACTGTTTACCATACCGCGTCGTTTCATTTCCAATGAATTTATTGATGATGTAAAATCAGACATAGCTCTTTTGCGAAGAATACGCGAAGAATGGTTTGGCGAAGATGACCGAATCAAATTCGACCCCAAACTTGATGAGTTCAAGCGTCTCCTTGCCGAACACCGGAAAAAAGATCCCAAACGAAAAATTGTCGTATTTTCTGCGTTTGCGGACACTGTAAATTATCTTGGCGAGACGCTACAACAAGACGGAAATCCTCTGCGCGTCATGAAATATACATCCGGAGACGCATCTTCATCAAACAAGGAAAAAATTCGTTCAAATTTCGATGCAGGACTTCGGACGGAACTTCAACAAGATGACTATGATATATTAATCGCAACAGATGCGATCTCCGAAGGATACAACTTACATCGAGCCGGAGAAATTTTCAATTATGATATCCCATACAACCCAACCCGTGTCATTCAGCGTATCGGGCGAATCAATCGTATAAACAAGAAGGTTTTCGAGCATCTCTATATCTTCAATTTCTTTCCGACGGAAGTCGGAGAAGCCGAGACGCGCACAAAAGAAATATCCACTCTTAAAATGGCAATGATCCACGCCATTATGGGGGAGGATACTAAGGCTCTAACCAAGGATGAGGAGGTACAGAGCTTCTTTGCAGAAAGATATCGGAAGGAATTAGCCAAGACGGAAACAGCATCGTGGGACACACCGTATCGACGGCTACTCGACCAACTTAAAGGAACTGACCTTTATAAAGAAGCATTGTTGATTCCTCACAGAGCAAGAATTGCAAGACAGACGGAGAAACCCCGTTACGGAGTAATGATGTTTGGAAAGAAAGGTAATGATTTCGTATTCAAAATTGCCAGTGGAAATGAAATCACAATGTTGAGTGCGGAAGATGCTCTTTCTTTGTTTGAAGCGCGGCAAAACGAGCCTCCCTTTGCCGTAAATGAGGCATTTGATAAGACATATCAATCCCTTAAATCCAAATTATTTTCAGGTGTTGATAAGCAACGACGCGACCCACGTTTGTTAGAGGCACTTGCCAAAATAAAATTGGTTCGTGATTCAAATATATTGGACAAAGCATACGTTGATGATTTGTTGACTGTTGCGCAGGCGGATGGATTATCCGGCTACGAAGTGCGACATCTGACTAACATAAAGAAAAGTGAGATAATTGAACTTCCTAAATTGATTTCTCATGCCTATCTGTTGAGAAAACTCGAGACAATGGCTTCTGTGGAGGCTGGAGAAGAATCTTTAATACTGACAGAGCAAATATTACCCTTATGATGGAATTTGACCGCCCATATTCAAGACAAGAGTTCATTCGTTTCCTTAAAGGATTCCTGCCTGTTGATGCTCAATTAAATGAGTATCAAAATATTCCGTTTTATACGAAAACAAATTTTGCTACAAACGCAACTCGTTTAGGCGTATGCGATTCGCTTGATTTGAATGTTTACGAAGTTAAGCATAACTCTCGTAATGATGCACGCGTAGGTCTGTCAAAAGACGCATTCCGTCTTATCGCTGATGAAGGGATAAGACGCGCTCTTGTCGTTTTTGTTCCAGAAGACTCCAATGACAATTATCGCTTCTCATTGGTGGAACTTACCCTCTCATGGGATGATAATGACAAGGTTAGGAGATCTTATTCTAATCCTCGCCGTTATTCCTATTACCTTGGTAAAGGTGTGGCTTACTATACGCCAAACAAATACTTAAACGAACCGGGTCGGATACTGTCAGTCGAGGATTTACGGAATAGATTTTCTGTAGAAGTTCTTACAAAGGCTTTCTATAACGAACTCTCAGATTGGTATGCATGGGCGATAAAAGAAATACAGTTTCCCAATGACATAGATGACCCTCATGACAATGAAAGATATAATCATGAGGCAGCCATCAGGCTCATCACTCGTCTGATTTTCGTGTGGTTTTTGAAACAGCGTAAGCTGATTCCCTGGCAATTCTTTGATGAGCAATATATTGCCGAGCATCTATTGGACGGATTCACGCCCAACGCACGAGCTAATCTTTTTGGTAAATCCACTGAAAGCAGATACTATAAGGCAATACTACAGAATTTATTCTTTGCTATGCTTAACAGTCCAATGACGGCAGAAGGGAGCAAAGAATTAACAGAACGCCGTTTTCGTAAGCTAAATGATAATGGTTCTGCAAGCCGAGCCGATTTTGACAACAACAAGCTCATGCGTTATGAAAAGTTCTTCAAAAATCCAGATTTATTTGTAGAGCTTGCCAATTCTACCGTGCCGTTCCTGAACGGTGGCTTGTTTGACTGTCTTGACGACAAAGAAAACGGTATGTATCTTGATGCCTTCACTGATCGCGAGAGCATTAATCGTCAGCTTATCGTGCCAGACTTTCTTTTCTTTGGAGAGGAAGTTGGCAAAAAAATTGATTTGACGGGTTATTACGGATATAAAAAGATTGTGGATGCAAGCGGTGTTATCGACATCCTTAAACGCTATAACTTTACGGTTGAGGAAAATACTCCCTTCGATCAAGATGTATCACTTGATCCGGAATTGTTGGGAAAAGTATTTGAAAACCTCCTTGCCGCCTACAATCCTGAAACTCAAACAACCGCTCGTAAGCAAACCGGTTCTTTTTATACCCCTCGCGATATTGTGCAATATATGGTGAACGAAGCACTTGTCGCACACCTTAATCGTATGGTTGGTAAAGAACTTGAAGAACAATATCGCAGTTTACTTGATTATTCGGATGCAGATTTGAAATTAAGTGATTCTCAACGGAAATCAATTCTTGAGGCCGTGTTCAAGTGCAAGGTTCTCGACCCGGCTTGCGGTTCAGGAGCATTTCCAGTTGGGATGCTTCAGCAGATGGTGCATATACTTCAGCGCATAGATCCGGATAATGAAATGTGGCGTAATATGATTCTTGAGTCTTCTCTTAATTCCATGCAGGAATCTATGACGCTGAGCGATGAAGAGCGCAGAGAAATTCAAGATGATGTAAACCGCAACTTTGATGAGAGCTGCAATAATCCTGACTATGCAAGAAAATTATATCTTATTGAAAATTGCATATACGGCGTGGATATCCAGCCTATTGCTATACAAATAAGCAAGTTGCGCTTTTTCATATCATTGGTTATTGACCAAAAGACCAATCCTGATCCCACGGAAAACTTCGGCATACGACCGCTTCCTAACCTCGAAGCAAAGTTTGTTGCAGCTAATTCATTGATTGGCCTGAAAAAGAGGGAGGGCAATTTGTTTGACCTTGATGAGATAAAGGCTGATGAAAAATTGCTCCGTATAGCTAAGCATCGTATCTTCGGGGCAAAAACACTTAGAACTAAACGTAAATGGAAAAATCGCGTTGCTGAACTGCGACAAAAAATTGCGGATGCTCTGATAGCGAATAATTTCATAGGTAACGAACAAGCAGCAGACCTTGTTGCATGGGATATGTTTGACCAACATAAATACGCACCATTCTTCGACCCGGAATGGATGTTTGGAGTAACCGACGGTTTCGATATTCTCATAGCCAATCCTCCTTACGTCTCAACAAAAGGAGTGTCCGGAGAATCAAAAAAACAGTTTGAAAAAGAGTACGGGTTCTCAGACGACCTGTATAATATGTTTACATTCAAAGGGATGTCGTTATGCTCGAAAGACGGTTCTGTAACTTATATTACACCAAAGACTTTCTGGACGACACAAACAAAGCGAAATATGAGAGATTTGATGCTATCTCATAATCTACGCTACGTTTTTGATACAGCAAATCCTTTTGAAGCTGTCATGGTAGACACATGTATATGGCAGGTTGTCAATACGCCATATAATGCCTCAAAAGATAATAAGGTATATTTTCAGGACGGAAGTGCTAATCTTTCAGCCCCCATTATATATACTCCAATCCTTCAATCCATCTATCTTAAGACTCAAAACTCAGTTATTTTTAAGCCTACAGAGTTGAATCTCCGTATATGGGAACTATATGGAGAAAAAGTCAAAGAACTCTATGACAAATGGTGGGATAAAATTAAGACCTCCAGAGATATTGAGAAGAATAAAGCTGAGCTTGAGGCGTACAGAAAGAGTCTAAAACCCGGTGATATAGCTCTTCTGGGATGCTTGACGGAAGGAGGTCAAGGGCTTGCAACAGCCAACAATGGAAAGTATATTGCAGTGCGACGCTCGACCAAATGGGCAAAGAACATAATAGAATCACGACCGAAGAAACTTGCGGATGTTATTGCAAGATATAAGCCAAACATACCGGGATACTCTTCTGCTATGACCGTAAGTGAGTTCCTGAATGGTAAAACTGAACGCGAGATAGCAGACCTATTTGATTCGTTGAAAGAGAGATACGGTCGAGACATCTTCGGGCAAGGCTATCTATACAAAATTATAGATGATGATGAAATGACCGATGTTTCATTATTGACTGATGATGAAAAGGAAAACGGAATCGACCCAGCAAAGAAAATATACGTTCCCTATGACAAGGGGGATAAGGATGGCAACCGGTGGTATTTAGAAACTCCTTTTGCTATAGCATGGTCTAAAGAGAACGTCCGCTTTTTGAAGACAAATTCAGGCAAGAAAGGTCAAGGAATGCCAGTAGTACGTAATCCACAATTCTACTTTAGGGAGGGATTTTGTTGGATAGATGTGAATTCTACATATCTTAAAGCTCGAATCAAGGGAGTTGGGGTTTTCGATGTGTTGAGCATGTCATTATTCACTCAAACACAAATCCCTGACAGCTATTTTGTTGCAATAATCAATTCAGAACTCATCAGCCTCTATGTTGATAATTTTATAAACAATACATCTCATTTCCAAATAAACGATGCCAGGCAGTTGCCGATTGTTTTTCCGTCAGATATAACTTTAACTAAGTTAGTAGGCCTTGTAAATGATGCTTGTTCCGTTAAAGCCCGCATACAAGGCAATGATGAGATTGAAAATCTTAATTCAATACAACGAAGTGTAGATGAATATATAAGATTCTTATATCATATAGATTGAGTTCACAAAGCCATCTATTTCATTCTCTATATTTACTAAGTAGTCTGAATTAAGTTCGGATTTATCATTGCCGTCTAAAGCAATTCTATAGGCAATAGCCTTAATAACAGCGCTTTCTACATTATTGAGTTGGAGAGCAGATGGAATTATTATCGGGACTTGGCGAATATCGTTAATCTGAATATTAACACTGCAATTTATAAACTCCCTATAAAAATCGAATAACAGATTAGAGTTTAGAAGCGCAATGATATATTTTGAAGAGCATAGATTAGACAGAGGAAATAACGACATCGAACCGACATCATTTACCGATGAGCCTTTTAATTTTACCTTTAAAAGGCGAGCTTCTGGATTGAGTACATTATTCCAACAAAATCCCTCTATGATTGAAGATTGTAGATTCCCATAGCCCAAGAATCCACCATGTTTTGCAGTGAAGTTAATTGAGTTTTTTTCTCACAATTGCAATCCTTCTTTATTTCGATAGCATGATTAACTATTCTGTGTGCCATATCTACGAGAATAGCCGTTGGAACAATTATTGGGAGTTGTCGAGCATCATTTATCTGAAAGGTTTGTGTATTATTCACAAATGTATCAACATAATAACTGAAAAGTGCTGAGTTTATTAATGCTATGATATAATCTTCAGGTACCAGATCTGACATTCCAAATAAACTCATACTTTTAACATCATTTATACTGGATTGCTTCTTTCTGCATTTAAGGAATGTAGTGTTGATGTCGCTCCAGCACAATCCCTCCCTAAAGTAGAACTTATAGCCCTGAAAACGTGCTTTCGGATCTGTCTTCAAAAAGCGGACATTATTAGTAGATGCCTCGCTCCCATCGTCCATTGGTTGAATTGGTTGGCTCTCTGATCCCTGTATAGGCCAAATAACGATAAAGTGTACCACGAGCGACTTTGACTTTTTTTGCAATATTAGGCACAGACATACCCTCTTGTAACTTACGAACAATGTACTGGTGTTTGGCGATGCATGTTGCGTTAAGATGATTATTCCGCTTGCCTTTTCCGCGTCCGATGGTTTTCCCTTCTGATTTTAGACGTGCGAGTGCTTCTTTGGTGCGTTGGGAGATGAGGTTGCGCTCGATTTCGGCTGACAGGCCAAAGGCGAAAGCAAGCACTTTCGATTGGATGTCATCGCCGAGACGATAATTATCCTTTATAGTCCATACCTTAGCCTCCTTTGTCATGCAGATGTTGAGAATCTCCATAATCATGAAGAGGTTGCGACCGAGGCGTGAAAGCTCAGCGCAAATGATGAGGTCATCTTTCTTGATGCGTTTAAGTAGAGCACCAAGCTGTCGCTTGTTATAGGCTTTAGTGCCCGAAATTGTTTCCTCAATCCAACCGTCAATGGTCAGATTTTCGCGCTCACAGAAATTGTTTATTTCAAAGCGCTGGTTCTCGACAGTCTGCTTGTCGGAACTGACTCTTATATATCCATATATCATAACCGTGATTGTTTTTCGCTATAATATACGGGATTTCAGACATGCCTATATAGGATATGTGTATTTAGATTTGGTTCGAGCTTAATATATGCTCGACTAAACCTATATATGGAGATGGCTGAGCAAAAGAAAAAGTGTATCGACAAAATGCTCCGCTCTCTCTTATATACTCCGCGTCTAATAAGTTTGGTTTGGTTCGGGCTTTATATATGCCCGACTAAACCTAAACCTATGTAGGGGCTGGGCAAAAAGAAAGGTTCTCCCTTATTATTTTCTTTTCCTCAGCCATAGTTTGAACACAGAATTTGAACACAAGGGCATAAACACAGAGGGGTGCCAGTGTCCCCTGAAACGAGTTGGCTCGGAGTTGTGTTCAGATTTGTGTTCAAGACAAAAGAAAAAGCAGCTACGATTTAGTTCGTAACTGCTTGACTTTTAAGAGGTGGTCCCACTTGGGCTTGAACCAAGGACTCCCTGATTATGAGTCAGGTGCTCTAACCAACTGAGCTATGGGACCCCGCTGCGGATTTTTCCATTCCAAATTCCATTGTAATTCCAATCGGTTTCAAATGGATTCCGGAGGCATTTCCGTTTTGCGAGTGCAAATTTACTGCCTTTTCCGTAAATTTCCAAATTTTTTTTGTTTTTTTATCTTTTTATCCCTAATTTTGTTTCAAATACACCAGGTGGAGGTCCTGTTTTAAATGCAACTCAGGGACGCATCGGGTCTTTTTAATTCAATGCCGTTATGCGAGACACCCTTAAAAAATTGCGGGACGCATTACGTCCCATCTATGGCAACCGCGAGACGGAAGCCATCATCCGGATTATATTCCATTACGTTAAAGGATGGGACACCACCGCCATGATAATCCACGAAGCCGACCCGCTCTCTCCTTTTGTAAAATCGGAAATCGACGCCATTCTGGAACGGCTGCTCAAACATGAACCCATACAGTATATCACCGGAGAAGCCCGTTTCCACGGCATGGACCTCCGAGTCTCGCCCGACGTGCTTATACCACGTCCGGAAACCGACGAACTTGTCGATATCATCTCCGACGACGCGGGCGAAACAGCCGACCTCCGCGTGCTCGACATAGCCACCGGTTCGGGATGCATAGCCATTGCCCTTTGCCGCACGCTGCGTTTCCCCCGCGTGGAAGCCCTCGACGTGTCGAAAGCAGCCATCAAGGTGGCTGAAGAGAATGCAAAGAAACTGAAGGCCCGCATCAGATTCATCAACGCCGACATATTCGACTGGCAACCCGAAAGCGGCAATATCGACATCATAGTGAGCAACCCTCCATACATCGACGAAAGCGAAAAGAAAGACATGGAACACAACGTGCTTGACTATGAACCGGCGCCAGCCTTGTTCGTGCCGGATTCAGACCCGCTCGTGTTTTATAAGCGTATAGCAGACATCTCCGCAGGCGCGCTTGTCCCCGGCGGACGGCTTTACTTCGAAATAAACCCGAGGCATGCCGGCGAACTCGCCGACCTCCTAACCGGGAAAGGGTTCGACAACGTAACGGTGTTAAAAGACTCCTACGGTAAAGACAGATTCATAAAGTGTAACCGCCATCAATAAAACACATCAAGACATGTCTCCATTCAACAAAACAATCACACCGGAAGCAGCGAGAATCCGCATGGCAGACCTCTGCGCACGTTCCGAACAATGCGAAGCCGACATCAGGCAAAAGCTCTACAGGCTCGGGCTGGCATCGGGGGAAGTGCAGAAGATAATAGAATCGCTCACCCTGGAAAGCTTTATCGACAACGCCCGGTTCGCCCGCAGTTTCGCC
Organism: uncultured Porphyromonadaceae bacterium; assembly: GCA_902471455.1. Taxonomy (GTDB): domain Bacteria; phylum Bacteroidota; class Bacteroidia; order Bacteroidales; family Muribaculaceae; genus Lepagella. The sequence goes on along the minus strand of CABRKI010000078.1, from coordinate 2,800 downwards.
CGCGACAAATGCCGTTTCTCTTCCTGGGGACGCAACAAAATAAGGCTCGCCCTCGCAGCCAAACGAATCAGCCCGCAAGATATAGCCCAGGGGCTCGAAGCCATCGAGGAGAAGGACTATCTCGACGCATTGCGGAGGGTGGCAGCGGCAAAGGCAAGGGGGCTGGACCTCACCGGACCTGACGGACGCGAAAACCGCATAAAGCTTTTCCGCCATATCCTGTCGCGGGGTTTCGAGTCAGACCTTGCCACGAAGGCCATCAAGGAGCTGCTTAAATGAAATCACTGCTGGCTCACCTCACCAATTTCCTGTTCCCTCCGGAATGCCATGTTTGCGGGGCGCCTCTCGCACCGCACGAACGTTTCGTATGCACCCATTGCCTTGGGCAGCTGCCACGCACCGGCTACCACCGCCGCAGCCTCAACCCCATGGAGGAACGGTTTGCCGGACAGTTCCGGTTCGAACGGGCCACGGGGCATTTCTTCTACACCCGCGATTCGGCATTGGCAAAGCTGATACAAGATATGAAATACCGGCATTTCCCCGCCATCGGACACATGCTGGGCAACCTTGCTGCTTCCGAGCTGTATCCCACGGGATTCTTCTCGGATACCGACGTGGTGGTTCCTGTGCCGATGCATTTCTTCAAACAAGCCAAACGGGGCTACAACCAGACCTACCACATAGCCCGAGGAATCGGGGAAGCCACCGGCCTCCCCGTAGCGGCCTCTCTCAGGGCCCGACGTCCACACCGCACACAGACAGCGTTGAGCCGGGAACAACGTCGTGATAACACTTCGGAACTGTTTAAGGTGACGAAAACCATGCAGATTGAAGGGAAAGGGGTGCTCCTTGTGGACGATGTATGCACCACCGGCGCCACCCTCGCCTCCGCCGCCGAAGCCATCTGGAAAGCAGCCCCATCCACACTTTCAATCTTCACTCTGGGAGTGACTTTCTGAGCCCATTTAACATTATTTTTACACCCGCATTCAAATTTTTACCACCTTTTGATGTTCTTTTATTTGGATATGTTTGAGGATAAATGTAATTTTGCATTTTGTGGGCTCGCATAGTCCGGCCATAGACAATACGTGCGTTTTCTTCGGGGAGCGCCTCTATTTGCCGATGGTTCAATAGTTTATATAACCCCTAAAAAGGCAACCACGGAACGGCGGGGGTTTCCCTTCCGTTTTCATCGTTTCCTATGCTACAGGTAATTATTCAACACTTCAATCAGCTGTGATTATGAAAAAACCGGAAAGATTTCTTGCCGAGAAACTCCTTCAGATAAGCGCCATCAAGCTGCAGCCCCAGAATCCGTTTATCTGGGCTTCGGGATGGAACTCCCCTATCTACAACGACAACCGCAGGATATTGTCGTATCCCGACATCCGCAACCTCGTAAAAGTGGAATATGCCAGGGCGATTCTCGAGAATTTCCCCGAAGTGGAAGCCATAGCCGGCGTCGCCACAGGGGCGATAGCATTCGGTGCAATAGTGGCAGACACGCTCGGACTCCCTTACGTATATGTCCGCAACACCCCCAAAGACCATGGCCTTGAAAACCTTATAGAGGGCAACCTTAAGCCCGGGAAGAAGGTAGTGGTGATCGAAGACCTCGTATCCACCGGAGGAAGTTCGCTTAAAGCCGTCGATGTGATCCGCACCTACGGATGCGAAGCAATCGGCATGGCTTGTCTTTTCAACTATCAGTTCCCCATGGCTGTGAAAAGGTTTCATGAGGCCGATATAAACCTTGTCTCGCTCTGCTCCTACTCCACAATGCTCGAAGTGGCGGAAGAGACCAACTACATAAGTCCCTCGGAAGCTACCGCCCTCCGGGAATGGAGGGAAGACCCCGCCAACTGGACCCCCTCTCCCATGGACTGATAACAATTAACCGACAATACGAAAGAACAAACGAAAGCAATGGCTATATACAACAGCGACCCCGTTAGGCTCTCGTCTTCTGCCGAGACAGTCTATTCCAAGCTCTCCAATCTCGAGAATCTCCGCTCGCTACTCGAGAAAGTACCCGCCGACCAGATTCCGGAAGACAAGAGAGCAATGTTCGACAGCATCACCATCACCCCCGACTCAATATCCGTGCCGGGTGGCCCGGTCGGATCCCTCACATTCAAGGTTGTGGAAAAAAAGGAGCCCACCCTCATCAAACTGAGCGGAGAAGGCTCGCCCGTACCTCTCACCCTCAGCATGCATGTAGCCCCCGAAGGAGCCGACGCATGCACGGCGAAAGTGGAAATCGACATCGCCATCCCGGCCATGCTCAAACCGATGGTGGGAGGACATATACAGAAAATGGCGGACCAATTCGGCCAAGTACTGAAGGCAATACCGTTCGCATGACAAAGCCTCTCTTGACATCAGCCTGCGTTTCGGCCATACTCCTTCTCGCCGGATGCCATTCCGTTGACGATGACCGCATCCCGAACTATGCCGTCAGCATAAACATCGCCGATGCAGGGTCATGGAACACCTACGGAGTGTCTGGATTCGGGTCAAACCGCCGCTTCATCCTCTCTTCCGGCCTGCGCGAACCCTCCAGGTTTCCTTATTCACAACAGAGTGCGACAGGCTACGGCGGCGTGCTTCTCATCAACGGCATGGACCCTTTCGCCACCGCCACCGACACCCCCCTGGCGTATGACCTCGCATGCCCCGTGGAAGTGAAACCTGATGTCAGGGTAGCTATCGAAGGCGACCTTTATGAAGCGGTATGCCCGGTATGCGGCTCACACTACGATGTCACGATGGGTGTCGGCAGCCCGCTAGATCG
>CABRKI010000077.1 GCA_902471455.1 uncultured Porphyromonadaceae bacterium | reverse complement strand
CTAATGACTAATGACTAATGACTAATCACAATTGCTAATTGCTAATTGCTAATCGCTAATCGCTAATCGCTAATTGCTAATCTGCGATCCTATCACAAGAAGGATAAGGCTCAGAAGCAGCACTCCGAGGTCAATCAGTTTCGGCTTGATATTCTTTTCATGAAGCGAAACAACGCCATATATAAAGCTTACGATGACGCTTCCTCTTCTTATCATCGACACGACAGCCACCATCGAACCATCCATCGAAAGCGAATAAAAATATGCCACATCTGCAATCGTGAGGAACAACGCTATGCAGGGAATGGTCCACCGCCATTTAAAACCGTCGCCTCTCTCCTTGTGAGAAGCCCGCATGATGGAAATGACAGTAACCATTATCAGGCATTGATAGAACGAATACCACGCCTGCACTTCAAGAGGCTCGTATGATTTCAGCAAGTATTTGTCATAGAGGGCGCTGACCGCACCAAGTACCGTTGCGCCTATCGACATCCATATCCATTTGGAATGTTTGAGCGAAAAACCCTCCTTCGCCCCAATCCGCGAGATGAAGAACAAAGAGGCGAAACCTAAGGCGATACCGATCCATTGCACCCAGTTGAGCCGTTCCCCGAAAATCAGCAATGCCCCCACAAGCACTATCACAGGGCGCGAAGCGTTGATGGGTCCCTGCACTGTAAGAGGGAGGTGCTTGATTGCATAATATCCCAGCAACCAGGAAGAAAGGACAATCATCGATTTCAGCACTATCTGCAAATGTCCCGTCACAGTATTGCCAAACCCGAAATTGCCGTCTGAAATCCATCCGACAAGAAACGGCATCATATACAACGAACCGAAAACAGTGTTGAGCATCAACACCATCAGAACATCGTTACCTTTTACCGAAAGTTTCTTGAAAATGTCATAAAAACCCAGACAAAGGGCCGAGACACATGCTAACAATACCCACATAATAATCTGAAATATGAGTGCAAAATTACAAAAAAAATCCGTGACCACCCAAGCCACGGATTTTTGAAGTTGTTTAAACTTTTTTACGGAGATTGATTTTCTTATGGCTCTTTACGTTAAAAAGACCTCTTTCCCAATCTTCCATCATCTTTTCGGCCGCTTTGAACCTTTCATCGGTCGTTTAGCCCGCTAAACTCCCTCTTCAAGTTTCAAAATCGTCTCGAAAATCTGACGGAATCTTGAAAAAGAAAAAAGTTTAAACAACTTCATTTAGTTACAACATATTCAGAAATTCATGTTCAGTGGGTCAGGAGGGAGGAGCCGGAGTCGGTATTGTTGAGAGAACGGCGTGCAGTGCGGAAGAGGGAGCCGAAATCGGCATTATACGTCACCGAAATGCATACCATGTTGGCATTCTCTTTTATGTATCTGTAGCGATAGCCGGGATTCGAGGCAGAATAATCCCACGACGGATACTGTGTGCCATGTTTCGAGAACATATACATCCAGCCCAATCCCAGTGTCCAATGCTTGTCGGGTTTATAATCGAATTGCAAAGCATCCCAATTCTCGTCTTTACTGACAGTGGTTCCCCACAGGCTCTTGCCCGGAATCTTACGCGAATAGCTCACCGTAAACGGCCCCTTATTCCACCATACGTTCATGTTAGCTGAAAAAGAACCGAGCGTATGCTTCCACTCATCGCCCTTAGACTCATATTGGAAATATTCGAGAGTGACATTAGCCCCGAACATTTCGAAAAGATTGTTGACACCCATTCTCACCCAAACACCTACGTTACGCTGCGATTTGAAATTTGCACTTGTCGAAAGAAATTTTCCGTCGCCTAAATAACTTACATCGGAATACGTAGGATTCATACGGTATGATTGAAATAGGTTTCCCGACACCGACCACTTCCCCTTGTTAAACTGCAAAGCTAATGAATTCGTGAAATTATCGCATACTTTCATGTCGGGATTCCCGTTGTTCACCATATATATGGAAGTCTGCTGCGGATAATCCGTCAATTCCGCAAGGCCCGGTATGGCGGGTGTATAACGGAACTGATAGGTCAACGTCCAGTCTCGATTAATCTTCCACGAAGCGAGAGCCGACGACAGGTTCCTTATAAAATGACGGTTGTTGAGGTCGTTGCGCATCCAGAAAAGCTTAATTCCCGAGGCAATGCGCAAATACACAGGGCCGCACTGACGTGCAAACTGGACGTAACCATAATTGTTGTTCTCTGTGAGGGTAGCCTTGTAGCCGGTGGCAAAATAACGGTTATCGTTTCCCGAGACCGTATTCTGAAACCCTGCGGAAAGTTCGCTCACCTCGTCGAACCTATGCACGTAACTAACTTCCGAAATCAGCGAACGGCGGCGGTTGTCGGTATCGGTGATGTATGACTCTTCCACTCCATCGGGATTCTCGACATTTCGGCTCCTGTAGTCGGTGGAACTCAATGTGCCAACCACCTCTACTTCCAAAGAATTACGCGGATTGAAATCTTTTCTCACATAAAGGTCGAGCGAAGGAGTGAACCGCTTGTCGGAATTTTCACTGTTCGATGAATAATCACCATAAAGGGAATCGTGCAAACTTGAACGGGTCTTTCTTCCGTCGTTAAAAATTCCGGCATTGAAAGTGGCCGAAAAGACAAGCGACTTATCGGGAGAATAAACATATTTAAGGTTCAACGGATTGAACATATAATGGAACGGCGATTTGGCTGTGGAAACGAAATCTACCCTGAAATCATTGCCGATAAGCGCGCTCTCGCTGGAATCGTTGACATCGCTATAGTTTCTCCAGGAAGGTGAATATGAGAAGGTGAACTGTGAAGGTCCCTGATGATACGACCCACGCACACTACCGTCGATAAATCCGGTGGTGGGGCAGCCACGCCCCCACACATAGACCGAGCCGCCATCGTTTTTCTTCTTTAAAGTTATATCAATCACGCCTCCGGCATTCTTATCGGCATAACGGGCCGGCACAAACCTCGAATATTCCACTTTCGCCACATCTCCCGGCTTGAGAGCATTGAGGTCTTCTTGCGAAGAGGGCACACCGTTAATCAAGATTATCAACGAACTTCCAAGCACACTTACCGAACGATTAACGATGTTGACCTCAAGGCCGTCAAGCTGCAGTTTCTGCAAAAAAGAGAGTGCGTCGGCAGATGCCCGAACATCTGCGGCAGACGGAATCACGATGGTTTTGCCCATACGTTCCCTCTTACCTTCGGCAGTAACCACCACTTCTTTCAAAGAAGCAGCCTCCGCCATATAAATGGTGCCTATATCCGTATTTTTCTTCATCCCCTCAATTTCGAGTTCATAATCGGCGAAGCCGGGAGCCTCTATTCTTATAAAGAAATCCTTTTCTTGAGGAATGTCGGTGCGGAACTGTCCGTTTTCATCAGATTGAAAAGAAGCCACCTGCCGTTCGGCGACCAACACTTGGCCCACCGCAAACGCCACAGCCGTTGAATCCGCTTCGGAAAGGATTCTTCCCGAAAGCCGCACGCCCGCTTCGGCTTCAAAAATAAAGAAAGCCCCCACCAAAGAGAGTACGAAAGAGAAGATTCTCCATGAATTCTTAGAAAAAGCGCAATTTGAATGCATAGAATAGTTATTAGAATATGGAATCACAAAACAAGGTTGTTGCAAAACCGATAAACAAGAAGTTTTAAGGTTTTGAAACAGCCTCCTGATTATAATGACGAAGTTCCTTAAAAAACGTTACACTCATCCATGCTTTTTCTATATTTGCAATTCTCTTCTCTCAATAAAACTCTAAGAGCGCGTTCCTTAAAATTCCTGCTGCCGGAATATGAATGCAAGTTTCTACATATACGTCAAAATACCTATTTTGCGGTATTATACCAAAGAACAATACTACTTTTTCGGTATTGTGTCAAGAAGCAATCCTGCCTAACTTTGCACCACGAAAAGAGAAGGGAAAACTTCACTTTCAGAGGATGCCGCCGATGGCATCAACATTTTTTTAACCAACATCCTTACCCTTTTCTTGTGTATTATCCCATGAGGTTAAACTCAAGATATATACTCAGGAATCGCGGCTTAACAGAGATATGACGAAACGACTGACACTCATCCTACTTTCCTTTATCGGGTTCCTCCTTTCGGGCGGAAGTATCGAAATTTCAGCTGCCTCTTCCCCCGCTCTCTGCGGAACAGTAACCGACGCAGACACCGGCGAACCGCTTGAGTTCGTGATTGTGCGGCTCCCCGAAAGAAACCTTTGGGCGGAAACTAACGGAAAAGGTGCATTTTCCTTCCCCAACCTTCATCCCGGCACCTACCGGATAAACGTGCAGGTCACAGGCTATCAGGAATATGACAAAACCGTTGACCTCACATCTTCATCCAAGCCTCTCGATATAAAACTCAATCCTATGAGCCTTTCATTGGATGAGGTCACCGTTGTAGCCAACGCCAAGAGAATGGGCTCCACCTCAAAGATTGACCGCGCGGCCGTGCAGCACATCCAGCCCAAGAGTCTTGAAGACATGTTGCAGCTCGTTCCGGGCAATGTCACCAAAAATCCTGACCTCAACAGCATCGGACAGGCAAATATCCGCGAAATCGACGGCAATTCCAACAATGCGATGGGAACCCTCGTGGTGGTTGATGGCGCGCCGATGTCTAACGATGCCAACATGCAGCAGCTCAGCGTGAGCAAGGGAGGCACCGTGCCGGTGCAGTCAACGTCCGGAAAAGGTGTTGACCTCCGTCTGATTTCCCCGGACAATATCGAATCCATAGAGGTGGTCAGAGGTATTCCCTCGGTGGAATACGGCAACCTCACCTCAGGTGCCGTGATTGTCAAGTCGCGCACAGGGGCCACACCCTGGGAGATTAAGCTTAAAGCTGATCCCTACTCCAAAATGGCTTACGCCGGCAAAGGTTTCTCCCTCGACAAGGGAGGGGTGCTGAACCTCACGGCAGACTATTCGCAATCTTACAGCGACATCCGCAGGAAATATATCGGTTATGACCGCGTCACCTTCGGAGTGGGTTACGGCAATGTTTTCATGAAGGACTCCCGTCCGCTCTCTTTCAACGCCCGGTTCTCTTTCTTCTCAAGCCTGAACAACGAGAAGACCGACCCCGAACTGGTGTATGACGAAAGAATCAACTCAAAAACCATAGGCGGCCGCCTCGCTTTAGACGGCAACTGGAGTCTGCAGCTTCCGTGGATATCCACGCTCACCTACACCGCATCGCTGAGCTACATGTATGAGAAAGACTTCGCCAACCGGCAAGTAATCCTGCAATCCGGCATCACCCCCGTAGGCAACGCCACCGCCGACGGCGAATACAAGACGTTCTTCCTATCCTCCACATACTACGCATGGAGCAAAATCGTGGGCCGTCCGCTCGACGTATATGCCCAGGTGAAAGGTGACCGTCTCTTCAACTTCGACAACGGTGCTTTCATGAACATAAAACTGGGTGCGGAATGGAGAATGAACAAGAACTACGGGATAGGCATGACTTTCGACGAGAGCCGTCCCCCGCAGATCACCAACAACCAGTCAATCCGCCCGAGGGCCTACAAAGACATTCCGGCGATGAACGTGCTCTCTTGGTTTCTCGAAGATAAATTCACGTCACCCATCGGGACAACCTCGCTGACAGCCCAGGCCGGTGCGCGCCTCTCCACCATTTTCCTCGACAAGAAACAGGCAAAACGCGGCAACATGACTTCCGTGGAACCGCGCATAAACATAGATTATAATATCCTGAATTCAGGCAACAACTCCTTTCTTCAGGATTTCAGCATTGCCGGAGGGTATGGCGTCGGCATGAAGACTCCGACGCTCCTGCAGTTCTACCCCGACATGGCATATTTCGACGTAACTTCGTTCGCAATGCTTTTCCGCGACGACATTTCGGGAGAAAAAGACAAATCGCTCGCCGTCATGACCACGAAAGTGATTCAAAACACTATGAACCCCGACCTCAAGGCAGCCTTCAGCCATAAGGCGGAAGCCGGTTTCACATTCCGGAAAGGGATGGTGTCGGGTATGGTCAATTATTTCAACGAGCGCCATAAAAACGAATTCGGTTATGTGGCGCAGCCCGTAATTATGGAAGCCAACCGCTACACCACCCCCGACAATATCGACAATGTGAGGTATGAAAACGGGAAGGTACAGTACGAACAGAACGGAACATGGCACGATGCAGTTTCCACTCCCCATACATATTATTTTTCATATCTGATGCCTTCCAACAGCGTGACAACGAAAAAATGGGGTGTGGAATACCAGATAAACCTTGCTTCCATTCCGGCGATAAAGACTGCAGTGTCGGTTGACGGCGCTTATTTATGGATTAAACGCCGTTCCACGGAAAATTACTATGCTCCCGTGTCGGCATCGGTCAACGGCGACACTTACCCCTATATCCCCTTGATGCCCGGCGGAAGCGGCACAATCTCCTCCCGCTTCAATACCAACTTCCGGTTCATAACCCACATACCGAAACTGCAGCTTATCTTCACCACTACCCTGCAGATGATATGGAGGGAATCATACCGCGCCATCTATGAGAACAATGCGGGCAAGAACCTTGCCTATCGCACACAAGACCCCTTCTCGCCCGGCAGGGAGGTTTATGCCGTCAATCCTTTGGGATTCCTAAATTCCGAAGGGAAATTCACGGCCTGGGAACCCGCGTTCTCTACCGACCACACCTACCGATACATGGTGGCCACTTACGCCCATCCCCGTGCGTTCGACACCGAAAACCTCCCCACAAGCGCTATCCTCAACTTCCGTCTTACAAAGGAATTCGGGAAAATAGTGGAAGTCTCTTTCATGGCCAACAACTTCCTGAAGCTAATGAAAACACACAAGCTCGAAACCGCAGTGGGATGGAAAGACGTAACCATTCCGATGTATTTCGGAGCGGAAGTCAAACTTAAATTCTGACCTTACATTCTGTCAATGTGTCAGACAAAGAAATAAGAGATAATCAATACAATCAACAAATATTTTTTAAATTGTTTAATTCAATGAGAAAATTCCTTTACATCATCCCGGTGGTGGCCTTGATTTTAGGCCTCGCCTCTTGCAGCAGCAGCGACGACGATGAAATGATCCGTCACACCCTCACCGTCGATGTCACCCTCCCCGAAGAGGTGACGAAAGCCGAGGGCGCATCAGACCTCGTCGTGACCGCATACAACACTCAGAACGCCGAGAAAAGCGTAGCCCAGATCGTCGGCACCCAGGCCACTCTCTCGCTCACTCCCGGCACCTACAACCTGACTGTGTCGGGCGAGTTGAATGGCTTCAACCTTAACGGAGTGCAGACCGGCGTACAGCTTTTCAAAGATGAGACCGTTACAATTCCTCTGATCGCCACCGTAGGCAGTTCCCTTATCTTCAAAGAAGTCTATTTCTCCGGAGTAAACGATTTCTATTTCCAGGACGCTTTCTACGAGATTTATAACAACACCGACGAAGTGCAATATCTCGACGGCATCATCATGGGTGTGGTTGATTTCGGACTTCCTGCCGGCACTTGGACCAAAGACCATGAATCGGTATGGATGACCGGCAGCGCTTATACCGACGGCAGGTATCCTCTTACATCGCACGTGCAGTGTTTCCCCGGCAACGGCACCGACTATCCTATCCAGCCGCGCACCAGCATTGTTGTTGCCGCAAACCCGATCAACCATAGCGCACGCGAACTTTCTTCAGCAGATTCACCCTCGCCGGTTGACCTTTCGAAAGCAGACTGGCAACTCTATAATGCCAACAGTTCGCCTGCAGACACAGAGGTTGAAGGAATACCCAACATGCAATTCTTATGGAAAACCTGGGGACGTGAAATGATGCCCGCCACCGAAGGACAGCCAATCGTTCTCGCACGCCTTAAATCAGGCAAACCTGTGGATTATGTCGCCGATCCGAACGCTGTCGCACCTATCCCCGGAGGCACAAACCAGTGTTTCATGCTCCCCGCCGACTGCATCATTCTCGACGCAATCGACATCGTTCCGGCTTCTTCCGACTGCCATATCAAGAGAATCATGCCTAAGGACGACGCCGGCATGGCTTGGTTCTCCGGCGACGAACCGGGCAAAAACGGCGATTACTCAGGCAAGAGTCTCCGACGCAAGGTGGCAGGATTCACCGTTGACGGCAAAGCAATCCTTAAAGACACCAACAATTCAAGCAATGACTTCATCATCGGCGGCTCCACTCCCACCCCGGGTGTGATTCCGACCGTAGCCGACTGAAATCGGACCGTCAAGCCAGGAAGGTATGGCATAGAAACCTTCAAGAAGCGGAGGGCCTGACCGCCCCCGCTTCTACCAATAAATATCTCAATTCAACAAGAGTTTTAAATCAAATGAACCATCGTCTCAACATAACGCTTTTTCTCCTCATGTCTGGGGCGGCGGTACTGTTAGCCCAAAACAATCCTAACTACGACTATCAGGACCGCCAATATCTCGGCAACATCGCTTATGGCAGCGCCAATCCCGTCACCCTGCACTATATGCCGATAACCGACCTTGCAGACATCCACATTTCCTATCGCCATAAAGACGGTGAGTTCCATCTCATTGACCAAGGCAACGCCTCCAACCTCTGGGAAGGCTCTTTTTCCGGAATGAAAAAAATCGGGAAAGTGACGTTCGGAGGCAGTCTCGTTTACCACAATCTGTTGGAGAAAGACCGCCGCTGGAACAACACGCTGTTCATTTCAGGCAACAATCCTTTCGTAATAGCCGATTCACTGCGCAGCGATTTTTCCACCGAGACTTTCCATCTCGACGGAGGAGCCGCATTCCAACCCAACGAAAAATGGATTCTCGCATTGAAGGCCAACTATGAAGTGGGAAGCTCGGCCACGCAAAAAGACCCCAGACCGGAAATCAAGGGTATGAGGTTCCGGATTACCCCGGGAGCGGAATACAACTTCGGCAACCATGCCATAGGGGTGTCGGCCAATATCGAATGGCTTTCGGAAGAAGTGACCCATACCGTCGTAAAGACCACAACCAAGCAATATGTCTTCCTTTTCCAGGGTCTCGGCGTTTATGAAGCACGCGATGCCGTAGGCTACCGCCGGAAATATAACGGCACCCTTTGGGGCACCCAACTCCAATATTCCTTCAACAACAATCCCGATGCTGCCGTCGGAAACTTTCTTCAGGTTGCCTACCGGGGAGAGACAGAAGACGCAACCGACGGCAACCATGCCGAAAAATATAAAGGAGGGAAATACATCGGCACGACATTTTCATTCCAAGACCGCTTGCAGTGGAGATATTCTCCCAACACCGTCCACAACTTCACTCTTTCCGCATCTGCGCAAGACGTGACCGGACGATGGTACACCCAACAGCAATCGACCGACGCTGCCGGCAACCTCATATATCAGGTAATCAATGAAAGCGATAATCTCCAGGCTCATATTCTCAACGCTTCGGCCGGCTATCGTTTCGACAGGCTTTTCCACGACGACCGTCCCTCCTTCCAAGGCGAATTAAAAGCGTCGTTCGTAAATTCCGAAACAAAGAACAGAATCTACGGAGCTAAGGAAACCTATACAAATGCTATCGTCGATATCTCCGCCACAAAACGGTTCCTGCTTAAAAAAGGACAGATTTCTGCAAATCTAAACGCAGGCGTTTGCATGAACATGGAGAAATCGATCAACCTCTCGGGTATGCCCGCCACCTATTCCCCAATCATGGAACGCTACACGCGTCCCGCCTTCATCGCAGAGACCGCAGACTACTGGCAAGGAGGCGCAGGCGTGACCTACAGTTTTCCTCTCTCCATCCTTGGCTACCCCTCCGTGATGGAAATAGGCGTTGACGGTTTTTACCGCCGCATTTCGGAAAAGTCAGCCGGAATCGGCAACGACCGCTATGGAATAGGAGCGCACTTCGGATTCATTTTCTAAAATTTGAAATTAAATTAAACACTCAATATTGATGAGAACGAAAAAACATATTATAGCGGCATCGCTGCTTCTTGCCTCCATGTTTTCGGCCACCGCCGGAAAACCCGGATTTGCCATTGTGATTGATTCCAAGAGCTATTCCGAGGCAAAGAAGGAAGTGGATGCCTATGCAAAATCGCTTGAAAACGACGGACTCCAACCTGTTATCCTCAACAAGAATGTGGATTCACCCGAGAGCATCCGCAAGCAGCTTCAAAAATTGTATTCAGACAAAAAGAACCCTATCGAAGGGGCGGTATTCATCGGAGACATACCGGTTCCGATGTTGCGCGACGCACAACATCTCACATCGGCGTTCAAAATGAATCAAAAAGAATACCCTTGGAACGAATCGTCTGTGCCGAGCGACCGTTATTACGATGATTTCGACCTGAAATTCGACTATATCCGTCAGGATTCCGTGCAACCTCTTTATCATTATTTCTCCCTGCGCCCGGATTCGCCTCAATTCCTTTCCCCCGATATCTACACAGGCCGCATCGTGCCTATAGACAACGGAAAGGACGATAAATACACCCTTCTTCGACGTTATCTCGACAAGGTGGTTGAACTCCGTGCCGAAGACAACATTCTCGACCAGCTCCTTTTCTTCGCGGGGCATGGATTCGTGTCGGAGTCGATTGTGGCGAGGATCGACGAAAAAGCCGCCTATCTCCAGAACTTCCCGTGGATGCACACCCGCAAGAACGGAATCGAATATATCGACCATAAACGTGACAAATTCATAAAAAACCGTCTCATGACGGAGCTTCAGAGACGCAATCTCGACGTGGCCCTCCTGCACCATCATGGTCTTGACCAGATAGAATATCTCAACAACGAACCGGACCCCGAGACTCCGACTGAAATGGTAAACACCATCAAAGACTACGCCAACTACGTCTATCGCCGCCACCGTGGCAAAGGGACACCCGACGACAGCATAAAGGCCAATATTGCGAAAAATCTCGGTGGGCTTCCCCTCGAATGGTTTGAAGACCAGGAAAGCGAGGAGCACCGCAAGCACGATTCAATCATGGAACGCAAGCTCAACCTTTATGAGGAAGACTTCGACGACTTCACGCCCAACTGCCGCCTCGTGATTCTCGATGCATGCTTCAACGGCTCATTCCACCTTCCAAAGAATATTGCGGGGTCATATATCTTCGACGAAGGGAAAACGGCGGCTACAATCGCCAACAGCGTCAACGTGCTACAGGACAAATGGTCAGACCGCTACATCGGCATGCTCGGGCTGGGGATGCGCGTGGGTAATCTCCCGAAATACAACACCTATCTCGAAAGCCACTGTATCGGCGACCCGGCATTCCGGTTCAAATCGGCCGTGGAAGGGCTCGACGCCAACGAGATGCTCCATCAGCCTGCCGAATGGTGGGCCGGGCAACTCGATTCACAATACCCTGCGGTTCGCGCCATGGCCATGCGCCAACTCGTTGATAACGACTTGATCGATTCCGAGCGTCTCCTCGAAATTTACACCAACGACAATTCCGAGGTGGTGCGCATGGAAGCAATGACCCTTCTATCGCTCTATGATGACGACAACTTCCGCAAATGCCTGGAGATGATTCCCGAAGACAGCTACGAAATGATTATGCGCTACGGCATTAATTATATAGCAAAACGGGGCGATAAGGAACTGGTTCCGGCCCTAATCGATATCGCCAAACGCAACAACACGGGAAAACGTGTGGAATTCGGAGTCAGCCAGGCTGCAGCCCTTTATCCCTACGAAATGCTCGACGCAGAACTCTCCCGCCAGTTCAACCCCGACGACTATTCGGAAGGAGAAGCGGTGAAAGGATACGTGGCGCATGCACTCGACAAATATGCCAACTCGTATCGTCTGAAGGATGTGGAAACCGTTTGCCACAACGACTCGGCTTCACTGAAGGCTAAAAAGCAGGCAATCCGCACATTCCGAAATTCCACCATGCATTACAAGGTTGACGACCTTCTCGAATACGTGCAAAAATGCGACAACGAAGAACTGACCGTTGACCTCCTCGAAGCCCTCGGTTGGTTCCGCCAGTCATTCCGCCATGCCGACATCAGCAAGGTTGCCCTTGAGATGAGCAAAGACGGGAAGCGGTCGAAAAAAGTAAGGGGTGAAGCTTTGAAAACCTATAAAAGAATAGAAGACAATCGAAAAGGGAAACGATGAACATATTTCGTTATAAACTCCGACACATCGCCGGCGCGGGTGGCTACCGAAAGGTATGCGCACTCGCGCTGTGTTGCTCCGTGGCGACGTTTGCCGGCGAGCAGTTGACAGGGCAAAACCGCCTTAAAGTAAAACCGCTCACGCCGGAGGAAGAACGTCTGCGCCTGGCAACGAAAATCTGGCAGCCGGCAACGCCATTGACCCGGAGCGGACTTCCTTCATATATAGACAATTCACGCTCCCCGCATTTTCCTGAGGTCTTCAACCAAGGTTCCAACAATTCATGCTCGCAGGCCGCCGGAGTGAGATATGCATATTCTTTTGAAGTCAACCGGCAGCTCGGACGCGAAGCCTCGAAAAAAGAGAATGTGTTTTGCTATCATTTCACGTGGAATTTCCTCAACGATGGAGAAAACCAGGGTTCGCACGCCTTCCTCGGTTATGATCTGATGAAAGATTGCGGCACGGTCAACCTCGCGCGTTGGGACGATGCCCCTTATTCTTTCCCTGAACAGACACGTTGGCTTTCAGGTGCGCAATCTTACATTGACGCCATGCAGTTCCGTGTGAAAGACTATACTAAAATCAATCTTAAAACGCGGGAAGGCATCGATCTCCTCAGGCGTTTCCTCTACGACCACGGCGACGGAAGCCCGGTGGGAGGAGTGGCGACAATCTCTTATCAGACCGATGACTGGGGCTATAGAAGATACGACGGTCCGGGGGAAAGTCGAATCGGGTATATAGTCACAAAGGAAGGTAAAGACGGACCCCATGCAATTACAGTGACAGGTTACGACGATTCGGTGGAATATGACTTCGACGGCGACGGCAAAATAGATGAAGACGAAAAAGGGGCCTTCATTTTCATCAACAGCTGGGGGGAAGACTGGGGAAGCGAAGGACGTTGCCTCTTGCCATATAGCGTGGTGCTCGCCGACACTTCAGAAGGAGGCTTGAAAGAAACCGATGCCGAAGCATATATGGTGCAACCGGAAATTTCATCGCCGACACTTGTCTTCATAGCGACACTGCAATATAACCGACGCAACGAACTCTCGTTCTATTTAGGTGCCGCCGACGGAGAGGATGTAAAGTCCCCTCAATTTGAAACGCAGGCATCCATAATGCGGCTGCAGGGGGGAGCCAACCCGATGCAAGGATGGAACGCTTCGGAAGAAATGGAAGTGGCATTCAATTTCAGCAGATTCCGCGATAAGATATCCGGTTTTGAAAACCCCACGTTTTTTCTTTCCGTAAGACGTACTGCGGCTTCCGGCACAGGTATCTTGAAGTCGTTTAAGGTGGTGGATCTTGTCACGGGGGCCGTTTATACTTCCGATGTTAATAATCTGCTTCTATCCGGCGGAATAACGGTCATGACCACAGGGCGGCAAAAGCTTTCGGCCTACCCGTCCTGTTCCCCTTGGCTTTGGATTGAACCGGGCACAAAACGCCCGAAGATGAATCCGTTCGTAGTGAGGACAGCTTCCGGGAAACTCCGCAAGCTGAAAATCAACGGTTATGACGCAAAAACAGGCACACTGACCATAAAACACGCAGCACTATGATGAAAGATTTCAAATCGGTTTTATTATTGATATTGTCGGTTTTTGCAATCTCCTGCCAATCTGACAAAGACTCGGGAAACACCAAATTGCCGGATTCGGAACTGACGGTTGAATCGGTTTCCGACACATACTGGACCTACATCTCGCTTGACCGTAACGAAGTGGTTGGCACATCGCCTCTCGATTCTCCTGAAAGCGATGAAGAATGGCGGCAACGTTCCGACTGGGATATAGCCGTATGCGGCGATATGCTGCGCACCAATTCAGGCACATCCGGGATTGGCGACGGAGGCATCGTCCGTATTGACGACGCCTCATACGAAAGCATCGGCGAAGGGTCTATCCCGGAACTTGACACCGACCGTCTGCAGACACCTTCCGCCGGGAGAAAATAGCATCCAATCATACTTTTCCGCTCGAAAAAGGGATATAAAGGGAAAAAACTGCCGATATTCAACGAATTGAGGATTCTTTTTAATGAAAAATTTCTTTAATTCCGATATTATCATTAACTTTGAATCCAAATATATCTTTGAAGTCATCAAAAAATTTTTACAATCAGAATGGCAAAGAAACTTCAAATCAGAGATTTGACGCTGAGAGACGGTCAGCAGTCATTGTTTGCCACACGAATGAAACAGGAGAACATCGACAAACTCCTTCCGCTCTATCGTGAGGCCGGGTTTTATATAATGGAAGTCTGGGGAGGCGCTGTGCCCGACTCGGTGATGCGTTATCTCGGCGAAAGTCCCTGGGACCGTCTGCGCGAGTGCTCGAAAGCCATGAAAGGGATTTCCCTCCTTTCCGCACTCTCTCGCGGCCGCAATCTCTTCGGATACGTGCCTTATCCCGATTCGGTTCTTGAAGGCTTCTACAAAAAGGCTATCGAGAACGGTCTTAACGTGATGCGTATCTTCGATGCCCTCAACGACATCGACAATATCAAGAGCTCGATCAAGATGATCAACGAGTTCAACGGACTCAACGGCAACGAGGCAATCGCCGACACTGCCGTATGCTATACTATCGACCCGAAAGGGACGCCCGAGGCAGAAAAAATCTTCACCGACGACTATTTCGTAAACAAAGCCGTCGAGATGGAGAAACTGGGGGCGAAGATGGTAACACTCAAAGACATGGCGGGCCTCGTGAATCCCTCACGTATTTTCGCCCTCATGCCCAAACTCAAGAGCGCACTTAAAGTGCCCGTGGATTTCCACACACACTGCACCCCGGGCTACGGCCTCGCATCGGTGCTGACAGCTATCATTCAGGGCGTTGACATCGTAGATACCAACATCTGGTGGTTCGGCGGTGGTTCCGCAGCTCCGGCCATCGAACTTGTGGATATTTTCTGCCGCAAACTCGGAGTGGAACTCGCAGTCAACATGGAGGCTGTGGCAAAAATTCGCACCGAACTCAAAGAGGCGCGTAAAGCCCTTGCCGCCTTCGACCTCAACAAAGACAAATGGCAGCGTGACTTCGACGAGGCTTATGCCGAGATGCCGAAGGAAATCGACGCCGAGTTCGACCGCGCCATCGAGGCTGCCAAAGCCGACAAAGAGGATGAGCTTCTCGACGCCTGCCACAAAATCGAGGCATACTTCGGATTCCCGAAACCCAACGAAATTGTCAAGAATGCGGAAGTGCCCGGCGGCATGTATTCCAACATGGTTGCCAACCTTCGCGCCCTCAACGCGGAAGACGTGCTTGAAGAGGCCATGGCCCTCATTCCGAAGGTGCGCCGCGATGCCGGTCTCGTGCCGCTCGTAACCCCCACAAGTCAGATTGTAGGTTCCCAGGCAGTTTCCCTCGCAATGGACCGCCGCAACGGAAAAGGCGACTATTCCAACAAGAGCAACCAGTTCATTTCTCTCGTGAAGGGTGAATATGGCAACACTCCTGTGCCTGTTGACGCCAAGTTCCGCGAGATGATCACCGGCAGCGCGGAGGAGAAACCTTACGACACGGCATCTTACAAGAAACCAGAGAATCCCGTTCTCGACCAGTTCGGCGGTGTCAGCCTTGCAAAGAACGAAGAAGAATATCTCCTTCTCGAACTTCTCCCCGCCGTGGCTAAAACTTACCTCACCAACAAGCGTAAAGCCGAATTCGAAGCCAACCCGACAGCCGCTCCCAAGAATGAAGCGGCAAAAGCAGATGCAGCCAACACGGAAGTAAGCGGTCCGGTGTTCTGCGCTCCCATGGGCGGCACGGTAATGAGCATTAAAGTGAAACCTGGCGACACTGTAAAACCTGGCGACACCGTGCTCGTATATGAAGCCATGAAGATGGAAAACGACCTTGCCTGCGACCTCGGAGGCGTGGTGAAACAGGTGCTCGTAAAAGAAGGCGACGTAATGGCCACCGACCAGCCCCTCATCGAATTCGAAGGTGAAGGGAAAGCTGCTCCGAAAGCGGAGGTAGCCGCCGCTCCCGCAGCAGACGGTCCTGTTATGCTTGCCCCGATGGGCGGAACCGTTATGAGCGTCAAGGTTAAACCCGGAGATGCCGTAAAAGCGGGCGACACTGTCCTCGTTTATGAGGCCATGAAGATGGAAAACAACCTCGGGTCAGACCGCGACGGAGTTGTGGCCAAGGTGCTCGTGGCAGACGGCGACGTCATGGCCACCGACCAGCCGATTATACAGTTTGCCGCCGCAGGTGCCGCTCCTGTCAAAGCCGCCGCTCCGAAACCTGTTGCAAAACCCGCTGCTCAGGCTCACAAGGTTGACAAGGTGCCCGACATCAAGGTGGCTCCAGTGGAAGGTTACGACGAGAACAAGGCGCTTCATCCCATTGAAGGTGGTTCCGGCAATGCTCCCGCATCGCTGAAGAATTATACCGGCGACATCCGTCTCGCTCCCGGCACCACGCTCGACATCAACGTGGCTCCCGACGGAAGCATCAACATCCGTATAACCAGAAATTGATAATACGATTTCTTTAATACGAGAGGGGTGTGTCAGAATTGAAACAAATTATGGCACACCCCTTTCATTTTATAACCCAACGTCTATTGCCATCCTGCCATGAAATATCCGCGTATTCGTAAAGGTTCAAGAATAATCGTCACGCTGATTATGATATGTTCGTTTGCATGCGCATATCCGTTTGACATACAATCAGCCATCGACTCTGTTTCGGCATTGCCCGGAGGCGGGACAGTCGTCGTTCCGTCCGGAATCACCGTGACCGGGTCCGTTTTACTTAAAGACAACGTCACTCTCCGTCTCGACAAAGGAGCCGTGATTCTCGGCAGCGTCAATCCATACGATTATGCGGGATATACCTCCACGGATGAAAAGGAGTCAAAAATGGCCGATAAATGTTCCAAACCACTCTTTGCACTGATTTCCGCAAAGAATGCGAAGAATATAGCCATCACCGGCGAGGGTCTAATCGACGGCCGCGGACTTGAACTTGCCCTTGCCATTGACAGCCTGCACCACACCGGCGAACGTATCGACCCTAACTATAACCTCAGACGCATGCGCCCGTCCATACGCCCGAAACTTATAGACTTCGATTCGGTCGAAAACGCCACTATTACAGGCATAGGGTTGAAGAGTTCGGCAAGTTGGGGATTATCACTAAATAAATGCAGCGACGTGGTGATAAAGGGCATCGATTTCGAGAACCGCGCCTATTGGAATAACGACGGCATTGACATCGCGGATTGTAAGAATGTGCTCGTGGAAGGATGCCGCATAAATTCAGCCGACGACGGCATCGTGCTCAAGTCTTTCGATAAAAACGACGGCAACGACGGTATAACTATCCGCGACTGCGACATAACAAGCAGTGCGAACGCTCTTAAGATGGGAACGGAATCGTTCGGCGGATTCAGAAACGTAAAAATCAAAAATATAAGGATAAAAGACACGTTCCGGTCGGCGGTGGCCCTTGAAACGGTTGACGGTGCAGTATTGGAAAATGTGGAAGTGGATTCCATATTCGCCACAAACACCGGAAACGCATTCTTCATGCGCCTCGGACATAGACGCGGAGACAACCCCGGAGCGTTCAGAAACGTCACCATAAGCAACCTTAGATGCGACATTCCGTTCGGCAGGCCCGATGAAGATTATGACTTGCGCGGTCCCGACATCAACGTAATCCACAATCCGTTTCCGGCAAGCATCACCGGCATTCCGGACTATAGGATAGAGAATGTGACGTTACGCGATATCGAGGTGGAATATCCCGGACGCGGCACAAAAGGAATGGCATACATCGGTGCATATAGATATAAAGATGTGCCGGAGCAGATTGACTCCTATCCTGAATTCCACATGTTTGGCGAACTTCCCGCCTGGGGTCTTTTCCTAAGGCATGTTGACGGCATCACCTTTGAAAACGTCACATTCAAAAAGAGGGGTAGTGTTTCACTGAGTGTGTCTGAGGCGAGTTCACTCAAGCCTGTAGACCTCA
>CABRKI010000076.1 GCA_902471455.1 uncultured Porphyromonadaceae bacterium | reverse complement strand
TATCACGCCGATGGTACTGCGAAAGCGGAAGAGTAGGTAATCGCCGCCTTAGAGAACTGCAAGCACAATGCTTGCAGTTCTTTTTTAATTTGTAATTGGCGAATTAGTAATTAGAAATTGTGATTTGCTTTTTCTGACGTAGAATCATTTGACCCTGGTTATCCTATGTTTTATAATTAACAGTCTCTTTTGATTATGCGTTATGAATTATGCATTGTGCATTAATTGAAGGAGATTATGCATTAATCCAAATTGTGCATTAATATTAATTTTGTATTGTCATTGGAAATAGCTATCTTTGCAACCGATTGTGCGCTTGCACTTTTGTAAGGTCTTAATAGAGGCCGTTTACCTAATTTTTTACCATTCTGATTGAATATACGGAATGTTATCTAAGAAATATCAGCTGATTAACAATGTGGGGGGATGGTTCGTTTTTGCTATCGCTCTCATCACTTATTGGCTCACTCTTGAGCCTACCGCTTCCTATTGGGACTGCGGCGAGTTTATAATCCAGGCCGACAAGCTTGAGGTGGGCCATCCGCCGGGCAACCCGATATTTATGCTTACAGCAAGGTTCTTTGCCAATTTTGCGAGTACACCCGGGCAGATTTCACTTATGGTGAACGCCATGAGCGGCTTGCTTAGTGCTTTGACCATATTGTTGCTCTTCTGGACAATTACCCATCTTGTTCGCCGTCTGGTAGTGAAAGACGGACAGCGTAAGGAGATTTCTCTCCAGCAGATGGCGGCCATAATGGGGAGCGGCCTTGTAGGCTCTCTCGCCTATTGCTGGAGCGACACTTTCTGGTTCTCCGCAGTTGAGGGCGAGGTTTACGCCTTCTCGTCATTCTGCACAGCACTTGTATTCTGGCTTATCCTCAAATGGGAGAACCGTGCCGACGAGCCTCATTCCGACCGCTATCTGATTCTTATTGCTTATATAATCGGCGTCAGCATCGCCGTGCATTTGCTCAATCTCCTCTGCATTCCTGCAATCGTATTGGTTTTCGCTTACAGGAAGTGGAGCGACATGAATCTCGTGAAGTCGCTGATTACGTTGGCGGTTTCGTTCGTAATCATTGTGCTTGTGCTTTACGGTCTTGTGCCCGGTTTCATCAAGGTGGCTCAGCAGTTCGAACTTCTTTTCGTCAACGGCTTCCATCTCGGCTACAACAGTGGCACGCTTTTCTATGCATTGCTGACCGTTGCGGTATTCTTCTGGGCTATATGGGAACTCAACCGCCAGAAGAACGGCCTCATGATTCGTGTCTCATTCTTAGCTGCCCTCGCGGTGTCGGGAATATTCTTCTTCGGAAACGGTTTTATTTTCGGTTTTGTGATTCTTGCCATCCTCGGAATTTTGATGTTCACTAAATATGGACGAAAACTTCCGGTGAGGGTGATGACCGTGACGATGTGGAGCATCGCCGTGATTTTCGTGGGTTATTCAAGTTATGCGCTTATCCTTATCCGTTCGAGCGCCGACACCCCGATGAACCAGAATTCTCCCGACAATGTGTTTGACCTCGCGTCATATCTCAACCGCGAGCAGTATGGCGAGAATCCCCTTCTTTACGGCGAGACTTTGTATTCCTCCCCGCAAAAGGAGATGTCAGGCGTTGTGCGCGACACTGTATCATATCGAGAGGACGGCACTCCCGTGATTCTTGCCACTCCTTATTATAATCCCATCATCAAACCCGGAAAAGCACTTTATGCAAAAGGGGTGAAGGGCGTTGACCCCAGTTCCGAATACGGGTTCCTTTCTTCCGGCGACATGGCCACCAACCATGCAAACGCACAGAGAGAGGGCGACTACTATGTGAAGAGGGATTATAAGCCGGAAGCACAGATGAATCCGGAGCTAAATATGCTTTTCCCCCGAATTTACAGCCGCCAGCATCGTGATTATTATTCCAACTGGGTCAATCTCGACACGATGCCCGACCAGCTCGTGAGCGTGGCGGCCATTGACCCTGCCACAGGAGATAAAATCCCTGAACTCGACTTGCAGCGGGAGCCGAACTACAACCAGATGACCGGCACCTTCGCTTATCCGGAGAAGTATGTTTTCAAGCCTTCGTTCTCACAGAACCTTGCGTATTTCTTCAACTATCAGCTCAACCACATGTATCTCCGTTATTTCATGTGGAACTTTGCAGGGCGCCAGAATGATATCAACAACCAGTTCGGTGAACTCGACGCCGGCAACTGGATTTCGGGAATACCTTTCATCGACAACTCGCGGCTTGGCGACCAGAGCATGCTGCCTGAAGATCTCGGGAAAGGGAACGCCGGCCACAACGTATATTTCATGCTTCCCCTTATCCTGGGCCTGATTGGCCTTATCTGGCAGTCGTTTGCCGGGAAGAGGGGCATAGAGCAGTTCTGGGTGGTCTTCTTCCTGTTCTTCATGACAGGAATCGCCATAGTGCTTTATCTTAACCAGCCGCCCAACCAGCCGCGCGAACGCGACTATGCTTTCGCAGGTTCTTTCTATGCCTACGCTATATGGATAGGTATGGGCGTAGCGGGATTATGGAGAATTTTGCTCTATTTGATGGACCCCGAAAGGAAAAAGAAGTCGGCAAATAAAACCGGCGACGACGAGGAGGAATTGCAACTGTCATCGATTGTTGACGAACCGGCGCGCCTTAACAAGGCTTCGCGCTACAGTGCGATAGCCGCTACAATCATCGGGCTCGTCATACCGTTGCAGATGGTGAGCCAGACATGGGACGACCATGACCGCTCCGGGCGTTTCGCGGCACGCGATTACGCCATCAATTATCTCAACAGCCTCGAACCGAACGCCATCGTGTTCTGCAACGGCGACAACGACACATTCCCGCTATGGTATGCCCAGGAAGTGGAAGGCGTGCGCCCCGACGTGAGGATTATCAACCTGAGCTATCTGAATTCCGACTGGTATGCCAACCAGATGCGCCAGCAGGCTTACGATTCCACCCCCGTGGATTTCACAGCCACTCCTGCCGATTATGCCTACGGACGCACCGACGTGACCATCCTCGGACGCGAGAACGCTCCCGCCGACCTCCTCACAAGCCTTAAGATGGTTTATTCGGGCGAGGGACGTGCCGCCAACGGCTATCCGACGATGCCGAGCTCGGTAATCAGTATTCCGGTTGACAAGAAGGCCGTCATGGAGCGCGGGCTCGTAGCCGCCAAAGACACCGCCGAAATTGTAGATAACATCATAGTTGACCTCCGCAACACCAATACCTACCGTTCGAAGGGTTATCTCAGCCTCGGCGAAATCCTTATGCTCGACATCGTGGCCACCAACGCCGCCAACGGTTGGAAACGGCCTATCTATTGGGTGGCGACAGTAGGCGACGACTACCACGTAGGGCTCACCCCCTATATGCGTTCCACCGGCATGGCACACCAGCTTGTTCCGACCGTACAGGACGGCTTGGCCGCACGCACCGACCGCGCATACGACGTGGTGAAGAACTACCGTTGGGGCGGTGCCGACGTAAAAGACGGAAAAGCCCCCTATTTCGACGAGACGGCAAGACGCATGCTGCTCACCACACGCTCCACCATGCTCGATGCCGCCACGGAACTTGTGTATGAAGGCGACACCAACCCCGATTCGATAGCTGCCAAGGCCGACTATAAGAAGGCCCTTGAGATTGTGGATCTGTTGTCGGCCAACCTCAACGAAAGCACGGCACCCTACGGATTGAGCATCGGTTCGACGTTGGGACAGATTTACGGCGAACTCGGTCAGAAAAATCGTCTCGACGACAAGAAACTCGAAGCCAAGGGCAGGGGCATCATCTGGAACCTGCTGGAAAGGTATGCGCCCTATATTGCCTACAACCGCGAAATGGCTATGAGCTTCGGCAACCCTTCGCTCACTACGGAATCGCGACTCGTGCCTTACCAGTATTACCGTTTCATCCAGCTTTACGAGGAATTCGGCGGGAAACGCAAAGAAGTCACGAATCTGCTTGCCCCCTACGGCTACACCGTGGAAGAACTGGAGAAGAACTACAACTATCTCTATGGGAAAGGTGAACCGGGCAGTGCGGGTGAATACAAAGACAACACCCCGGCGGCAAATGGCGCCACAATCGACAGTTATGCCGAGGAAATCGCCAAATATTGCGAGATTGCCAATGAACTGGCAGGTCTCTCTCCCGAGGCATACGCGGCGCGTGCGGAAGACGAAAGGCTCATCGACTCTATGCTCTATAAGGCCTTGGAGTATTACCACAGCGTCGGAGGCACCGATGAAATTCTGAAGAAATATGACAATTACAACCGTCTCGACCTTGACCGCGCCAAACGCCTCAACGAGGAGTATGGCCGCAATCATCCGGAGATGGGGTTGTAATCCACCGTTGTTTAACATAACAGGACTATAAGACAAAGAGATGTTTATAGAGCGTCCACCGCGATGGTTCCGTGCGCTTTTCCCCGGCGCAGTATTCCGCATCAAATCGGAAAAAGGCGCGGGCAAGAGGGTGTTTCTCACATTCGACGACGGTCCCATTCCGGAGGCTACCCCTTGGGTGCTCGATGTGCTCGACAGGTTCGGAATAAAAGCCACCTTTTTCATGGTGGGCCAGAATGTGGAGCGTCATCCCGAGTTGCTGGAGGAAGTGCGCCGTCGCGGCCATGCCGTCGGCAACCATACCTTGCATCACATACAGGGGGCGAGCGCGACGACCATGAGATACATGAGGGATGCGGCGGAAGGGGCTGAGCTCACCGGCTCCATTCTTTTCCGTCCTCCCCACGGATGGCTGCGCCCGCGTCAGCTTATGGCGCTCAAGAAGCATTACAAGGTGATAATGTATGACCTTGTAACCCGCGACTATAGCAAACATCTTACCGCTCCCGATGTTGTGGAGAATGTGAAGCGATTCACCCGCGACGGCTCTATCATCGTGTTTCACGACTCCCTGAAGAGCCTCCCGAGATTGAAGGATTCTCTTCCGGAGTCGCTCGAATGGCTTCAGGCGCAGGGCTATAGGTTTGAAACTTTAAGTTAAAGTAAGGATATGAAGAAAGTGCTTGTGGTTGGGGCCGGCGGATTTGCCGGCGGATTCCTTGTGGATGAAGCTCTACGCAGGGGATGCGAAGTGTGGGCGGGTGTAAGGGAGTCAACGTCCCGTAAATATCTTTCCGACCCTGCCATACGTTTCGTCAACCTCGATTTCGATAATCCCGCCGAGTTGTCTGCTGCGTTGTCTTCCGCACTTCCGGAAGGGGAACGGTGGGATTGGATAGTCTATAACCTCGGGGCGACCAAGTGCCTTAGTTTTTCCGATTTCTCAAAGATAAACTACGATTATCTGCGCCGGTTCACCGACGCGCTCGCCGCCTCGGGTAAAGTGCCCGACAAGCTTCTTTATATGAGTTCGCTGTCGGCGGTGGGACCTGGCGACGAAACCGGCTACACACCTTTCACCGAGAGGATGGTGCCTCATCCCAACACGAAATACGGTGCGTCGAAACTCAAGGCTGAGATGCATCTGGCAATGTCGGGGATACCCCATATCATATTCCGTGCGACAGGGATATACGGACCGCGCGACAAAGATTATTTCCTGATGTTCGAAGCTATAAAGAAAGGTTTCGATTTTTCTGTAGGATTCCGCCGGCAGCTCCTGAGTTTCATATATGTGGAAGACCTTGCCCGGGCGGTATATGACGCTTTGGAAAAAGCACCGGTCGGTGAGACGTATAATGTGGCTGAGCCGCGTAGCTACACGCAGAAGGAATTCCGGGAAATCGCATCGGAAGCCATGGGCAAGAAGCATGTGGTTGGGGTGAGGATGCCGCTGTGGGGAGTGAAGGCGGTCTCTGTCATTGCCGAGAAATGGGGTGTGGCGAGGATGAAACCCTCGACATTGAACCGCGACAAATACAATATCATGAAACAGAGGAACTGGGCTGTGGATATTTCCAAGGCGCGTGCCGGTTTCGGGTTTTCGCCCGAAGTCGGGCTCAGGGAAGGTGTTCGTAGATCCATAGAATGGTATAAGAAGGAGGGTTGGCTATGATGCAGGGCGACAGCGTTGCCTTAACAGCCGCCGTCTTACGCGATTCCCTTCCGGCAGACTCGCTTCCGGTCGATTCCCTGGCAGCCGACTCTGTGAATGCTGCGGTCAAGCCGTATGGAATTTTACTTGAGGCTCCCGAGGTTCCGAAAGTCGAGGCGAATCCGGAGTCGTCTTACGGAATGTCGTATATCATCGGCGGCCTCGCCATACTTTTTTTCATCATAGGCCTTAGATTCCGCAACAACCATAAATACGTCACCGCCATGTTGCGTAATATGGTGGAGGTGAGGGTGCGCAACAACGCTTTCGACGAGACTGTCAGGGAGACATCGTTTCTTGTGCTTCTTAATCTTTTGTGGAGCTGTTCGGCGGGAATAATTATATGGTCGGTGCTTGAGTTTACGTTGCCGCACGACCCTGGCGCCACCATGTATCTTAGTTCGCTTTCGGAATATCCGGCTGCCACAATCGGGATATGCATGGGGGTGGGAATCGTATATACCTGCGTAATGGCGTTGGCTTATATCACGGTGGGTTCGGTGTTTTCCGACGGCTCACACGCACGTCTTTGGCTAAAGGGGTTCACGGCAGGCCAGGGGCTTTTAAGCTTCATTTATCTGCCCCTCTCGCTCTTGCTTTTGTTCTATCCGCAATGGACTGAAATTTTGCTTTGGACAGCCCTTGGAATGTTCTTGTTGACCAAAATTGTGTTCATTTGGAAAGGTTTTAGGATTTTTTTCACTCAAATTTCGTCATGGGTGCTTTTTTTGTACTACCTTTGCAGTCTGGAAATAGTTCCTTTGATTCTTACCTATCTGGCTGCCTGGTGGCTGTGTAGTCTGCTATAGGCGAAAACGGCGTCGATGGCGGTCAAAAAGTGAAGACGATGAAGATAAAGAAGATATTGGTTTCCCAGCCCAAGCCGACTTCCGACAAGTCGCCATACTTTGAGATTGCGGAGAAGCATAATGTAGAGATTGTGTTCCGTCCATTTATCAAAGTGGAGGGCCTTTCTGCGAAAGAGTTCCGCCAGTCGAAAATAAATCTGGGGGAATACACGGGGGTGATTTTCACTGCCCGTACGGCGGTTGATAATTTCTTCCGTCTGTGTGAGGAATGCCGGGTCAACGTGCCCGACACCATGAGATATTTCTGCACCACGGAACAGGTGGCTCTCTATCTGCAGAAATATATCGTTTACAGGAAGCGTAAGATTTCTTTCGGCATGACGGGAAAACTCGATGACCCGCAGTTCCTCTCTGCCGTGCAGAAGAACCATAAGGAGAAATTCCTTTTCCCGGTGTCTGACGTGCATACCGTCAACATGAAGCCGCTCGATGACCTCAAGATAGACTATACTCCCGCCGTGATGTATCGCACGGTGAGCAATGATTTCAAAGAGGGGGAGCCTTTCGACTACGACCTTTTGCTGTTTTTCAGTCCGGCGGGAATCGATTCGCTTCTCAAGAATTTCCCCGATTTTGGGAAAGAGGGTCAACGTGAAGTGGCGGTAGGTACGTTCGGAGCCGCCACCGCCAAGGCTGTGAAGGATGCAGGCTTGCGTCTTGACATCGAAGCCCCGACTCCGGCCACACCGTCCATGACGGCTGCCCTTGAAGCATTCCTCACACGCAGCGAACAGAAATGATCAGCGTAACCGACTCTCTTCTCTCCCGCCTGTATCTAAAAGACACTGCGTTCCAGCGTCTGATGCAAAAACGCATATTCAACGTTCTCCTTATTGCCACCCCTTACGACGCCTTCATGATGGAAGAAGACGGAAGGGTGGAGGAACAGGTCTATTTCGAATATGTAGCGCTCAACCTGTCGTCGCCGCCACGGTTTGTAAAAGCTGCCAACTATGAGGAGGCATATAAGGAACTTGCCGAGAAAAAATTCGACCTTATCATAGCCATGCCGGGCGTTGACGTCAGCGAGACCTTCCGCGAGGCACGGAAAATCGACGGGCTTTACCCGGAAATCCCCTTTGTGGTGCTGACGCCGTTTTCTAAGGAGGTGAGGCGGCGTATTGCCAACGAGGACCTCGCCGGAGTGGATTATGTGTTCTCATGGCTCGGGAACGTTGACCTGATACTCGCGATTATAAAACTTATAGAAGACCGCATGAACGCCGACAACGACATCTGTGACGTGGGCGTCCAGGCGGTCTTGCTTATCGAGGACTCCATACGGTTCTATTCTTCGGTGCTTCCCCATCTTTTCAAGTACCTTCTCAAGCAAAGCATGGAGTTTTCGACCGAGGCTCTCAACGAGCATGAAATGATGCTCCGCATGAGGGGGCGACCGAAAGTGCTTCTTGCCCGCGATTATGAAGAGGCCCAGGCTTTGTACGAAAAATACGGGGAGAACATGCTCGGCATAATTTCCGACGTGCGGTTCCCGCTTGGCGGCCGCAAGGATGCCGAGGCGGGGTTGAAGTTCGCCGCCAAGGTGCGGAAAAACAATCCGTTCATGCCTATCATCGTGGAAAGCCAGGAGTCGGAAAACCGTATGAAGGTCAGGGAGGCGGGCTATGTTTTCCTCGACAAAAATTCGAAGACGCTTCCGCAAGACCTCCGCGATGCCGTGGAGAAACATTTCGGTTTCGGCGATTTTATAGTCAAAGACCCTTCTACCGGAATGGAAATAATGCGCATCCATGACCTCAAGGGGCTACAGAACAACGTATTCAACATACCTTCCGATTCGCTCTTTTTCCATTGCAGCAGCAACGACGTGTCGCGCTGGCTCTATTCACGGGCGCTTTTCCCTATCGCGGATGCCGTGAAACGTTATCGTTTCACCAAAATGGAAGAGGCCCCCATCGTGAGGAAACTCCTGTTCGAATGCATCGTCAAATACCGGCGCATGAAAAACCGAGGGGTCGTGGCGATATTCAAGAAAGACCGTTTCGATTTCTATAGCAACTTCGCGAGAATCGGCGAGGGGTCGCTCGGTGGCAAGGGGCGCGGCCTGGCGTTTATCGACCAGATTATAAAGCGTAATCCTATATGCGACGATTTCGAAGGCGTGCAGATTACGATTCCGCGCACTGTAGTGCTGTGTACGGATATATTCGACCAGTTCATGGAGATGAACGCCCTTTATCCCGTGGCATTGTCGGATATCCCGGACGACGAGATTCTGCGCCATTTCCTTGCCGCGAGTCTGCCCGATTCGCTCATCGACAATTTTCTCGCGCTTTTCGACGTGGTCGATAAGCCCCTTGCCGTAAGAAGCTCCTCGCTTCTTGAGGATTCGCATTACCAACCGTTTGCCGGAATATATTCCACGTATATGATTCCGCATCTCAAGGATGTGGATGTGATGTTGCGGATGCTCTGCGATGCCGTGAAGAGCGTTTATGCTTCGGTGTTTTTTGCCGACTCGAAGGCGTATATGAATGCCACGAGCAACATTATCGACCAGGAAAAGATGGCGATAATCCTTCAGGAAGTCGTAGGCGAAGACCATGACGGATATTATTATCCCAGTTTCTCCGGAGTGGGGCGTTCTCTCAACTATTATCCCATCAACGACGAAGTGGCTGAGGACGGCGTGGCGGAAGTGGCGGCAGGGCTCGGCAAATATATCGTTGACGGCGGGATGGCTCTACGTTTCTCTCCCAAGCATCCTGACCATGTGCTGCAGACCTCGACCATGGAACTTGCTTTGCGCGACACCCAGACCATGCTTTACGCCCTTCCCGACGTGCCCCCCAAGAGCGAGGAATTTACCACCGACGACGGTTTCAATATCGTTAAGCTCCCCGTGGCGGAAGCGTTCAAGACGGGTGCATTGAAATATATGGTATCCACTTTCGATTTTAATGACCGTATGATACGCGACTCGGGGTCCGGTCCGGGCAGGAAGCTTGTCACGTTTGCCAACGTTCTCCGCCAGAAGGTGTATCCGCTCGCTTCCGCCGTAGATTTCATGCTCTCTACCGGGCAATATGAAATGGGCCGCCCTGTGGAGATAGAGTTTGCCGGCATTATCAGTCCGGATGCCGTCAAGTCGGAAAAGAAAGGGATGCTTTATTGGCTCCAGATACGCCCTATCGTGGATAAGAAAGAGATGCTTGACGATTCAGTGATGGACGAACCTGACGAAGACCTTATCTTGCGTTCGGAGGCCGCCCTGGGCCATGGGGTGATGGACAATGTGGGGGCGGTGGTCTATGTGAAGCCGCAGACCTTCAACAGCGCGAGAAATCCGGAAGTGGCACGTGAGATTGCGGAAATCAACCGCCGTTTCGTGGAAACCAACAAACCCTATATCCTTGTGGGTCCCGGCCGATGGGGGTCGTCTGACTCCGCCCTTGGAATTCCGGTGAGATGGCCGCAGATTGCCGGCGCGCGCCTCATAGTGGAGTCCGCGCTCTCGGGTTATCATATCGAGCCGTCGCAAGGCACCCATTTCTTTCAGAACCTGACGTCGTTCGGAGTAGGATATTTTACTATCGACCCTGTGCATGGCAACGGATATTTCGACACTGCGTATCTTGATTCGCTTCCGGCGTCATACGAATCAGACGCCGTGAGGATAGTGGAGTTCGAATCTCCGCTCACCATAGCCATCAACGGCAGGAAGGGGAAAGGGATAGTGTTGAAACCCGGAAAGGGGGCGTCACACGGCGTCGAGGCGAAGGAATGAGATGTTGTCGTAATGGCGGAAGACTATTGTTTGACGTGGAACGCATGGCGCGTGTGGCTTCATCCCCGTCGCGCCCTCGATGCCCTTGAGGATGCCGGATTTATGCAAGAGAATCTCGAATTTCGATTGAATGCCGCCAACGCCCTTCTGGAAGAGCGTGAACGGGAATCTGTGCGCCTTTCTAAGGAATCGGAAGAACTTATGCGCCGACTTGTTGAAAAGGAAAAAGAGTTTGAAGGCGTGAGGCGTGCGCTTGAGGATACGAGGCGTGAACTTGGCGACGTGCGCGAGATGCTTGCGGAGCAGGATGAGATTGACAATCGGTTGCGCGAATTCGATGCTGCCCTAACCAAGGTGGAGAATATGAAGAGGAGGTATGAGAAACGAATCTCCGAACTCGAGGCTATGCTTCGCGATGCTTTGCAGAGAAGCCGTAAGTATCCGGACACGGAGTTGATTGACCCCGCCGATCCGGAGTCGATGCCTGTTTTTGAACGCCGGCCAATCGATATGTCGTCACCCTGCGGACTGTCTGAGGATATCGCGGTGCCGGAGCCGTCCGGCATAAGGAAGGGCAAAGAAACAAGGGCCGGAAGTCCTCGGCCGCCGGTGCGCCCAAAGGGGACGGCGGCGAAAAGCGATTCCGATAACGGGCAGGGGCCTGGAGACGACTGGCTCCTGGAACTGCCGGACGATTTATAGTGGGGTTTATACGAACTTGCCGAAATCTACCTTACGCATGTCTCCATGTTCGAGATATGCCAAATGCAACGCGAAAGCCGCTTTAAGGTTGTGCATCATGTGGCCTTGGCGGGTTATTTTCAGATAATCACGCAGGATGTCTTTATAGTCGGGATGTACGCACTTGTCGATGATAAGTTCAGCACGCTGCATCGGCGCCATGCCTCGCATGTCGGCCACGCCTTGCTCGGTGACAATCACTTTCACGTCGTGGTCGGTGTGGTCAACATGGCTCACCATCGGCACGATGGCGGAAATGTTGCCACCTTTTTGTATGGAAGGGCAAAGGAATATCGACAACGCGGCGTTGCGGCAGAAATCTCCCGACCCGCCTATGCCGTTCATCATATACGTTCCGTCGATGTGGGTGGAGTTGACGAACCCGTAGATGTCGCATTCGAGGGCGGTGTTCATGGCTATAAGCCCCAGTCTGCGCACTATTTCCGGATGATTCGAAATCTCACCGGGACGCATCAGCAATTTGTCGCGATAGAAATCGATATCATCCATGAATTGCAGCATCGCCTTGTCGGAAAACGCCAAAGCACATGTGGAAGCGAAGCTGCATTTGCCCTGTTGCATGAGGTCCATGACGGCATCCTGCACCACTTCGGTGAACATCTGGAACCGTGGAATCTCCGGATTCTCCGCAAGTCCATATAGGGCGGCGTTGGCCACGTTGCCCACACCGCTCTGAATGGGCAGGAATTCAGGAGGAATCCTGCCGGCTCTCATTTCCGAGGCGAGGTATTCGGCGACGTTTGTCCCGATGGCCCGTGTGGTGTCGTTGAGTTGCGTGAACGACCGGATGCTCTCCGACTCGTTCGACGGAACCACACCTATGATTTTCTTGGGGTCGATATGCAGCACCGTGTCGCCGATGCGGTCGGATGGCTTGTAAATGGGTATTTCCCTTCGGTTCGGAGGGTCGAGGGGCACATAGTTGTCGTGGAAGCCGCGGAAAGAAGTGCGGTAATAAGAACTGTATTCGATTATTACTTTCTTGGCCATCTGCACGAGCGTGGGGCTCATGCCGAGGCCTGCACCGAGAATCACGTCGCCTTCCGGATTCATCTCCGTCACCTCGATGATCGCCACGTCGAGGTCGCCGACGAATCCGTAGCGCATATCCTGGCTTACGTGGCTGAGGTGGGGGTCGTAATAGTTAATCTGTCCGTTGTTGGAGGCTTCCCTGGTGACGGCTGCGCCTTGGTAGGGCATCCGCTGCCCGATGGCGTCGGCACGGGTGAGGGCGCCGTCAACATAATCGTTGGTCGAGGCCCCCGTGTAGAGATTGATTTTGAATGGCTCCCCTTTCTCATGGAGCTGTCTTGCCTTCTCGGCAAGCGCAACGGTTACAACTTTGGGTGTTCCCGAGGCGGTGAACCCGGAAGTGCCCACATTGTCGCCGTTGTGGATATAGCTCGCCGCCTCTTCTGCTGAAATAAATGGAAAACTCATTTGTAACGTTAAGATATTAGTGGTAAATTTGCACAAAAGTAATCATATTATTCCATTTAATCGATATATGGGACCATTTTTTTTGCCGAATAACGATAAAAATTGCACTGAATCGAAAAAAGTGCGCATCGAAACGTATGGTTGCCAGATGAATGTGGCAGACTCCGAGGTGGTGGCGGCCATGATGGGTATGGCAGGCTACGAACCGACGGAAACCGACACGGATGCCGCCGCCGTGCTTCTCAACACATGCTCCATACGCGAGAACGCCGAACAGAAGATATATTCCCGTCTGGCATATTGGAACGCATTGCGCCGCAAATTGGGCCGCAATATAATAATAGGGGTGATAGGGTGCATGGCGGAACGCCTCAAGCATAAGCTTATCGACGACTACGGAGTGGATGTCGTCGCCGGTCCGGATGCCTATCTCGACCTCCCGAACCTGATTGCCGCCGCAGAGACCGGTTCCAAAGCCATCAACATAGAACTTTCCACTACCGAGACCTACCGCGACGTTTTGCCGCGTCGCCTTGGGGCGTCGCAGACGGGAGGTTTCATTTCCATCATGAGGGGTTGCAACAATTTCTGCTCGTATTGCATCGTGCCTTACACGAGGGGACGCGAACGCAGCCGCGAGCCTGAGAGTATTTTGCGCGAACTCGCCGACCTACGCGAACGTGGATTCAAAGAAGTCACCCTCCTCGGGCAGAATGTCGATAGCTACCGCTATGTAGATGGGGAAGGGAACGAGACCGGTTTTCCCGCCCTTCTCGCCGCCGTTGCGCAGGCCGCCCCCGATATGAGGATTCGTTTCACCACCTCCCATCCCAAGGATATGGGCGACGCCACGATAGAAACAATGGCTGCTTATCCCAACATAGCGCGCCACGTGCATCTGCCGGTGCAGAGCGGAAGCAATGCGGTGCTGAAACTTATGAACCGTAAATATACGCGAGAATGGTATCTCGACCGTGTGGCGGCCATCCGCAGGGTGATGCCCGACGCTGGAATATCGACCGACCTTTTCACAGGTTTTCACAATGAAAGCGAAGAAGATTTCCAACAGACGCTCAGCCTTATGCGCGAAGCGGGTTTCGACTCGGCGTTTATGTTCAAATATTCGGAGCGGCCCGGCACGTTCGCGTCGAAGCATCTTCCCGACAATGTGCCGGAAGAGGTGAAGATAGAGAGGCTCAACAGAATGATAGCCCTACAGAACGAACTTTCGGCGGAAAGCAACCGCAGGGATGTGGGAAAAGTGATGGAAGTGCTGGTGGAAGGGCGGTCGAAAAGAAGTGCCGACGAGCACTTCGGCAGGACGAGCCAGAACAAGGTGGTGGTGTTTGCGAAAGGCGACACAAAACCGGGCGACTTCGTAAAAGTGCGCATACTCGACGCCAGCAGCGCCACCCTCCGCGGCGAACTCTGCGAATGATTAGCGGGGGGTGATGGTGAAGGTGATGGAGCCTCGGGTGGAGGTGGCGCCTTTCTTTGCGCTCCAGCGTGCCTGGCGGGCGGCGGCTTCGCATTTGCGGCGGATGTCGGCCGACGCGCTTCCCGATGCCTTGGCTTCGGTCACTTTCCCTTCGGCGTCGATGACGACGTTGACGGTCACGACTGTTTTATGGCGGAGTGCCACGTCTGGTTTCGGACATGAGATAAAGGAACGTCCGTGGGCGTTGCCGCTTACCCCGATGCCGGTGCCTCCGGCTCCGGAGGTGCCTTTGTCCGACCCTTCGGTAGAGCCGTTTTTCGACGAGAATTTGTTTGCCACGGAGCTTGTGGCTTTCTTGCGTTCTTTATCCGTTTTGGCAGCCTCTTCCTGTTGCAGCTTGCTTTCTTTTTTTTGTGTTATCTCGTTGCGCACGGGTTTCGGCTTGGGATCGGGTTTAGGACCCGGGTCAACTATTTCGGCGTTGTCTTCGGGGGCGGGTTCCGGTTCCCCTTTCAGTGTAGGCGCCGGTTTGTGGTTGTTTACGGCGGTTTCTTCGCCGAGTTCCACGAGTTCGGGTTCGATGAAGACTTCTTCTTCCTGCATCAGTTCGGGAGTAGAAGTTTCGGCGAGGGCCTGACGGTCCCAGGTTATGCCTCCAAAGAAAAGCACGAGCAAAATGGCGAGGACCACCAGGAACGTTAGCAGGGCGGCGATGGCGCGGTCTTTATCTTTTTTATCCATCATGCCTTATTTCTGTGATGAACGGGTGGCGAGCACGAGGCGCAGGTTGTTGCGGGCTGCGAGGTCGAGCACTTCTATGACGCGGGCGTATGCCACTGTGCTGTCGGCGTAGAGGGCTACGGCACGCAGGGAGTCCTGCCGCTGTATGAGCATGAGGTTGGCGAGGAGTTCGTCGCGGGTGACCTGGCGAGCCGTGGAATTTTCTTCGATTGAGTCGTTGCGGTCGTTCACGAGATATAGCTTGCTTTCGGCGTCGATATACACTTCCGTGACCGGCTTCAGCGAAGTCTGTTCGCTGCTCTGCGGGAGGTTGACATCGATGGCGGCGGGGAAGATGAGGGTTGATGTCACCATGAAGAAAATGAGCAGAAGGAAAATCACGTCAGTCATCGACGACATGGAGAAAGTATCGAGTGTTTGGAATGATTTTTTCAGAGCCATCTTTGAGGGAGTTAAGTCAATGCATAATTCATAATGCACAATGCATAATTAATACTATTCATAATTTCTACTCCCTAATTTCTAATTGGAATAGATTATGCATTATGAATTGTGCATTATGCATTAAAAGAAGTGCATTAAAGAAGTGAACGGTTAAGCGGGTTCGTTGAGAAGGTCCATGAATTCCATAGTCTTGGCTTCCATAGAGTTCATAATCCTGTTTACCCGCGACACGAGATAATTGTAGGCAAACAGGGCGGCGATGCCTACCACGAGACCTGCCACCGTTGTGACGAGTGCCTGGTATATACCTGACGACAGCACTGTGATGTTGGCCGAGGTGCCGGCATTGGCGAGTGCAAAAAATGCTTCGATCATACCCACGACGGTGCCGAGGAATCCGAGCATCGGGGCTCCCGCAGCCGTGGTGGATAGCCATGTGAACCCTTTGCCGAGGTTTGCCACTTCGATGTTGCCGGTGTTTTCGATTGCCACGAGCACGTCGTTCATTGGACGCCCTATGCGGTTCACACCTTTTAGGATAAGGCGTGAATAAGGTGTGTCGGTCCTCTTGCATAGATTAACGGCGTTTTCTATGTCACCCTCCATGATATAGTCGCGTATGCGTTTCATGAAAGTGTCGTCGTTTTTCGATGCGCGGTGAAGGGCTAAACAACGCTCGATGAAAATATATATACTCACAATCAGAAGTATCGCGAGCGGAATCATGATGTAGCCGCCATCCATTACAAGCGACCAGAATGAAAGTTTATCCACTGTAGGTTGGGGTTTATGGGTTAAAGTTTATGGTTTAAAGTTTAGCGTTTAGTCGGACTTGTCGGACTCGTCTGACTTGTCTGACTTGTCTGACGACCAATCATAATTACTAATTACTAATTGATTATCGCTAATTTATTTCAGGCATTCGAGATAGCGGCTGATGGTTTCGCCGATTCCGAAATAGAGGGCGTCGGAAATGATGGCATGCCCTATGCTCACCTCGTCGAGCCGGGGAAGGCTCCGGTGGAAATAGGCGAGATTGGCGAGGTTGAGGTCATGACCGGCGTTAAGCCCTATGCCGAGCCTGAGGGCTTCTTCCGAGGCTATGACAAAGGGTGCTACGGCCGCCTCGCGGTCGATGGCATAACCGTCGGCGTAGGGTTTTGTGTAGAGCTCTACGCGGGCGGCTCCCACTTCGGAAGCCATGCGCACTTGTGCGGGGTCGGCGTTCACGAATATCGAACTGCGTATGCCGGCGCGGGCAAGGTCGCGGCAGATGTCTCTGAGGAAATCGGCATGTGCGGCTACGTCCCATCCCGAATTGGATGTAATCTGCGACGGCGTGTCGGGTACGAGTGTGACCTGTGCCGGACGCACTTCACAGACCATATTCATAAATTCGGGGGTAGGGTAGCCCTCGATATTGAATTCCGTCGTCACCACCTTGCGGAGGGCATAGACGTCGGCGCGGGTTATGTGGCGTTCGTCGGGACGCGGGTGTACGGTAATTCCCTGGGCGCCGAGAGCTTCGCAGTCGATGGCGAACTTTACGACGTCGGGAATGTTCTCGCCACGGGCGTTGCGGAGAGTGGCGACTTTGTTTATGTTTACACTTAATCTGGTCATAATTCAGACATGGATTATAAAAAAGGAATGAATTCGGCACGGAATTTGCAGAATCCATAAAATCGAGGGCTCGCCCCGTATGTTTCAACCATTGGAAAGGTTGGAAAGTTCACGGGCTGCTTTTAAACTGCAAAAGTATAAAAAAAGAATAAAAAAAGGGGTTTCTCATAGAAGTTTTTAGGCGATGGGGGAAGGAAAAAAGAGGATGTGGGTGTTAAAATAATAAGACATCGCGCTAAAATGGGGCAAAACTCCGTTAAAAGTATGATGAAGTTTTACGAATCAACGAAGCGAAAGGGACGTAGCATGACAGCAAGAGAGATATTATCGCCCGGAAAGACGGTGGCAGAAAGGAAGCCGGCGCGTATCATAGACGCCGACATGCCTTTGATAGAGGTGTTGCCGCGTCTGCTCGACACCCCGATGAGGGAGGTAGGCGTGAACGACGGCGATGTTTCGCTTGGGGTCATAGACCAGACCTCGATGCTCGAAGGTCTCGGGAAGATGATTGCCGCGCGCGACGACTGCAGCGTGGTGACGGTGGAATGCCGTCCGGAAGATTATAGCGCGAGCCTGCTGGCCCACGCCGTGGAGGACAGCGACGCACATCTCGTGGATATGCTGACCACGCCTGCCGACGACGGGAATATAAGGGTTACGCTCAGGGTGCGCCATTCCGACCCTACCGCCGCTGTGCATAACCTTGAACGTTATGACTTCCATGTGGTGGAATCGCACGGGGCCGACGGCAATTCCCGCGACGCGGAAATCGCCGTGGAGCGTCTTTTGTCGTTGCAAACATTACTCAACGTATGAACAATCGTATCTCGATTTATGGAAGCCGCCGGCAGGATGCCTATCTTAAGGAACTTGCCGGGCTTTTCTCGTTTCTGGAGGGTGCCGGGTTTAAGGTGACCGTACATCCGAAACTTGCCAATTATCTGACGGAGAAAGGCGTCGGGCTTGGCGGTGCGGAAGTCTCCGCACGGATGCCGGAAGACACAGGGCTTGTGGTGAGCATCGGCGGCGAC
>CABRKI010000075.1 GCA_902471455.1 uncultured Porphyromonadaceae bacterium | reverse complement strand
TGCTTGGGGTTGCCTTATTTGGTGGCGCAGCAAACCTTGTCTATAAGGCATGCTCGGGTCAGATTCATAGTATAGGAGACGCGTTCGCGGCATTCGGAATTGGAGCCGTTGCAAGTGTTGCAGGCATAGCCACAGGAGGATGGGGATTTGGATTAAGTGGTGGATTCATTGCCGGAGCAGCGGGGTTTGGACTCGGAACGATAACGGATGTGTATCTTCAAAGTCTTGGCAACAATTTATATTTTGGAGACCCAATAATATCTACTAAGGATTTGCTGATTATCGGTGCCTCCAGTGCTGTCGCAGGAGGTATTATCAATGGCTCTATAGCTGCCGCCGGAGGATATAATTTTTGGAATGGAGAAATGATTGCAGAGGGAAGGGGTATATTCTCATTGAATAATTCTCCTAAGCCTGATATTTCAATGCAAGATTTGCCGACTGCCCCTGAATTACCACAACAGCCTGAAATAACTGTTCCGTCCAAGCCGTGGCAAAAGCACCATTTTGCGACGAATAAACACAAAAAATTTACTCCATTAATGGAAGAAATTACAAACAGATATGGATTAAGCACCAATGGCAATTGGAATGTAGAGGCTCTTCCTCATTGGGGGCGTCATCCGCATGATTATCATAGGTGGGTTTTAAATGAAATGCGGAAGATTAATGCTATTCCGGGTATGAACCAAAAAGAATTTATAAGACAATTTCGAATAAATATTATTGAACCTGTTAAAATGAATCCTGATATGCTATACAAGAAATATTGGCGTTTAAATAAATGACAATGTTTATTTGTGGCTCTTTATATCAAATTAAAGTTAAAGCATTATGAATATTAAGTATTACTCAATTTTTTTGGACGGATCTTCTAAGGATGGAGTACTCTATGCACCTTCCGAAATTCATTATCCGTTTGCCGTGGATGGGTTTCCCTTACCTGATATGAACGGTATCAATTTTGTTTTAAAAGATGGTTGTTATGCCGATTATATGGTAGCTAACATTTGCAATAGATTTGTAAGCGAACAGTTGATGGAGTTGTTCAAATCTTATCTTAAGCCTTTTCAAAAAGTTATATTCGTCCCGGTTCAAGTAAAGAGCGAACAATATGGCGACAGGATATATTATCTGATGCATTTTGAGGAGGTTTACGACGTAATTGATAAAGAAAACTCCAAGTACGTCGGTGAAGGGGAACATCGTTCCCTAACAGTACCTTGTTTTGATTATCTCAAGATAAAGGGTATGGACATTTTCATTTGGGATAACCTTTCCATCGGGCTTGTTGTGTCGGAAAATGTACGAAAGGAGATGAAGAAGAAAAAAATGACAATGGGAATAGAGTTGGTGCAAATGGCATGTATAAACAAACCTTAAACATAGCTAAAATGAACGAGATTAAAACGAGAGTTAAGAAATGGCTGGAAGGTATTGCCATGAGCGAGAGCCTTCCGGAAGAAGTCGTAGCGGTGAACATCGGAATGTTTGAAACAGAAGGTGGATATGCACTATATTTGTGCGGCTCTGAAGAATATGACGAGGAAGACAGCGACTGGGCCTGTGATCCGGCATTTGAACTCCCTGAGAATTATCTGATGCTTACAGGAAGAGATTTCGAATCAATCGTTTGGGAAACTTTTCTAAAATACGTCATCGATGCGTTGAAGGAGATATTTGATTCCGGCAACACCGCCATCGATAATTTCTTTGGCCAACGTATCGTAACCGCCGGCTTTGACGACGGAGACCTTATCCGCATAAAATAAAATCTACAGAATATCCCTTTTCTCCTAAGGTGTCTTAGAATTGTTATAGAAAACAACATGGGCAATCTCAATATCGGGTGGACTGTCGTTACTGATAATAACAAGATTGAAAATACATTAAAATGGATACCTATATAAAGAGAATGTATAAAGATGAATATGAGGACGTGACGATATATCTTCATTTTCGAGGAGAACTGGCGGTGCGTCAGATTGAAATGACAGCCACGGGGATTATCAAAACTTCGGAAAAATGCCCAGTGGCTACCGGAACTTTCTTGTATGATCAGAAATTTTCCGATATTGAGTGGAATCCGTCAGATTTTATTTCAAAAGAAGAGTTTGAAAAAGTTTGGAATAAATAATGTAATATGGTAAAATATATAGAAAAAGGCGATATTTTTCAATTAGCCGGAGTAACGAGCTTTGCTCATGGCTGTAATTGTGCCGGAGCAATGGGAAAGGGAATCGCCGTCAGTTTCAAGAACCGTTTCCCGGCAATGTATAATGAGTACAAAGAACTATGTAAGAATGGGAAATTCAAACCGGGGGATGTGTTTGACTATAATTATGGGAAAGGTCATATCTATAATTTAGGCACACAACAAACCTGGCGCACAAAGGCCTGTATAGCTTATATAGAGCAATCTCTTATAAGGATGATTGAACTTGTATCCTTTGAGGGGGTCCATAAAATCGCCATGCCTGCCATTGGTGCCGGTCTTGGAGGCCTGAATTGGTTTGATGTCAAGAACGTGATAGATCAAATAGCTGGCACTAACCCTAATGTGGAGTTATACGTGGTTGAAAAATACGAGTCTGAAAAAATACAAATTTAATTTCCAACAATAGTATTTTCCGGTGACCTTGGAACGTATTTTTCATATGATGAAGTTGTTAAACTTTTTTCTTTTTCAAGATTTTGTCAGTCAGATTTTCGAGTCGATTTTGAAACTTGAAGAGGGAGTTTAGCGGGCTAAACGACCGATGAAAGGTTCAAAAGCGACCGAAAAGATGGCAGAAGATTGGAAAAGAGGTCTTTTTAACATAAAAAGCTATAAAAAAATCAATCTCCGTAAAAAAGTTTAAACAACTTCGATGTAAATCAATAATGAATATGGAACATGAAGAAATACTGGCAGAATTGCTGAAAGAGGTCTTAAAATCGCTTCCGGAAGGTTGTCTATTTTACATGGACAGGGGCTTGGACGATTTATACAATGAAGGAAGGCTACAAGATATTATCAAGTATATCGTGCAGATAAGAGAATGGGGAAATGAGGGACACATGTACTTGTTTGATTTTGCGATAGACCTATCCAATAAATGTATTGAATATCTTATTTCGGAACTAACGCAAGATCCATTTATTATGAATCAATTCATCAATTACGGAATTGTAAAAAAAGATGACTGGTATATGTTGGTTGTCGATAATACCGCTATTCACATACTTGATACAATTCCTATCTCTCCGGAGTTGGAATTGGAATTGGCCAATGATAGAGATATATACCTATCTCTCGTGAGCAAAGGAAATATTTAGTATGTACACGAAAATTATGGCTCGTTTAATGGAAGTTGTGCTCAAAACGCTTCCAAAAAATAGTATCTTATATATCGATTATAGTATTGAGGATGCGTGCGATATGAATTATTTGTCTGAAATATCCAATTATATTATAGGAATTGACAAACTTAACCTATCCGGTTATAGTTACGCGATTCTTCTTTCGGATGAGTGTATTTCATATCTAATTTCAGAGTTTTCATCAGAACCGGAATCGTTAGCATTCCTCACACATTACTGTATAATTAAAGATGAGATATGCTATCTCCAAGTACTTGATAGTTCCATCTTAGATATACTTGATTCAATTCCAATTTCTGATGAATTACTTACAGAATGTGAAAAGGATCCGGATATCCATTTATACTTTAACAATCCTGTAAGAGAAAGTTTGGGGATATTCTATCTTGACAGAAACTCTACCCTCTAAATCTTTTTCTAAAAAATACTGATTGAAAATAGTCTTTTAAAATCTAAAACAGGCATATTCTCTTGGTAAGGTAATTGTTATGCGAAAAGAATTTGTAAATAAGCACATCGGAAGACTATCAGACGATGAGGCGCAGAAGTATGAGAAAACAGGATTATATATCGATGGCTGTGTCATAGATGATATAAGCCTGTTGGCTTGCGTGTTTGAGAAACCTGTGGAAATAAGGAATTGTGTCATAAGAAACATCAACATATACAACGCATGGTTTGAGGAGGGCTTAACCTTCGATGGGAGCGTGGTTTTGGGTGCCATAGATTACCAGACCGGAGGCCATAACCGAAAACCGTTTGCGATGACAAACAATATATTCAAGGAAGAGGTCAGGTTTTTTGACTGCATCTTTGAGGCGGAAGTTAGAATCATCGGAAATATCTTTGAAAAGGGAACAGACATTCTCACGAAAGAAAATCCGGGATTCGACAACCGGTTTGAACATGGGATCATTACAGAAAACAACATCGGCAAACTTGATATATGGTAAGGAGAATGAATTAATCACATAAAACAGAATAGCACCTATCTATTATGAAACATCTAAGAAAATACCTGTTGGCATCGGCATTGGCGTTGGCGATTCCGTGTATGGCGGAGGAACAGGAAGAAGCACCATATACCCTAAACGGACATTCATTATTCGCTTCCGTGGGGTTCAGCCATATCGTGAGCGAAGTCCATACCACATGGACAACCGGCGAACCGCGTTTAGGGTTGGACTGGCAAGCCGGATATGCCTGGCTATCGAAACGGAATATCGGAGCCGGGTTCCTTTATCAGGGATACTACGCACACGGCGGCGAAACAGCACCAGTCGCGGGAGGCTACAACACCGCCAAGATTGATGAATCGATGTACGTAAACTACTTCGCCCCCCAATTCGTAGGCAACATAAGACTCGGGAAAGGGATGTGGAGTTTAACATACGGCGCCGGCATAGGGTTCGCAATGTTGACACAATCCGGATATGCCACAGCAATCAACGGCAAACCGACAAGCAACGGCCCGATGATTAGGTTCAGCGAATATGGATGGGGTACCAACGCCTCCTTCGGAATAGAATGCCGTTGCTCAAAGGAAGTGGGACTGACGGCATCATTGTCGTGGTTAAACTCGTTCATATCGCAAGATTTCGACAAATATTACATCCCGGCGGGCATTGACCGCGACAAAAC
This sequence comes from uncultured Porphyromonadaceae bacterium, assembly GCA_902471455.1. Taxonomy (GTDB): domain Bacteria; phylum Bacteroidota; class Bacteroidia; order Bacteroidales; family Muribaculaceae; genus Lepagella. The sequence goes on along the minus strand of CABRKI010000075.1, from coordinate 13,459 downwards.
AACCGGCATTTCAAGGCTCAGCATTGATATAGGAATCAAATTGCATCTTTAAGCGTTGAAAAATGCGAAGAAATTTGGCAATTCTTTGGCAAAGTCCGGCAAATTAATTACATTTGCATAATTATAATCAAGTCACAAAAGACTTGTGCGTTGCTAACCCTCCAATCAAACATGCCGAAGGCATGTCCCTACAATAAAAATCTAAGATTATGGAAATGTGGATTATCTGGCTTATCATCATGGGATGCCTGCTTATTACCGAAGTCCTTACCCAAATGATGTGGGCGTTGTGCCTTGCCGTAGGATGCTTGGCTGGTTTGGCAGGTTCTCTTTTAGGACTCGACCTTCTATGGCAAATAGTGGTCACAGCCGTTTTCTCCGTGGGTGCATACATCTTCCTTATACCGTATTTCCAGAAATGGCATGCACTATCCGTCGATAAGAAAGGGAAAGCTTCGCGCACCGGCATGGATGCACTCCTCGGACGTCGCGCAATCGTTTCCGAAGAAATAAGACCCGGCCGCCCCGGACGAGCACGCATCGACGGCGACAACTGGCAAGTGCGTACCAACATACCCGATGCCGTCATCGAACGCGGCACGGAGGTAGTGGTCACGGGCTACGATTCCATCATCCTCAACGTGGAACCCTTACATTGATTTTCTAACTTAAAACTTTATTCCTATGATTACGTGGATTCTTGCAGGGGTTATCCTGCTCCTTGCCATTGTGATAATATCCGCAGGTGTCAAGGTTGTGCCGCAGAGCGAAACCCGCGTGGTGGAGCGCCTCGGGCGTTTCCACAGCGTCCTCCCTCCCGGCATCAACTTCATCATCCCGTTCATCGACCGTCCGAAGCAAATTTACCAACGTACGGTGAAGGTCTATAACGGGCGCCCTTACGTGGCGATGACCACCACCAATATCATCGACCTTCGCGAACAGGTGTATGATTTCCCGTCGCAACAGGTAATCACCCGCGACAACGTCACCACCGAAATCAATGCACTCCTATATTTCCAGATTGTTGACCCGAAAAAGTCGGTATATGAAATCGACAACCTCCCCAATGCAATCGAAAAACTGACGCAGACATCGCTTCGCAACGTAATCGGAGAACTTGAACTCGATGAAACCCTCACCTCGCGCGACACCATCAACTCCAAACTTCAGGTAATCCTCGACGAAGCCACCAACAAATGGGGAGTGAAAGTGAACCGTGTGGAACTCCAAGACATCACACCTCCGGAGAGCGTGCGCGTGGCCATGGAAAAACAGATGCAAGCCGAGCGTAACCGCCGTGCCGAAATCCTTAACGCCGAAGGGGAAAAGCAGTCGTTGATTCTGCGCTCGGAAGGTGAGAAAGCTTCCAAAATCAACCAAGCGGAGGCCACGAAAGCCGCCGAAATCCTCCGTGCAGAAGGTGAGGCAAGAGCCATAATACTCAACGCACAGGCGGAAGCCGACGCAATTCTTAAAGTGGCACAGGCGGTAAGCTCCACGCAGACCGACCCCGCCACATATATGCTTGCCATGCGATATATCGACACCCTGCGCGAAATGACCTCCGGCAAAGACAACAAGACCGTCTATATGCCCTACGAAGCATCGTCGCTCCTCTCCTCCATCGGTTCGATAAAGAACCTCTTCCCCGGTAAATAAAAGCGCAACACCAAATTTTAAATATTATGACTTATCAAGAATCTGTAAGAAGCGTTCTGTCACAGTACGCAACGTTCAGCGGACGGGCATCCCTCTCTGAATTCTGGTGGTTCTATCTTTTTACCATCCTGATATCCGTGGCATTCTCCGTTCTGGGACTAATATTCCATGATTCCGATGGCGAGCCTGCGCTATGGATTGTGATACTGCAGGGGCTTTTTAGCCTCGCCATTCTACTCCCGTCGATAGCGGTGGCTGTCAGGAGGATGCATGACATCGGCAAAGGAGGAGGCTGGATTTTTATCAACTTGGTCCCTCTTATCGGATGGATATGGTTTATAGTCCTTGCCGCAACCCCCGGACAACCGGGCGACAACCGCTTCGGACCCATGCCCCGATAATCATCTTTTGCAATAGACATCAAAAAAATCCTTATGCCAATGGCATAAGGATTTTTTTGATGTCTATAAGATTATTTCGGTTTTGACTCGCAATACACACACCGGTAGCCACCCGAATGGTCGTGGGCGGGACGGAACAGGCTCTCCACTCCCACTTCCATATTGGAAATGCACCGCTTGTTGCGGCACGTGAACTTCCCTCTTACGGCATCATCCGGAACCAGCTTGGTGGTCTTTTCCGGGTCTTTTGCCCATTCAAGAAGCTTGCAGATAAGAGCCATCCTCACGAACTTGCCGTTTTCCACCTGACGGAAGTATGCTGCGCGCGGGTCGGAATCCACGTCGGTGCTGATTTCGTTTACACGAGGAAGCGGATGGAGAATCCTCATCTCAGGGCGGGCAGACTTCAATTTCTCGGCATCGAGCACGAAGAAATTCTTAACTCGGTCATACTCGTCTTCGTCGAAGAAACGCTCCTTCTGAACGCGGGTCATATAGAGCACGTCGAGTTCGCCCATCACTTCCTCCATTGTATCCACCTCCTTGTAAGGCACCCCATGCATGTCGCAAACCTCCTGCTTCATATAGTCGGGAAGGCGGAGCTGTTCGGGAGCGATAAGCACCACTTTCACACCCTCGTAGCGCGAAAGTGCCTTGATAAGGGAATGGACGGTGCGACCGAACTTAAGGTCGCCGCAGAATCCTATCGTGATATTGTCGAAACGCCCAATTTCACGTTTGATGGTGAGAAGGTCGGTCAACGTCTGGGTAGGATGGCTGTGGCTGCCGTCACCCGCATTGATTACAGGAATATTGGAGTTCATCGCGGAAACCGTAGCCGCGCCTTCTTCGAAATGGCGCATGGCAATTATATCGGCGAAACAGTTGATTACCTTCGTGGTGTCGGCACAAGTCTCCCCTTTGCTCACGGAAGAATTCTTGGCATCCGAAAAACCAAGCACGTTGCCGCCGAGTTCCATCATGGCAGCAGTGAAACTGAGGCGCGTGCGTGTCGAAGGTTCATAAAACAGGGTTGCCAGTTTCTTCCCCTTGCAACGATCCGAATACTTCTCGCGGTTGTCGATGATGTCGAGAGCAAGGTCGATAATCTCCTCAAGTTCCTGCTTGGAGAGGTCGGTCGGGTCAATGAGATGCTTCATGATAATGTCAGGTATTTTAAGTTAAACCATCCAGGATTCGTCGGAAGGGTTGGCCATAAATTTCTTGAGCTTCACCTCTTCTTCAGCCGTAATATATTTCTCTTCAACAGCCACCTTGCAGAGGGTGTCGAAATTGGAGAGGGAATAATTGGTGACGTTGGCTGCGGCAAGGCGGTCGAGACCCTTCTGCATGCCGTAGGTGAAAATGCTGACTACGCCAAGCACGTCGGCTCCTGCCTCGCGGAGAGCATCAACCACTTCGATACAGCTCCCGGCGGTAGAAATGAGGTCTTCTATCACCACCACTTTCTGACCCTGTTCCAGACGACCCTCGATGCGGTTGCCGCGTCCGTGGTCCTTATTGCCACCGCGCACGTAGCCCATAGGCTTGTCGAGAATCCAGGCGGCGATTGCAGCGTGGGCTATGCCCGCCGTGCTCGTACCCATCAACACCTCCGCTTCAGGGAATTTCTCTTTCACGGTTTCCGCGATGGCTTCTTCTACCACCTTGCGTGCTTTGGGGGCGGTAAGGATAAGACGGTTGTCGCAATAAATAGGGCTCTTTATGCCGCTTGCCCATGTGAAAGGCTTGGCGGGGCTGAGAAACACAGCCTTGATGCCGAGAAGTTCGGCCGCTACTTTTTCTGAAGTATTCATAATGTAGTTATTGTCAATTAAAGTGCAAGGAAATCTTTTACACAACGTTTATAAGCCGCCACGGGGTCGGCAGCAGCCGTAATCGGCCGTCCCACCACAATGTAGTCCGAACCAATTTCACGGGCCTTGGCAGGGTCGGTGATACGCACCTGATCGTCGGTGGCGGAATCGGCGAAACGTATGCCCGGGGTGACCGTCATGAAATCATTACCGCAGGCTTCTTTCACGAGACTTGCCTCAAGCGGTGAGCACACGACGCCGTCGAGCCCCGCCTCCTTGGCGTTGCGGGCATATTTGGCGATGGTGTCGTTGATGGTGGCATCGATAAGGAGCTGCTCGCGCATGGCCTTTTCAGATGTCGATGTGAGCTGCGTCACGGCTATCAGCAAAGGCCTCGTGCCGTCTTCGCGGGTAAGCCCTTCGAGAGCAGCACGCATCATCTCCACAGTGCCGGCGGCATGCACGTTCACCATATCCACGTCAAGGTTCGAAAGCACTTTCATGGCCTTCTTCACGGTGTTGGGGATATCGTGGAGTTTCAGGTCGAGGAAAATCTTGAAGCCACGTTTTTTCAGTTCCCTTACGATTTCAGGCCCTGCGGCATAGAAAAGCTCCATGCCTATTTTCAAAAACGGCTTGCGTTCCTCATCCTTGAATTTGTCGAGGAAGGCGAGACAAGCGTCGGCCGAGCCGAAATCGCATGCTATGATTACGTCTTTTGCGTTCATGTATTGTATGGTGTTTATAATTTTATACGATGCCTACTATTTCCGTGAGCGAAGCGATACCAAGCTTCTCCATCTCTGCCGGAAGGGATTCTATTATCTCCTTGCACGCGTATGGATTGACAAGGTTTGCCGCGCCTACCTCTACCGCGGTGGCACCCGCCATCATCATCTCGATCACATCTTTTGCCGAGGAAACGCCGCCGCATCCTATGACAGGCACGCCACAGGCATGGGCAACCTGATTGACCATCCTCACCGCCACAGGGAATATGGCAGGACCCGACATTCCACCCATACGGTTCGCCACAATCGGACGGCGTGTTTTGATATCGATGCGCATACCCAAGAGAGTATTGATGAGACAGAGTCCGTCGGCACCTGCGTCAACCGCTGCCTGAGCAATCGAAACAATATCGGTGACATTTGGCGAAAGCTTGACGTAAAGAGGTTTCTTAACCACTTTCTTCACTTCCCTCACAACCTCGCCGACGGCATCCGTGCTCGTGCCGAAACTCATGCCACCTCCATGCACGTTGGGGCAGCTAACGTTGAGCTCGATGATTTCAACCTGTTCTTCACGGTCGATTTTCTCGCAGCACTCCACATAGCCGTCAATCGAAAAACCGCTTATATTGGCTACAATGGGCTGATGGAAAATACTTCTCAATTTAGGGAGTTCGTTCTTTATAACCGCATCAATTCCGGGATTCTGGAGTCCCACCGAGTTAATCATGCCCGAAGGACATTCGGCGATACGGGGAAGAGGATTTCCGAAACGGGCGTCGCGGGTGGTGCCCTTTATCGAAATGGCACCGAGCATGTCGATGTCATAATATTCCGCCATGACATATCCGAATCCGAAACAGCCGGAAGCAGGGATAACGGGGTTTTGGAGTTTCACTCCACTCAAGCTGACGCCAAGTGAGCCGCAGCATTTCGATTCGTTCTTCACTTCCATATAAGCTCCTCCTTTCTGAATATGGGGCCATACTTGCATATTCCCCTCGGTCCGTTCACCGTCTGGACTACACAACCCATGCATGCTCCGAAACCGCACCCCATGCGGCATTCCAGACTTACCTCCCCGGGGAAGTCAAGTCCGGTGCAAAGAGCCTGAAGCATCGGCATCGGTCCGCACGCCTGGAAATACTCACCTTTTATTCCTTTTTCGCGGATAACGTCGGTGACAAAACCTTTGGTGCCGACACTGCCGTCAACGGTTGCCACATAAGCCTTTACGCCAATCTCCCCGAACCATGTTTCCATGCCGAAGCAGTCGGCGGCGGTATTGTAGCCAAGGATAACAATCGGATTCTTACCGTTGTTTTTAAGAGTGCGGGCAAGCCCCAAGAGGGGTGCGCAACCTATTCCTCCTCCAAGCAGAAGCGGGGTCTCCGAGGGGGTATTGACCGAAAAGCCATTGCCGAGACCGTTAAGGATGTCGAGTTTATCTCCAGCCACCATACGGCTCATGGCTTCGGTGCCGTCGCCCACAGTGTCGTAGAGCAATGTGATTTCGCCACGTTCATGCGAAAAATCGCAAATCGATATAGGACGCCGGAGATATTTCTCCGGGATGGCGATATTGACGAATTGTCCGGGCGCCTTGATGGCTTCGGTGTCGCCCTGCAGGGTCATAACCCACGTCTTGTAGGTAAGCCTGCGGTTGGCGACGATGGTATAGATGTTTTTAATATTCATGTCATTGATTTTTGTCAGTCTTCGGCATCTATTGTAGAGACTTTCATGGTGATGTCGTCAAGCACGTCAAGAAGGACCTCTACTGTTTCCAACGATGTGAACACCGTGATATTGTTGTCAACAGCCGCGCGCCGTATATAATATCCGTCGCGATGCGAGTGGTCGGCCGACAACTCCATCGTATTTATAACGTAATTCACGTGTCCTTGGCGCAAAGAATCGATAATATCTGTGCTTCCTTCGCTCAATTTTCTCAAAAGACGCGTCCGGATGCCATGCGCGCGCAGGAATTCAGCCGTCCCTCTCGTGGCTTCGATATTGAAACCGAGCTGATAGAATCTCTGTATGAGAGGAAGGGCCCTCTGCTTGTCGCTTCCGCCGAGAGTGACGAAAATTGTGCCATAATTTGCAACGGTCATTCCGGAAGCCTGGAGCGACTTATAGAGCGCGCGTTTGAGCGACTTGTCATAACCGATGGCCTCACCGGTGGATTTCATCTCCGGGGAGAGATAAGAATCCATACCCCTCAGTTTGGAGAAAGAGAACGCCGGGGTCTTTACAAACCACCGCTTCTTTTCCTGAGGATAAAGTTCGGTGATGCCCTGCTCGCGGAGACTGTGGCCGAGCATTATCATAGTCGCGATATGAGCCAAAGGCACACCTGTGGCCTTCGATAGGAACGGCACCGTGCGTGAGGAACGAGGGTTGACCTCTATGACATATACGTCTTCCTTACCGTCAACGATAAACTGGATATTGTATAACCCTCTTATGCCGATTTCTTTGCCAAGACGCACCGTATAGTCGAGAATAGTCTGTTTCGACTTTTCACTGACACTGAATGTGGGATATACGCTGATGGAGTCGCCGGAATGCACTCCGGTATGCTCCACATGCTCCATTATGCCCGGCACGAATACATTCTCGCCGTCGCACACGGCATCAACCTCAAGTTCTTTTCCAAGGATGTATTTGTCCACAAGCACCGGATGCTCTACATTGATTTCGACGGCGGTCTGAAGATAATGGCGAAGCTGCTCTTCGTTGCTCACAATCTGCATGGCACGCCCGCCGAGCACATAACTCGGACGCACAAGCACCGGATAACCGATTCGTTTGGCAGCTTCCACGCCTTCCTCTATATGTGTCACCGCCACGCCCTCGGGCTGGGGAATCTGAAGTTTCTCCATAATGGCCTCGAAACAACCGCGGTCTTCGGCATTGCGTATGGCTTCGATTCCTGTGCCGATAATGGGCGCGCCGAGGCGTGCCAGAGGTTCGGCAAGGTTGATGGCGGTCTGTCCGCCCAGCGACACTATCACCCCGACAGGCTTCTCATGATCGAGCACGTTCATCACGTCTTCCACCGTCAGAGGTTCGAAATAGAGCTTGTCGCCTGTGGTGTGGTCGGTCGAAACGGTCTCGGGGTTATTGTTGATAATTATGGCTTCATATCCGGCATTACGGATTGACCAGATGGCATGTACGGTAGAATAGTCGAATTCCACGCCCTGCCCGATGCGGATTGGGCCGGAACCGAGCACCACGATTTTTTTACGATCCATTGGCACCGATTCGTTTTCCTGCTCATAGGTGGAATAGAAATAATTGGTGGTGGCATGGAATTCCGAAGCACACGAGTCTATCATCTTATAGACGGGACGTATGCCATTGTCTTTACGCATGTTATATATGTCGGCCTCCGTTTTCCCCCACAACTGACCTATGAACTTGTCGCTGAATCCCATCAATTTGGCATCGCGAAGCACTTCCGGATCCATCGGCGATTCCTTGACCGTTTTCTCGAAATCGACGATGCTCTTGATTTTGTCGAGGAAGAACATATCAATTTTCGTACGGTTGTAGATGTGGCCCGCATCCACGTCGCGACGTATAAGTTCGGCGAGGGCATATATCCTGTCGTCGGTAGCCTTGCGGATATATTCGAGCATGTCCGCCGTCGGCATGTCGTCGAATTTCTTATGATGAAGGTGGCATACGCCGGTTTCAAGCGAGCGGACTGCCTTAAGAAGGCTTTCTTCCATGGTGCGTCCGATGCTCATGACTTCGCCGGTGGCTTTCATCTGGGTGCCGAGTTCGTTGGAGGCGTCGGCAAATTTGTCGAACGGGAAACGCGCAATCTTCGTCACCACATAGTCGAGGGCGGGTTCGAAGCTTGCAGGCACATGTCCGAGGTCGATTTCATCAAGATGAAGTCCTACGGCAATCTTGGCGCTCACGCGGGCTATGGGATAACCCGAAGCCTTCGAGGCAAGTGCGGAAGAGCGCGACACACGTGGATTGACCTCAATGAGGTAATAGTCGAACGAAAGGGGGTCGAGAGCGAACTGCACGTTGCATCCCCCCTCTATTTTAAGGGCACGTATGAGTTTGAGGGCACTGTCGCGCAGAAGCTGGTATTCCTTGTTAGAGAGGGTCTGCGCCGGAGCCACCACAATGGAGTCGCCGGTATGCACACCCACAGGGTCGAGATTTTCCATCGAACAGATTGCTATCACAGTGTCGTTGGCATCGCGCATCACCTCGAATTCTATCTCTTTGAAACCCTTGATACTTTTTTCCACAAGCACCTGATGCACGGGCGAAAGGTCGAGCGCGGTGCGCATGAGTTCGCGCAACTCTTTTTCATTGTCGGCAAAACCTCCGCCCGTGCCACCGAGAGTGAACGCCGGACGAAGTATGACCGGATAACCTATTTTCGAGGCAATCTCCACGGCATGGTCTATGCTCGTGGCGACGTCGCTCGGAAGCACCGGCTCACCGATGCTTTCACAAAGTTCCTTGAAAAGTTCACGGTCTTCGGCACGCTCTATGCTGTCGAACGAAGTTCCAAGAATCTCCACTCCACATTCATCGAGCACACCCTTCTTGGCAAGCTGCACCGCAAGGTTCAGGCCCGTCTGGCCTCCGAGCCCAGGGACTATGGCATCGGGACGCTCATATCTTACAATCTTGGCAACATATTCAAGAGTCAGCGGCTCCATATAAACCTTATGGGCTATCTCCGGGTCGGTCATGATTGTGGCGGGGTTGGAGTTGACCAGCACCACCTCATAACCTTCTTCCTTCAGGGCCGTACACGCCTGCGTGCCCGCATAGTCGAACTCGGCAGCCTGCCCCACTACTATCGGGCCCGACCCGATGACCATCACTTTCTTTATGTCTGTACGTTTCGGCATTTTTTCTTGTCCGCTTCAGAAGCGGTAATTCTTAGCGTTGATGTATGTGGATTATTTCTCTGTTTGCGGAATCATATCGATAAACTTATCGAAAAGATAGATGGAATCCTGTGGTCCGGGCGCGCTTTCCGGATGGAACTGCACTGAAATCACCTTGTCTTCCACACAGCGGAGACCCTCGACCGTGCCGTCGAGAAGGTTGACGTGGGTCACCTCAAGCGGGGTGCCTTTCAACGATTCCTCCTTCACGGCATATCCATGGTTCTGCGCGGTGATAAGCACGTGGCCCGTGGTGAGTTCTTTCACAGGATGGTTGCCCCCTCTGTGGCCGGGATTGATTATTCCGATTTCGGCACCGTATGCGAGCGCGATGAGCTGGTGGCCGAGGCAGATTCCGAACATAGGCACTTTTCCGCGAAGATTGCGGATGGTTTCCACCACCTCGGGCACATCCTCAGGCGAACCGGGGCCGTTGGAGACAAGCACTCCGTCGGGATTGAACGCCATAATTTGTTCTGCCGAAGTGTTCCAAGGCACAACCGTGACGTTGCAACCATGGGCGTTAAGGCTGCGCACCATGTTGTATTTCATTCCGCAGTCGATGGCTACAATGTCATACTTATAATTGGCTGTGCGGGAGAACCAACGCTTCTTACAGCTCACACGGCTCACGAGGTTGGTGGGACGCTCCACAGCCTTGATTTTCGTCACCGCCTCGTCAACGGGAGTATCTATGTCCGTGATTATGGCCCGAATTCCTCTCGCGTCTCTCAGAATCCTTGTGAGCATCCTCGTATCCACTCCGCTTATCGCCGGGATGTTGTTTTCATCAAGCACTTCGGCAAGCGTCTTGGTATAGCGGAAATTGGATGGAGAATTGTTGTTTTCCTTTACAATCATTCCGCCGATTGAAGGGAACTTGGTTTCATAGTCCTCGTCGGTGATTCCATAGTTGCCGATAAGGGGATAGGTCATCACGATAATCTGGTCGGCATACGAAGGGTCGGAAAGGATTTCCTGATAACCCACCATCGAAGTATTGAACACCAGTTCGCCCACTTTTTCGGTGTCGGAAGCGAATCCGAATCCGGGGAATTCGCGTCCGTCTTCAAGCACAAGTTTCTTTGTGTATGGCTTCATTTTTCGGAAAGTGTATGTTGTATAATTTTGTTACAGTTTACAGAAGCGTATTTCGCCGTTGCTTATTGTCAGCACGGGCTTTCCTTTAAGTGCCATGCCGTCATAAGGGGTGCTTTGTCCCATGGAGCGGAAGTCGCGCGGCTCCACCGTCCATTGCCGGTCGAGGTCGAGAAGCGTGAGGTCGGCTTTGTCGCCGGGCCTTATGCCGTCGGCACCCGGAAGCCCGAGAATCTTTCTGCCGTTGATTGCCATAGCTTCCACAAGACGGCTGAAAGGCATCAGTCCGGATTCCACCATCGTGGTATATACTGCGGCAAACGACGTTTCAAGCCCTACCACTCCCATCGCGCTTTTCTCAAGCCCTTTCCCTTTTTCGTTGGCGGCATGAGGGGCATGGTCGGTGGCAATCACGTCGATGGTGCCGTCTATCACCCCCCGGCGCAGAGCGTCGCGGTCGGCACGGCTTCTGATTGGAGGATTCATTTTGAAACGTCCGTGCTCCTGAAGGTTTTCGTCGCAAAATGTAAGGTAATGCGGTCCGGTTTCGCACGTAACCTTCACCCCTCTCGCTTTGGCTTTGCGAATCAACTCCACGCTCTCTTTGGTGGAGATATGGCATACATGGAGACGGCATCCCGTCTCTTCCGCCATCTTTATGTCGCGGTCAATCTCCGCCCATTCCGATTCGGAACAGATTCCCCTGTGGCCATGGGCACGGGCATATTCACCGTCGTGTATATATCCACCGTTGAGAAGACTCTCAACTTCGCAATGGGCAGCCAGGATTTTTCCCGTGGGCGCGATTCCCTTCATAGCTGCAAGCATCACTTCGTCGTCTTGCACCCCGGTGCCGTCGTCTGAGAAGCCTGCCACCCAGGGAGCGAGCATACGGTAATCCACAAGTTCATGCCCCATCCGTTTTTTCGTGATAGTGGCGTAAGGAAGCACATCCACACAAGCGTCAAGACGGATTATGTCGAGCTGGCGCTTAAGGCTTTCCACATCATCGGGAGCTGGGTTAAGGTTCGGCATCGTGCAAACGGTGGTGAAACCGCCGGCTGCAGCCGCTTCGCTTCCCGTGCGGATTGTCTCCTTATACGAATATCCGGGTTCACGGAAATGGACGTGAAGGTCCACGAGTCCCGGCACGAGATACTTCCCTTCCCCTGAGATTATTTTCCCGGTTCCCGACAACAATGCCGCCTCTCCCACAGCCGAAACCTTCCGGTCGTGGATCGAGACGTCGGCGGTTATAAACTTGCCTTCACACCAGACGTTGGCTCCTGTGATGATAATGTCTTCCATTTTATCCTTCTTTATTTTCAAATGTCGGCTTCAATGCTCATGTACGAACAAAAAAAAGGCAACTCACCAATGAGTTGCCCTGAATATCTGAAAAACGGAGTTTGCGGATGGCTGAAGCTTCCGTTTTGCGTAGTCTGCGATTGCATAACAAACGATATTCGACTGAGAGATTTTGCCGTCATTTCATTTATTTTGCCTGCAAAGTTAACAAATTTTTCAAATCCATGCAAATTTCCGATTTATTTGTCGGCATTAATTTTCATCCGCCTGTAATTCTTTTTTCTCTTGCAACGCTTCCACCAACCGTCTCTCTATTTCCTCGCCTCTGAGATGCCGGTGCAGGATAGTGCCGTCGGGTCCGAACATAATAATCTCCGGAAACGCATAAATCGTATATATTCCCATTACCTTCTTGCAATCCATAAGCTGATCCCATTCGATTCCATGTTTCTTTACAGCCTCCGAAATGTCGTCGATTGCTATACCGATAATCTCCACATCCTTGCTATCCTTGTATTGCTCATATAGGGGTTTAAGATATTCTTTCGCCTCTATAATGCAACCCTTACACCAACTTGCCCAAAAATCGGCTATCACGATTTTCCCTTTCCCGACATAATCCGACAAACTGACAGGAGAGCCGTCCAGCCCTTTTCCCGACAGTTCTTTATAGGGTTGACCCTCCCAAGAGGACCGAAGTCTTTCCATTCTGTCGGAGAGGGACCTGATTTTTTCGAGGCTTTTGGTCTCCTCCCCTATATATTTCAAGGCCTCATCCCATTCATCCGGAGATGATCCCTCATTCCCTATTTCTATCAGGATTTTCTCTCCGAATGCGTTGTCGCGATTGGCGATAAATTCGTTCTTCATCTCTTGCATGGCTTGTTTTCCATCTTTCTTCCACAACTCTCCAATTCTTTTTTCATAATCGGATAATTTCCGGTTGAGTTCTCCCCCTTCCACCATTCGCTTATCGAAATCAACCGTCATCATGCCGGGTTCCACAATCAAGTTCAAAGAGATAAATATAAGGCTGTCAGGATTCTTATTGGTTATCAACAACTCAGCCGGAAACGGTCTTTCGCACTCTCCGGAAATATCGATTGCCCCGTTTTTCACACTGTCGTTATAAACGGTGAAGCAGTCAACTTCATTCACTAAATGACACTCCACGCCATCCGGCAATTTATTTCCCGGCTTGGAGACAATCCGGTATTCAAATGCCTGCACCGCAATCCAGGCAATCGAAAAGAACACCGTCAAGACAATTTTCAGAAAATTTTCCATGATAATTTTTTCCATGATAATTAAGGTCCTATTACATGCTACATCACGCAATCATCATACAATACATTACATAATAATGCATTATCTCATACATTGCCTATATGGATCTATGATTTTGCAAATATAATAATTAGTACTATTACACGCAAATCATAAGTGCCGAATTCCTTATAATGTAGAGTCAAGTGGCAAGTGCAAAATTAGCTAATTTTGAGATC
>CABRKI010000074.1 GCA_902471455.1 uncultured Porphyromonadaceae bacterium | reverse complement strand
CGGAAACGGCTCACGGGGCCGACGTCGCGACGTCGCGGCCGGTGGAAAAGGCGGAAGATAAAAAAACAACGGCTGTCGCGCCTGAAAAGAAGGCGCCGGTTCAGCCTGAAAACGCTCTTCCGAAAAAAGAGCCCCAGAAAACAGATGCAGAGAAAAAGTCCGAGGCTGGTGAAACCCCGGAGGCAGTCACTACACCGAAACCTACAGTGAACAACAGAAACCAATCAGAACAAAAGACTTCCGGACGACAGGAAGGTAAAAACAAGGAGGAGCACAAACCCTCACGGAATCAGAACCCCGACAACAGGATGAAAGAGCAGGCCCCGCAGCCCAAAAGCGAGGCGCAGCCTGAGAAGGAATCATCGCAGGAAGGGGAAGGACAGAAAAGCAATGTGTTCCGTCTTTCCACTCCTCCGGCACAGCCGGAGCTCAAGGTGCTTGGCAAGATTGACCTCTCGGCGCTCAATCAGTCCACACGTCCTAAAAAACGCGGTAAGGATGACCGCCGGCGTGGCGAAAAGGGGCGTGCCGGAGGCGCGGCTTCATCGCAGGGCGGCGATTCCGCCAGTGCCGACCGTAAGAAACGTAAGCGCATAGGTAAGGAGAAAGTGGATATCGAAAAGGCCGCTTCCCAGCCCGGCTTCGGTTCGGAACGCCGTAAGAAGGGCGGCGACAAATCGGCACAGGGCCAAGGCGGAGGAAACGAACGCAAGCGCGGAGACCGCAAGGGCGACAAGCAACCGCGTCGCAACGAGCGTGCCCAGAAGCCTGAGACTAATCCGGAAGACGTGCAGAAGCAGGTGAAGGAAACATTGGCGCGACTCACCAGCAAGGCTCCTAAGAAGGGCGTGAAATGGCGTAAGGAAAAGAAGGAGGCGATACACAACCGCGAACTTGAGAACCAGCGTCGCGAGGAGGCGGAGAGCCGTGTGATCCAGCTCACCGAATTCGTGACCGCCAACGACCTTGCCAACCTTATGGAAGTGCCCGTCAACAACGTCATCGCCACTTGTATGAACCTTGGGGTAATGGTTTCCATCAACCAGCGTCTTGACGCAGAAACCATCAATATAGTGGCGGAGGAATTCGGATTTACCACCGAGTATGTCAGCGCCGACGTGACGGAGGCCATCGCAGCTGAGGAAGACAGCGAGGAAGACCTCGTGCCCCGTCCGCCGATTGTCACAGTCATGGGCCACGTTGACCACGGCAAGACCTCGCTTCTCGACTATATCCGCAAAGCCAACGTGATTGCCGGCGAGGCTGGCGGCATCACACAGCATATCGGTGCATATAACGTGGAACTTTCGGACGGACGCCATATAACGTTCCTCGACACCCCGGGCCACGAAGCTTTTACGGCCATGCGTGCCCGCGGGGCGAAGGTGACCGACCTTGCCATCATCATAGTCGCAGCCGACGACGATGTCATGCCGCAGACCATAGAGGCCATCAACCATGCTTCCGCCGCCGGTGTGCCAATGGTGTTTGCCATCAATAAGATAGATAAACCGGCAGCCAATCCCGACAAAATCAAGGAGCAGCTTGCCAACATGAATTATCTCGTGGAGGAATGGGGTGGAAAATATCAGAGCCAGGATATTTCCGCGAAAAAAGGTATCGGTGTTGACGACTTGATGGAGAAAGTGCTCCTTGAGGCGGAAATTCTCGACCTCAAAGCAAACCCCGACCGTCTGGCCGTAGGGTCGGTAATCGAGTCGAGCCTTGACAAGGGTCGCGGCTACGTGGCTACGGTGCTTGTGCAGAACGGCACCTTGCGTGTGGGCGACGTGATACTTGCCGGAACGCATTACGGCAAGATAAAAGCCATGTTCAACGAGCGTAACCAGCGGGTGAAAGAGGCCGGTCCCTCCACACCGGTGCTTATCCTCGGCATGAACGGCGCCCCGACTGCGGGCGACGCTTTCAATGTGCTTGAAACCGAGCAGGAGGCGCGAGAAATCGCCGGAAAACGCGAGCAGCTGCAACGCGAGCTTGGACTGCGCACCAAAAAACGCCCGGGACTTGAAGAGCTCGGACGCCGCCGCGCACTCAACGATTTCCATGAACTCAACCTCGTGGTCAAAGGCGACGTTGACGGTTCGGTCGAGGCACTTTCAGATTCGCTTATCAAGCTTTCCACGCCGGAGATTCAGGTCAACGTGCTTCATAAGGGCGTCGGTGCCATCTCCGAGAGCGATGTGACACTCGCCGCCGCATCCGATGCCATCATCATAGGTTTCCAGGTGCGTCCTTCCGGAGCCGCCCGTAAGGAAGCGGAGAAAGAAGGCGTTGAAATCCGTCTGTATTCTGTGATTTACAAGGCAATCGAAGAGGTGAAAGATGCCATGGAGGGTCTTCTTGCCCCCGAAATCAAAGAGGAGATTACCGGCACCGCCGAAGTGCTCCAGACCTATCATATCTCGAAAGTGGGCACAATCGCGGGCGCCATCGTGCGTGACGGAAAAATCAAACGCACGAGCAAGGTGCGCGTAATACGCGACGGTATTGTGATTTATACGGGTGAACTCGGTTCTCTCAAGCGTTTCAAAGACGATGCCAAGGAAGTCATTTCCGGCTATGACTGCGGTCTTTCAGTGCAGGGATATAACGATATCCGCGAAGGCGACCTTATAGAGGCATACGAGGAAGTCGAGGTGAAGAAATCGCTCTGATGGCATTCGTGTTGATAAATATCGGGAGCAATCTCGGCAACCGCAGGCTCAATCTCAGCCGCGCAATGCGCGCGGTCGGGGCGGAGTTCGGCGATTTTGAAATGAGTCATGTGGTGGAGTCTGCCCCTTGGGGCTATGACTCCACCAATTCTTTTTTAAACGTGGGAATGGCGTTTCACACGGATTTGCCGCCCTGCGAAGTGCTGTCGCGCCTCCAGGGTATAGAGCAAGCCATTTCACCCGAATCCCATCGGACCGCTTCGGGAGAATATGCCGACCGTGTCATCGATATCGACATAGTGGCTATTGACCGTGAGATACTCGACGGCGACACTTTGAAAGTGCCGCATCCGCATCTTGCGGAGAGACGGTTTTTCCTTGAACCTCTCGCCGAACTTGCGCCCGGCTGGAGCCATCCCGCCACAGGTCTCACCGCAGCCGAGATGCTTGCCTCTCTCGGTAAGGATAAAAAATGAAATCCGAAATGAAAAAGATAATAATAGCCGGCGGTCGCCGGCTAATGCTTTTTGTGGGCGAAGACGGGTTACGTCTTCCCCTGGAAGAGGAGGTCCGTATCCCTCCGGAAGCCGAGACTTTCGTTTTTGGCGATTATGTGGCTTTGTCGTTGCCTGATATGGAGAAAGTTCCCGAGGGATGTATATGGAAAGGACTCCGTGAATCCTGGGGTGTCATTCAAGACGAAGATTATAATGCGGCATCCAAGGCCTCCGAACTGCTTAACTGGAACGCTTCCGAACGTTATTGCGGAAACGACGGCCGTCCGCTTGAGCGTTTTTCCGAAATAAGCAAGAGGTGTCCGAAATGTGGCAGGGAATACTTTCCGAGGTTAAATCCTGCTGTCGTGGTGCTCGTGACCCGGGGGGAAGAAGCGTTGCTCGTGCATTCGCGCACGTTGAAGGATGGCGTGCATGCCCTTGTGGCCGGGTTTGTGGAGACAGGCGAAAGCCTTGAGGAATGTGTGGCGCGCGAGATAAGGGAGGAGACTACGCTCGAGGTAGGCGACATACGTTATATAGGAAGCCAGGCGTGGCCTTACCCTTATCAGCTGATGATGGGATTCACCGCCCGCTATCGAAACGGGGAAGTGGAGTTTGCCGACGGGGAGCTGACGTCGGGAGGTTTTTTCACGCGGGATTGTATCCCCGCCATCCCTTCGATGCCTTCTTTGTCGAGAAGGATAATAGATATGTGGCTTTCCGGCGAGTTGCCAAAGAATGAAGGGTGTTAAAAAACTTTTAGACATCGGTCGATGTTATGAGAAAAGACGGGAGATTCTGCCGCTCCGTGGTCTTAATAAAACTTAAATGAAATATGGACAAAGCGAAGGCGTTTCTTACCGCGCTTCCCTCCTGGACGCTATCCGTTCTGACAGTGGCTTTGATTCTTTGGCTCACGTTGGTGCCGGATCCGTTGGGTGACGATGCCCCCCGGTTGTTTCCGGGTGCCGATAAAGTGGTTCATGCCGTCATGTTCGGATTCCTGACAGTCATGATTCTGCTTGACCGTCAGAGAAAAAAGAAATGGGTCAGATTGTCTGCTCATTTCGTATGGATGGCGGCCTTGTTTTCCACAATGTCGGGAATAGGAATAGAGGTGGCTCAGTTGGAGATGGCACTGGGGAGGGGATTCGAGGTCGCCGACATGGTGGCCGACGCAATCGGAGCAGCACTGTGCGCCGCAATATGGTTGAGGTCCCAGCATCTGTGGAGCCGAAACGACAGAAAGAAACACTAACTAAACGCCGAAGATTCCACAATGAAAGAAAACGACAATAAACCTGCTGCCGAAGCCCCCGCTCAAGAAGAGAAGGTGGCGGAGAAGAAAGAGAAACGTCATTTGATTCGCCCGAAATGGCTTAGGATCACGCTGAAGACGTTTTTCTGGATTTTTGTCGCCATTCTTTTGATTCCTGTGCTTCTCTACATACCTCCGGTACAGACATTGGTGAAAAACATTGCCTGCGACGCAGTGTATAAATCAACCGGTATGAAGGTGGAAATCGGGAAGTTCCGGCTGAAATGGCCTGCCGACGTTTCGTTGAATGATGTCACCGTCATCGAAGCTTCGGGTGACACCATGGTGAACGCCCGCGAGGTGATAGCCGACGTGAAGCTTGTGCCTCTGTTTAATCTCGATGTGAAGGTCAACCGGCTCAGGCTTCTCGACGGATATTACAGGATGGTTTCCCCCGATTCGTCGATGGTGTTGAAGATAAATGCAGGCGACCTTACCGTGGATGACAAGAGTTCGGCAGATATTGCCAACAGCCGGATTCTTATCAACAAGGCTTACCTTAAAAACGGCAACGTTTCGCTTTTCATGAACGTCTGGAAGCAGAAACCGACCCCTTCCGATTCAACGTCGGCTCCGTTTTATATAAAGGCGGAAGAGTTGAAATTCGAGAATTTCGGGTTTGAAATGAGCATGCTCCCCACTATAGATACGCTCCGGTTCAACACCTCTTCCCTGGTGCTCCGTAAGGGTGTGATAGACCTTGGTAAGAATCTTGTGTCGGTGTCGAGCCTCGGAACTTCCGGCGGCGATGTCACCTATCTTACCCCGACTCCGGAATACGTTGCTTCACATCCGGCCCCGCAGCCGGATTCTACCGCATCGGCTCCAAGCGCACCGATGGTGATAAAGGGCGATTCCGTATCACTCTCCGGATTCAAAGCATTGTATGCGGTGAAAGACGCGACTCCGCTTCCCGGTTTCGACCCTTCATATATAGAAGTGGACGATGTGGGCGTCACTCTCAGAAACTTTTACAATGCCGCCTCTTCCATAGAATTGCCTATAACCGCTATTTCTGCGAAAGAGCGTAGCGGCTTGCAGATTACTGAAGGCCATGGAATAGTGTCGATGGATTCCACCGGGCTTGCCTTGAGAGATTTTGTGGTCAAGACCCCGTTCTCAAATGTGTCGGCTACCGCAGGCATACCTTTCGCCCTTATGGAGATGGAACCTTCCGCACCGCTTGAGGCCATGGCGGAGGGTAGCATAGGGTTTCCTGACGTGGAAGCTTTTATGCCCGACCTGAAGATCTATACTTCCAAGTTGCCGCAGAGAAACCCTTTGAAATTCGCGCTTCGCGCCGACGGCACGTTGGCCGACGTGGATATTCCGGTCCTTTCTGCAGCCCTTCCCGGGGTGTTCAGCCTTAAAGCTTCGGGAAAAGCGCAAAATGCTCTTGATTTCAAGAAGTTGCGTGCCAATATTGATTTTGAAGGGGCGGTGACAAATCCCGGGGTTATCGACAATCTAATGGGGAAGGTTGGCTTCAAGTTGCCGGAAATGAACCTCAAAGGGCGCGCATCGGCCGCCAACCAGACATATGCAGCCAATTTCAAGCTCCTTACTTCCGCCGGCGACGTGGCTGCCGACGGAAGGGTCAGCATGACGTCGGAAGCGTATAATGCCGACATCGACTTACGCAACGTAAACGTAGCCCATTTCATGCCTACGCTCGGGGTAGGGCGGGTGACGGCTTCTTTGAAGGCAAACGGTGCGGGATTCAATCCTTCCAAACCGCATGCCACGACAGATATCAGGCTCGATGTTGCTTCGCTCGTCTATGAGAAGCAGGTGCTTCGCGACATCGTCGCCGACGTGGCGCTTCATGACGGCAACTACACCATTACCGCTTTGTCGGCGAACCCGGATGCCGATTTCCGTATCGACGGCTCGGGCACAGTAGCCCCTGACCTTTATACATTCGACATTACCGGCACGCTAAGAAACCTCAATCTGCAGTCGCTCGGGCTCACTCCGGATGCCAACAACGGTAAAGGGGAATTGTATGTGGCGGGGACGGCGAGTCCGGAGAAATGGTTATATGATGTCGATATGAAGCTCAACAATGTGGAATGGACCGTAGGAAACCAGTATTTCAATTTCCCCGGGGCTGTTACGGCAAAATTCAACAGTTATGCCGACAGGGTTTCCGCACGTGTCGATGCCGACATGACGAGTCTTGATTTCAACAGCCGTTCCGGTCTCAAACAGCTTGTGGATGCATTTGCCACTGTGGGCGATTCCGTATCGAAACAGATTGAACGCCGCGACCTTGACGTGGAAGGCCTGCAGGCAGCCCTCCCTCCGTTTGGCATTGATTTCAATGCATCCGGGCGCGGATTCTTGGGGCGTTATCTCAACACCATGGGATTAAGCGTGGATACGGTGTATGCCGGAATCGCCAACGACTCCATCATCACCGCCAATATCGGCATGCTTGAAGCGGGCAATAAATCAATGCGTGCCGACACTCTCACCTTTCTTATGAAGCAAAGGGGGAAACTTCTTGATTATAAGGCTCACATGGGCAACCGTAGGAACAACCCACTTGCGGAGTTCGCCGATGTCAACGTCAACGGGTATCTGGGTTCGAACCGTGCGTTGATTTCACTCACCCAGAAAAACCAGAAAGGGGAGACGGGCTACCGTCTCGGTTTGACGGCTGCCTTGGTCGATTCTCTCGCCACTGTCCATTTCACTCCCCTTAAAGCTACCGTGGCTTACCTTCCCTGGTCGTTTAACGACGACAACCATGTGGAATATAATTTTTCCACAAAGCGTATCGACGCCAACCTCATAGCTCAGAGCAACGAGAGCAGCATAAAACTCGTGACACAAACCGGACAAGCCGGCAACGATGAGCTGCGTGTGGCAATCCACAATCTAAAGGTGCAGGATTTCCTGAAAATGTCGGTGTTCGCTCCTCCGTTGACGGCTTCCGTGGATGCAGACCTGAACGTGGGTTACACGAAGAGTTGGCTCTATGGCGGCGGAACCGTGGGCGTTAAAGATTTCACATACGATAAAATACGGGTAGGGGATTTCGACCTTGCCCTCAAGGCGGGCCGTAACGACGACGGAACGTCAGGGGCAGGAGCCACGTTGAAAATCGACGGTTCCGATGCCTTGACGGCGAAAATGTGGCTTAAACCTGATTCCACCGGAGTGTTGCAGGCGGAAAAATTCGGGCTTGAACTCACCCGTTTCCCTCTTTACATAGCTAATGCCTTCCTCGGCAACGACGTGGCGCGCCTTTCCGGCTATCTTAACGGCGGTATGGATATGAAAGGTTCGTTTACAGCCCCCTTGCTCAACGGCTCGATTGCCTGCGATTCAGTTGGTGTGTTCATCCCTATGATAGGGTCGCAGCTAAACTTCGGCAACGACTCTCTGACAGTGGCCGACAATATAATCCGTCTCGATAAATTCGACATCTGGGGGGCAAACAAGAATCCCCTTGTAATCGACGGCACTGTTGACGCTTCCAGGTTTTCAAAGATTTCGTTCAATTTAGGCATGGATGCCAAGAACTTCCAGCTTATCAACAACGACAAAGGGGCGAGGAGCGATATCTACGGCAAGCTGTTTCTCGACCTGAAGGCTTCGGCGCGAGGCCCGCTCGACCATTTCAACATCAATGCCAATGTCAATTTGCTTTCCGGTTCCGACGTGACGTATTCAGTGCCGCAGACCACGGCACAAATCACTGCCCAGGACATGGAGGGCGTGGTGAAATTCGTCAATTTCAACGATACTACCCAAGTGGTGGAAGCCGATACGGTGGCACCGATGATGGCGATGCGCATTGTGGCAGACCTCAACATCGAGCCGGGAGTGGCGGTGCAGGTGATTTATCCCGGTTCGCAGACCACAGGTTCCGGAAAGGGCGTGCTTCATCCGAGCGGTAATCTCAACTATTTCCAGAATTATATGGGCGACATGAGGCTTAACGGGCAGATTACACTTGGAGAAGGCTACGTAAACTATAGTATGCCTATGTGGACAGGTTCGAAGAGATTTGATTTCATACCGTCAAGTTTCGTTCGCTGGAGCGGCGACCTCATGAATCCTGCCCTTGACATAAAAGCCACCGATGAGATACGGGCCAACCTTATGCAGAACGGTAACTCAAGGTTAGTTAATTTCCTCGTGGATGTGTCGGTGTCGAATACGCTTTCCGCCCCCAAACTTATGTTCGACCTTTCGACCGAAGACGATATGACAATCCAGAACGACCTCCTTTCGATGAGTGCTGAACAGAGGAGCATGGCTGCCATCAACCTGCTCCTTACGGGCCAATATAGCGCGCAAGGGGTGAAGACCGCCAGCGGCGACCTTCTTCAGGGACAGTTATACGGATTGCTGACTTCACAGGTCAACAGTTTCCTTGCAAACCATGTGAAGGGGGTTGACCTCAGTTTTGGCGTTGACCAATACAACAAGACGGTCAATGGCGAAACCGGAAGTGCCATGAGTTATAGCTACCAGATGTCGAAATCTCTCTTCAACAACAGGTTTAAAATCTCGGTCGGAGGCAATTATACCACCGATGCCTCTGCCGACGAGAATTTTTCGGAGAATCTTATCAGCGACATATCTTTCGAATATATACTCAAGCAGACAAGCGACATCACCATGCTGGCGCGCCTCTTCCGTCATACGGGATATGAAAGCATCCTCGAAGGGGAAATCACCGAAACGGGCGTGGGCTTCGTAATGCGGCGGCGTTTGTCTGACCTCCGCGACCTCTTCCGTTGGGGCGCGCGCAGAAATATTCCGCCGGTGCCTGCCGACTCGGCGGTAGTGGCGAAACCGGATTCCGTCGCCGTGACTAAAAATGATTCCGTACCTCAAATCGTAAAAGAACATGAAGAGAAATAATATCCGGGCAAACGTATTGATGGCCACAGCCGCCATAATAGGGATTCTGGTTTCCGCCTGTTCTACCACCCGGCGTCTCGGACAGGGGGAGATTCGCTACACAGGTGTCGGCGATTTCAATGTGGTGCGCACCGACAACGAAAAACTGTCGCCGGGGCTTATCGAAAATCTCCGTGAGGCATCGGACTGCGATGCCAACGACTACGTTATCGCCCCGTTCATAAAGATTCCCCTCGGGCTTTGGGTCTATAACAACTGGAATGATTCCGCCAAAGGGCTAAAAGGCTGGCTATACAACAAACTTGCCAAGCCCAATGTGCTTATCAGCGAGGTTCGGCCTGAGACCAGGGTGAGGCTCATGGAGCAGATTCTCGACAACAACGGCTATTTCGGTTCTACGGTTTCTTATGATATAGACTATAGCAAGAAAAACAAGCGGAAGGCAAGCATCGATTATACATTAAACGTCTCGAAACCTTATCGCATAGACTCGATTATATATTTCAACAGCGAGAAGGCTCCAATTTATGGATTCATAGATTCCGTGGCAAGGAAAAGCCCCTATTTGCAGAAGGGGGAAATATTTTGTGTCGATTCCCTTTCGGCAGAAAGGGTGAGGATTGCAAACCGTTTGCGCAACCGGGGATATTATTATTTCCGCCCGGAATATGTGGAATTTCTTGCCGATTCGCTCATTACACCCGGAAGCATCGCAATAAAGATGTCGCTTGCCGACAATATGCCCGACATGGCAAAGCTGCAATACCGCACCGGCAAAATAGTCACGACCGTGCTGCGTAAAAGCGACAGCTATGCCGGCACTCCCGACACTATGCAGACTGCCAAGGGGGAGGTGGTTGTGATGCGCCCTGCAAAACTCCGCAAGAATCTGATACCGTCATGTATCACCTTCCGCCCCGGCAAACTCTTCTCCGTGCGTGATATGGACCGGACACAGACCCGTTTTTCCCGTCTTGGAATATTCGGGAACATACAGATTCAGCCGGTTCCCGCCGACACCACTCCCGGGCATGCGCTGCTTGATGTCTATAACATAGTACAGTTCGACGACCCTATGGAGGCCTCGATTGAGGTAAACGCCACTTCCAAATCCAACAGTTATCTGGGGCCGGGATTGATCCTCGGGCTTGCCAACCGCAACACATTCGGAGGGGGCGAACGCCTGAGCCTACAGTTCAACGCCGATTATGAATGGCAGACCGGGCGCAACCGCAGCAGTGTGTTCAACAGTTATGAATTCGGCCTCACGGCATCCCTGGCGTTCCCGCGCATGCTTGCCCCGAAATTTATAAAGCGCACGGAGCGCGACCTCAACTGGACTACAATATCGCTTGGCGCAAGCGTGCTCAACCGTCCGCATTTCTTCAAGCTCGCCGAGTTCAATACCGGCATCACCTACGAATGGCGCGCTTCACGTTATTCGGTCAACCAGTTCACCCCTTTTAAACTTACCTATAACAAACTTATCTCCACAACCCACGAGTTCGATTCGATAATGTCGCTCAATCCTGCCGTGGCGTTGAGTTTCCAAAGCCAGTTCATACCGCAGCTGTCCTACACCTATACCTACGACCGTTTTTTCGAGCGCGAGAGAATCAACGGCATTAATTTTTCCGTCACGTTTACTGAAGCCGGCAATCTCTTTGACGGCATCTGGAGTCTCTGTGGCGTGAAAGGGCAGAAGAAGCTTTTCGGCACGCCGTTCTCCCAGTTTGTCAAGGGGCAGGCGCAGTTGGTATATAACAGGCGTCTTATAAGGGGAAGCGACCATTGGCTTGTGTCGAGAATCCTGATAGGTGCGGCTCATGCCTATGGCAATTCGCGTGAGGTGCCTTATTCCGAGCAGTTCTATATCGGTGGTGCCAACTCGATACGTGCCTTTACCGTACGTTCGTTAGGCCCCGGATCCTACCGGGCCCCCGCATCGCAGCGCAACGGATATTTCGACCAGACCGGTACGTTTAAGCTTGAGCTTAATACGGAATATCGTTTTCCGATTATCAGTGTTTTGCATGGCGCTCTCTTCCTTGATGCCGGAAATATATGGCTTCTCAAGAGCGATTCTTTGCGTCCCGGAGGCAAACTGACGGGAAGGAATTTTTACAAAGACCTTGCCTTGGGCACCGGTGTCGGACTCCGCGTGGATATCGGCATGATGGTGATAAGGGGAGACCTCGGCTATGGCCTTCATGCCCCATACGACACAGGGTCGCCGCATTATTTCAATATTCGTTTCAAGGATGCCTTTGCTTTCCATCTGGCGATAGGTTACCCGTTCTGATGCAACAAAAATATGGCGAACCGTCCGGTATCTTCATCCGAGCGCAAAGGAGTGCTCATAGTGGCAGGGATTGCATTGGTTGTAACTCTCTGCGGGCTTGGGGTGGCATGGTGTGGCCGTCCGTCGAAGGCAATCTCTCCGCACGATGTGGAGGTGCTTGTAGATGGCGACACGGCGGGGGCTATTCCCCGCGATTCTATCGACGCCTCCTCCGGCTTTGCCGGTAAAACTCTCCGCCAGAAGGAAAGAAACGATTCATCGGGATCTGGGAAGCGTGACAAGAAAGTCCGTGAAGGAAAGAAAAGTAAAAAGCCTGATAAAAAGAAAAAGACATATAGCCGGCGTAGCCCGCTCGATGAGCCGGTCTAACCGATGACTAATCTTTAAGGAACATACTCTTAAATTCTGGCCCTTCTCCTCAAAACCCGAAGAATGTGAGTTGGCTGTCGTCGGGTATGCCTGTGAGTTCGAATATCAGGAAGGAAAGAAGACCCATCAGAAGCACGTTGAAGTTGCCTATGTCGATGAGCGTGGCAAGTTTGTAACGAGGCAAGGTTTTCATCTTCCACCAAATATAGATATCTACAAGAAGACATACTGTTGACGGCACCATGTCGAGCCCGTTCAGGTCAAGATGAAGCGAAAGACACATGAAGACGGTCACGCCGGTGTATGCAATGCCATTGAGGAGGAATACAATTCTGGTTGTTTTCCTTCCGAAAGCGGTGACAAAGGATTCCTTAGAGTTCCGAAGATCGGTAAGGTAGGTGGAATAGCCGTAGAGTAATGTGGAATTCACGCACATCAACCCAATCACAAGGCTCATATAGAGCGACGGCGTTATGTCAAACCAGTTGAGGGGTTCGGTAGCTTCGTGCATCGACTGTATCAACGATGTGGAAATCACCCCTACGGGACCGAACATTATAAAGGAGCATAACACCCCGTAGGGCGTGCGTAGGAGAGGGGTGCTTCCGCCGCAGGCAAGCCATCCTGCTATAATTATGAAGGCCCCGACAACCATCACCCACCATCCTGCCATGGCGATAAGGCTCATTCCTGTCATGATTGCAAGCAGCATCATCCCCACGCTGCATTCCTTAAGCATGGAGAATCCGTTTATCTGCGAACGGCTTCGTATGTGCATGTCGATATTGTTGCCGCAGCGGTTTGATTCGTCATAATACAGATAATAGAAATTTGCCGAAAGTTGGGCGAATATCGCGAAAACCAGGCATAATGTGGCGGGAAGATATTCTGTGTTGCCTCTCAAGGCGGCACATGCTGTGCCTGCCATTACCGAGCCTGCCCCCATCATCAGTTAACTCTGGCTGCGGCGTGTGATTATGGAAATAAAAGACGGCATTTCTTGTTTAGCTATATGCATCATCTCGAAGAGTTTTGAGGCTCCTATGGCAATTCCATAATGGGATAACTGCTTCGGGACGACTTTAAGGAACTGTTAGGAATTTTTTGAAACCATGGACAATGTGATTCGCCCATGGTTTGGCAAAATTAACAAATCCGTTTGAATTAAAGAAATTTTTACGGAATAATCGTTTGAAATGATGGAAACGTGACGCATTACATCTCTTATTTGACTTATCGGCTTTATACTTCATGGTGGCCGTATTATAAATATATGTCTTGCAATTGAAAGGAATATCTGAAATAATTCACTTTTAAAATTGGGCTTTATCGAGGATTTTACTAATTTTGTAGTTGCCGGGTGGCTCTAAACAAGTGTATATGAGATTGGATAATAAAATACATGATAGTGGCAAGTTAAGTGTTGGTATAATGATTCTGTTTTTCCATTGTGTTGTCTTTGTTATGCAAGCGGAGGACAAAACTTATGGTTTGTTGGGATCCGGTCAAGGATTGATGGGGAAAATGTGCTTCAGATGATGCAATTGGAAGATGGGCGAATAGTGGTGGATACGGAGTCCTATGTTTGTTTCTGGGATGGGAAGACTTTTCAATGTGTTCTCCGAGACAGTACCGATTATTCTCCTATGCCAATTTATCGGGAATATACTCGACTATTGGTTGACCGTAAACATCGGCTTTGGATTAAGGACACGGGAAAAGTTGCATGTTTGAATTTGGAGACAATGCATTTTATGCCTGAATGTACGGCTTTAATCGGATATCCGGATGACTTTTATGTGGATAAGGATAAAGATGTCTGGATTGTAAAGGATGGGAGGATTTATAGAGATTGCGACGGTCTGACATTGGAATTGCCAGACTGTTTAGGAAGGGTACAGGAAGTTGAGCGAGATTCTCTGAATGCATACGTTTTTACAAACGATGGGGCTATATCTATTTTCAATCTGAAGGATGGGAGGCTTAGCGGCTCCTATAGAGCTTATGATGAGCATACTGCAAAAACGCTTGATAAGTTTTCTCAGGTTGTGCAAGGTCCTGACGGATTGTACTATCAACTTCGTATGGGCTTGGGACATGCGGTTATGCTGTCTTTTGACCCTATTACAAACGAATGGAATAAGTATCTGGATGTGGAGTATGCCCTGCATACACTTATCATTACACCTGAGCGGAAAGCCTATATATCATGTGCACGAGGTTATTGGGTGATTGACTTGCAGACCGGGGAGCAACATTTGCTTACAAGGCTCCATCTTCCGGACGGAATGACAGTACAGACTGGTTTCAATACAATTCTTCAAGACCGAGACGGCGGTATATGGTTAGGCAGTTATAACGATGGTATATTATACAGTTCTTCTGGTATAGACCTTTTCGAGACATTTGAAAAGAATATGTTATGGGTGGGGATTTTGCTTTTTACGGTCGTTGTAGCAGGCATAGCTATAGCAATTAAGAAGAACGTGATTCTAAAAAGAAAAAATGCATTGTTCTCCATGCCTGTCGGCCTGGAGAACAATTCGTCGCAAGAGATGGCTTTGATTGTGCGTGCCCGGCAATTAGTGGAAGATAATATTTCAAATACAGATTATAGAGTCGAGCAACTTTCCCGAGATCTCTGTATGGAACGTTCAGGGTTATATAAAAAGATGACTGCCTTGATTCAGGTTTCTCCAGTAGAATTTATGCGTACTATTCGATTGGAATATGCCGCACGTCTGTTGAAAGAAGGAGAACGTACCATCACTGAAGTTTCCGAAATGACAGGGTTCAGCAGTCCAAAATATTTTAGTACATGTTTTCAGCAGCACTATGGGTGCAGACCGTCACTGTATAAGCAAAGTGAAAAAGTAACATAGATGAAAATAATAACATATTATCGTTATTATTTGTAACATGACAATCTAACTCTTTAGTCTTCAATTATACTTTTCAACATTTTTAGACTATGAATCAACATTTCCGTCCCTGTTCGTAGTACTATACTGCCTACCTTTGCAGCAACATTTTTATTATACATAGTGACGAGATGAAAACAACTAAACTAATTTTTTTTGTCATGATGACGGTTGTATCGCTGGCCGTTAACGCACGAACGGAAGATGTCCAAACCTTCCGTACATGGGCTCCCACACCTCCTAAAGGATGGAATTCATGGGACTGTTATTATTCTTCGGTAAATGAAGAGTTGGTGTTGCAGAATGCAAAATATATGAAGGAGCATTTGCTTGAATACGGGTGGGAATATGTGGTTATCGACATACGTTGGTATGCCAACCATCCTTCGTTGGGAGGAGGATGGTATAACCAGACCAATAATCCGGATTGCCAATTAGACGAATATGGTCGCTACGTACCCTCGCCTATTCGTTTCCCGTCTGCTGTCAAGAATGGAAAAAATGAAGGATTTAAGGCGTTGGCAGATAGTATCCACAATATGGGATTGAAGTTCGGCATTCACATTATGCGGGGTGTTCCTAAGTATATTCTCAATGATTCGACCAGATATAAATTGAAAGGTGCCGAAGATACGTCGTGGTCTTATGTATATAAAAAAAAGGACCCCGAATGCACGTGGTTAAAAGACAATCTGACGGTGTCGAACAATAGCTACGGTCAATTATATTATAATTCAATAATAGAACTTTATGCTTCATGGGGAGTGGATTTTATTAAAGTTGATGATATGAGCCGTCCATATTATAACGGGGAAATAGAAATGTTGCGTAGAGCAATTGATCGGTGTGGTCGGCCAATTGTACTCAGTCTCTCTCCCGGAAAGACGGCTTATGATCAGATTGACCATTTGCACCAGCACGCTAATCAATGGCGTATGATGGACGATCTTTGGGATAGATGGGATGATGTCAAAGCGGTGTTCAGGGAAGCGGATTATTGGAGTAATTATCATTTACAAGGATGTTATGCCGACTGTGACATGCTCCCGCTCGGACAAATTTCTATGACTGTAAAAGATGAAGGATATGCAAACGCAGATGCCGGACGTAAAACCAGACTTACTAAGAATGAGCAATACACCCTCATGACGCTATGGGGAATTTGTCATTCTCCCTTATTTTTTGGAGGAGAACTGACAAATAACGATGCGTTCACAGATTCATTGTTGACAAACAAGGATTACCTTAGGATGCATGCCTTTGGAGAAAATGCACGTCAGGTGTCGAATGAAGGAGGAAAGATTGTCTGGACAAGTGAAGATCCAGATAACGGCGACCGTTGGTTGGCATTATTCTATACCGAACCGGGCAACGGCTGGATTCTTGATCAACAGGCACTTTATGCTTCCGAGACAGTGGCATATACAACGGATGGACACAAGGTTGATGTGGAAGTGGAATTGCCAGAGGGTACCACAGAGCTTGCCTTAATCGTGGATGATGCCGGCGACGGTCTTAACTATGATCATGCTGATTGGATTGCTCCAAAATTCATAATGAAAGACGGGTCGGAAATGCCTATTACCGGGAAGGATATAAAGTATAGCTACACAAAATCGTATTATAACATAATCAATGAGAACAAGAATGTCACTGGAAGTGATAAGATGAGTGTGGTTGGTAAAAAATATGATAATGGTTTTTCGATGGATGCTAACGCTATGATATTATTAAACGTACCTACTGGTGCCGTAGGGTTCAAAGGAATTGGTGCATTGGACGATACTGGTGTGTGTCAGCCTAATTCCACTGCAAGCGTAAAGTTTTATGTTTTTAATTTTGACCCTCGCACCGTTGCTAATACTGCGGTATGTGGAGAATCAGTTTCTTGCGATCTCACCCAATTCGGTTATGATGCAGATGATACCATTACACTTTACGATGTATGGAGTGGTGAACACTATAAGACTATGCATCCCGGAAATCTTAACGTGTTCCTATATCCACACTCTGTCCGTCTTTTTAGAATTACTTCTGCTAAATGATGACGGTAATGATATAAGATGTTGAGTTTTTTCAGGCTTGTAGAGGACAACTACAAATTCTGTATTTAGCTGTCGCAATGATTGCAGGATTTGGATTCTGTGTGCATTTCTTACATTTAGACCGCGTTTTGGAAGAATTGTCATAAACGACGTAACAGATTTTATAAGAAAGTTACTTTTTGTGTTGTAGGCAATGTACAGTCAAACGTTGTCCTTCTCGACAGTGCGCTCAACGTAGGGCTAAATTCGCTCTTCTCGTTGAGTGCTGCCTTCTTCCTAAAGATGAATTAGAAGAAAACTGTTCTTACCAATTAATTAGAATCTCAATAGAAGAAAAATTAAAAAGGTTGGCAAATATTTTGTGGTTTCAGAAAAAATATCTAATTTTGCAGTCGCTAAGGCAATCGGGGTGTAGCACAGTTGGCTAGCGCGCTACGTTCGGGACGTAGAGGTCGGGCGTTCGAGTCGCCTCACCCCGACAGAAGCTGCGGATTCATGGTGGATCCGCAGCTTTTTTATCGCTTATGGTTGTATTCTTCCTTTTTTTGTTGTAATTTT
Source organism: uncultured Porphyromonadaceae bacterium (assembly GCA_902471455.1). Taxonomy (GTDB): domain Bacteria; phylum Bacteroidota; class Bacteroidia; order Bacteroidales; family Muribaculaceae; genus Lepagella. Next base: position 1,148 of record CABRKI010000074.1, on the reverse strand, counting down.
GCATCGAATTTGGAGCGGACTTTTGGACAATCCCTTCAGAAGTGGAAAAATTTGGCTGCTTGCAACCACTTGAAAAAATGCTAAAACTGCATATTTGAGGTTTAATCCTCTTTCCGTTGTCTTTTTTGGTTACGATGGCGGGAAGCGGTGGCAGGGCATTCGGCAAGCGTCAGTTTTCCGGCTGCTCTATTTTTTTGCGCCTTGCGTGTTCCTCTTATTTTGCAGGGGGGATGTGCATGTTCGGATGGCGCTCTATAAGAAATGAACTAATAAAACAAAAGAAAATGAGCTATTTATTCACATCTGAATCCGTGTCGGAAGGACATCCCGACAAGGTGTCTGACCAGATCAGCGACGTTCTCCTCGACGAGTTTCTCGCACGCGACCCGGAGAGCCACGTGGCAATAGAAACCCTTTGTACCACAGGCCAGGTAGTAGTGGCGGGCGAGGTGAGGAGCGACGCTTACGTGGATATCCACAATTCCACCCGCGAGCTTATCAAGGAAATCGGCTACGACCGTGGTGCGTTCCGTTTTGACGGCGATTCCCTCGGCATCCTTTCCGCCATACATGAGCAGAGCGGCGACATCAATCGTGGCGTGAGCCGTGGGTCACGTCTTGAACAGGGTGCCGGCGACCAAGGCATGATGTTCGGATATGCAGTCAACGAGACAGAAAATCTGATGCCCCTCACGCTTGACCTTGCCCACCTTCTCCTGCGGGAACTTGCCGCCATAAGGCGTGAGGGGAAGGAGATGACCTATTACCGCAAGGGGAAGCTCAAGACTTATCTTCGCCCCGACTCGAAAAGTCAGGTCACCGTGGAATATGACGACGACCGCACGCCGAAGCGTATCCATACCATTGTGATTTCCACGCAACACGACGAATTTATCCGTCCTCTCGACGACACCGAGCAGGCTCAGGTGAGGGCTGACGAGGAGATGCTTAAAAAAATAAAGGAAGATGTGAAAAATGTGCTCCTGCCGAGGGTTATGGGGAAATTGCCCGAAAACATACGCCGCATGTTTGACGACGACCTTGTGCTTCACGTGAATCCCACTGGCAAATTTGTGCTCGGCGGTCCCCATGCCGACACGGGTCTGACGGGACGGAAAATAATTGTCGATACATACGGCGGTCGCGGC
>CABRKI010000073.1 GCA_902471455.1 uncultured Porphyromonadaceae bacterium | reverse complement strand
CCGATCTGCTGTCAGTGCGAGCGCGGCCGTCATGCAGAGGGAATAAGTTTTTGTTATCATAATAAGAATTTAAGTGTCAAGCAAATGGCTCTTAACGTGTAAGAGCGGGGGTCTGTTAAATTGGAAAGTTCAGGATTCCTTCCTTGTAGTTAACGTGGGGCGGAATCCTGAACTTATATGGTTGCGTCGCGATATCAAAGTTCGAGGTCGCCGTCAACGATTACGTGCCAGGGAAGTCCCGACAAGGCGAGTTTTTCGAGGAACGGATCCGGGTCGAATTCCTCTACGTTATGCACGCCCGGTTTCACCCATTTCCCTGTGAGGAACATGTAGGCACCCACCATGGCGGGAACGCCGGTGGTGTAGCTTACGGCCTGTGCGCCGGTCTCCTTGTATGCCTCTTCGTGTGAGCAGTTGTTGTAGATGTAATATGTCGATTCCTTCCCTTGCTTGTCGAGTCCGGAGATGCGGCAGCCGATTGAGGTTTCGCCGGTATAGTTCTCTCCGAGCGACCCGGGGTCGGGCAAAACAGCCTTCAGGAACTGGATAGGAACGATTTCGCGCCCTTCATACATCACGGGGTCGATACGCGCCATACCTATGTCCTGGATTACGCGGAGATGGGTAAGGTATTCCTGTCCGAATGTCATCCAGAAACGTGCGCGGCGGATGGTGGGGAAGTTGATTACGAGGCTCTCCAGTTCCTCGTGATAGAGGAGGTATGATTCACGCTCGCCGATATTGGGATAGTTGAGCGGACGGTGGATTTCCAGGTTTTCCGTCTCCACCCATTTTCCGTCTTCCCAGTATTTGCCTTTTTGGGTGATTTCGCGGATGTTGATTTCAGGATTGAAGTTGGTGGCGAAAGCTTTGCCGTGGTTGCCGGCGTTGCAATCTACTATGTCGAGATAGCGCATCTCGGAGAAGTGGTGCTTGGCGGCATAAGCCACGAACACTGCCGACACCCCGGGGTCGAAGCCGCAGCCGAGTATGGCGGTGAGGCCCGCCTTCTCGAAACGCTCGCGGTATGCCCACTGCCAGCTGTATTCGAAATGAGCCTCGTCTTCAGGCTCGTAGTTGGCGGTGTCGAGATAGTTCACGCCACACTGCAGGCACGCCTCCATGATAGTGAGGTCCTGATAGGGGAGGGCTACGTTGATGCAAATGTCGGGTTTGTGGCGGTTGAAAAGCTCGCAAAGCTCCTCCACGGAGTTCGCATCGACCCGGTCGGTCGTGATGTTGGGTGCCCCGATGCGTTTGGCGAGGCGGTCGCACTTCTCTTTCGTGCGGGAAGCAATCACGATTTCGCTGAACACGTCAGGATTTTGGGCGCACTTGGCTGCCACTACGGTTCCGACGCCACCGGCGCCGATAATCACTACTTTTCCCATGCTTATCTCTTTCTGTTTTGAGTTTCTGACACTTTTGTATCTTAAAAAACGGCGCATTGCGAAATTCGCAGAGTGCCACACTGCAAATTTAATCATTTTTTATTAATTTTGCACACTCAGAAGTTGTTTAAACTTTTTTCTTTTTCAAGATTTCGTCAGGTTTTTGAGGCGATTTTGAAACTTGAAGAGGGAGTTTAGCGGGCTAAACGACCGATAAAAGATTCAAAAGCGACCGAAAAGATGGCGGAAGATTGGGAAAGAGGTCTTTTAAAGGTAGATAGCCATAAGAAAATCAATCTCCGTAAAAAAATTTAAACAACTTCACATATAAGTAATTATGGAAATCAAAATTAACGGTTTGGAAAATATCGCCTCCGCCGCGAAGGCTTTTATCGAGGCCATGGGCGCCCGGCGCGTCTTCGCTTTCAACGGCGAGATGGGTGCGGGGAAAACCACGTTCATAGCCGAAGTGTGCCGTCAGCTCGGTGCCGACGACGATTCGGGAAGCCCCACTTTCAGTATTGTCAACGAATATCGCGCCGCCGACGGCTCCCCTATCTATCATTTTGATTTCTACAGGCTCGACTCCCCTGCCGAAGCCCTCGACATGGGTGCCGAAGATTATTTCTATTCAGGCCACCTCTGTCTGATAGAATGGCCAGACCGCATCGGCAACCTTCTTCCGGAAGAGGCCGTGGAGGTTGACCTCCTTGTCATGCCCGACGGCAGCCGCCTCCTCCGTTTCAACTGACAACTGACAACTGACAACTGACAACGAACAACCATGAAGATTATCGAGATACCCGAAACCGGCTCAACCAATTCATGGCTTGCGGCTAACGCGGAAAGCGTAGGCTTCCCCGCTATGGTCTATGCCATGAGGCAGACCGCAGGGCGCGGGCAGAGGGGAAATTCATGGGAATCGGAGCCGGGCAAGAACATTACGGCTTCCTTTTTGTTGAAACCCCTGAACGTGCGCCCCGCCGCACAGTTCGCCATTTCGGAGGCTGTAGCCCTTGCGGTCGTGGATTTCCTCAAGGGATTCACCGTTGAGGCAAAGGTGAAATGGCCCAACGACATCTATGTGGGCGACCGCAAGATTTGCGGCATCCTCATAGAGCATTCCATAATGGGGAGCGAAATCACACGGACCATAGCCGGAATCGGGGTCAACATAAACCAGATGGAATTCCTCAGCGATGCCCCTAATCCGGTCTCGCTTGCGCAAATCACCGGAGAAGAATACCCCCTCCCGGAAATGGCGGAAAAGCTTGCCTTTTGCATGGAAGAACGGTTGCGTCAGGCCTGTTCATCCGATGAAGCCGACAGGGAGAAGCTTCATGAAGAGTTCATGGGTAATCTTTGGCGCGGCGAAGGGGTCCATCCTTTCTTCGACCGTAAACTGGGCGAGACCGTGTCGGCCAGGATTCTCTCGGTGGCTCCCGACGGTATGCTTACCCTCGAAATCGGGGGGCATGACGCCCGCACGTTCGCCTTCAAGGAGGTGGAATTCATACTTAAAGAAAATGATTGATATGGAAAATATATCCGATGTTAAGGGCGGTGCGCCCGAAGTTAATGAGCCGGGTTGGAAAAAAGCCCTCTCATTGGGTTTGCGCTACGGCTTGCCGGTGGTGCTGACGGTGCTGTTGGTGGTCTATATGTTCAAGAAGGTCAACTTCTCGGAGATGTGGGAGCTTATCAGGCACGGCGTTGACTATTGGTGGATTCTTCTTGCCATGGGGATAAGCGTGTTTTCCCACGTGTTCCGAGCCGCCCGTTGGCGGCTTCAGCTTTCCGCGCTCGGCATCCGGCCCCCCTTTATGGCGCTTTGCTGCTCCATTTTCGGTTGCTATGCCCTGAACCTTGTTTTCCCGCGTCTCGGGGAGGTTTGGCGTTGCACGTATATCGCATCTTCGCAGAAAGCGTCGTTCACTTCGGTGCTCGGCTCCATGATAGGCGACCGCCTTGCCGACACGCTGATGGTGTTGCTTCTACTTTTGCTGTGCCTTGTGGTGGCGTCGCCCGCGCTTGAGGCCTTTCTCACCAAATATCCTGTGGGGCGCGATTTTGTGAATCTTCTCTCGCAGGTATGGTTCTGGGCCGCTGCCGTCGGCGCCCTTCTTTTGGGATGGGTGCTGCTGAGGGCGTTCCGCAACACGGTGGTGGTGAGGAAACTGAAGGAGATGGCACTTAATATGTGGACCGGATTCAGTGTCGTTGCCCGTATGAAGGGACGCTGGCAGTTCCTTTGGCTCACGCTTTGCATCTGGGGGTGCTATTATTTCCAGCTCTATGTGGCGTTTTATGCCTTCGACTTCACCCGCGAACTTTGCCACGGCCCCGGCATGGCCGGCGGTCTCACCCCGTGTCTTGTGGCCTTCGTGCTCAGTTCCATCAGTATGGCGATTCCGTCGAACGGCGGTCTCGGTCCCTGGAACCTTGCCATTATGTTCGGTCTCGCCGTCTATGGCGTCTCCGACGCGCAAGGCACCGCCTTCTCCATGCTTCAGTGGAGCGGCCAGACCGTGATGCTCATAATCCTCGGCATCTTCACGATGGCCTACATATCTGTTAGCAAGAAGAACAATGGCCGGCTCATTGAGGAAACCGTGGCCGAAGCCGAGAAATAAGACGTTAGTCATTAGTCATTAGTTTTTTAGTCGTTAGTCATTAGTGGGTTAGTCATTAGAATCCTTTAGTGGCTTGATGAATAACAACTCCCGACTAAAAGACTAATGACTAAAGACTAAGAACTAAGAAACTCCCGACTCCCGACTAAAAGACTAACGACTAAAAAACTAACGACTAAAAAACTAACGACTAATGACTAAAAAACTAACGACTAATGACTAAAAAACTAACGACTAATGACTCTATTTGAACCGAAAGACCCTGATAAGGAGAAGGATGATTTCTTCGACGGACCCGACATCCCGGAACCGGTGAAGGAACCCAAGAAACCGCAATATAAGCCCGAAGACCCCGATTATTGGGAGGAAGAGGAATCGGAATGGGAACATCTCAAGCCACGCGACAAGTCGCGCCTTTGGCTGTGGCTTGGCGTGGCGGTGGTTATAATCGCCTTTATGATTGCATGTTGGCTGCGCTATTTCTCCCCTTATGTGGAAGAAGCCACCCAATACGGATATGTGGAGCAAGTGGAGAAGCGTGGCACCATCTTCAAAACCTACGAAGGTGTGCTCCTCCCTTATAAAGAGCTTAAAGACACCACCCGCATCTATAGCCGCGACTTTATCTTCACGGCTGCCGACCGTGGCGTGTTCCGTAGTCTGCGCGACGCCCAGCGCGACGGCCGCCCCGTCAGGGTGGAATATAAAAGATATCATGCCACCCTCCCTTGGCGGGGCTCAAGCAAGACCGTCATAACCGCCGTCGATTCGGTGGATCCCTCCTCCATCCTCCCGCCGGAGTTCTCTCCCCGTTAATATTTTTCTGCGGGCCAGTCATCGGTGCGGAAAGGCACGAGGGGTTGGCCCAGGCAGGTCTGCACATTGGCTTCCGGCATATAGTTGTGGAAATAATAGCGCACGGCTACCGGATTCGGCACGCTGTCGCTATATAGTTCGATGGTGTTCTCGCCATGTCCGAACTTCCCTTGCGCTTTATAGAAAACGCGGTCGGCGCCGGCAATCTCAAACCCCTCCGGACGGATATATTTGTCGTCGTGGTATGTGTGGAAATTATTTCCCGCCCACCAGTCTTTCTGCCAGTCGAGGTTGTTGAATTCGAGTTTCACCTTATTGCCGTTGACCGTCATCGACTTATAGGTCGGTGCCGGAAGTGGGAGTCCCTTCACTCCGTAGTCATTCTGCAGCGCAAGGAACGCAAGCCTTTCGCCCACTTCCCTCTTACGCGCAGGATGTATCCCCATGGGATTGCCGAGGTCGGTGGTAGCGGCCACGCCTACGTTTTTCAGTTCGTTCGCCACCTTGTATTGCGCTTCGATGAGAAGGGGAAGTTCCGTGTTGTCATATCCCGTGTAGCGGTAGGGGGCAATCTGCACCATGTAAAACGGCATATCCTCGTCGCCCCATTTTCCGCGCCAGTCGGTAATCATGGCTTTCAGCAGTTTCACATAGTCGTTATGGCGCTGGTTGTTGGATTCCCCCTGATACCAGATGAACCCTTTTGCCGAATAATCGGTGATGGGGCTGATCATGCCGTTGTAGAGGCGCGCTACGGCTGAATTCTCATAATTCTGTTTGCGGCAGTATTCCTTGTCGATTCCTTCTACCGCTTCAAAGGCCTCTTCCGCCATCCATGTTTCCACGGGAGAACCGCCCCAGTTGGAGGTGATGAGACCCACAGGCACCCCGAGCACCGTGTTGAGGAGATGCCCGAAGAAATATGCCGCTGCCGAGAAATTTGCCACGGCTTCGGGTGTGGATTCCAGCCATTCCCCCGCGCAGTCGTCGGCAGGCTTGTCGAGCGATGCCCTCCCCACGGTGAAGAACCGCATGCCGGGATGGTTGGCGGCATCCACGATGGCATCGACGGCACCTTTCACGGGCTGATGCATGAATCCGTGTACCTGCATTTCCATGTTCGATTGTCCGCCGCAAATCCATACTTCGCCGAGCAGTATGTTTTCAAGCACCACCGGTTCCCCGTCGCTTATCTTTATGGTATAGGGGCCTCCGGCACTGGCGGTAGGTATTTTCAGTTTCCATTTGCCGTCGTCGCCGGCAGTGGCGTAATATTTCTTTCCGTTCCACGAAGGGGTGACGGTTACTTTTTTCCCGGGGGCGGCTTTCCCCCATAGGTTGGCTTCCGAGTCACGTTGGAGCACCATATTGTCGGAAATCACCGAAGGGAGGGTCACCTTTGCATCGGCATAAGACGCGGTCAGCAATGCCATGGTTGCCAAGGCGGGGGCAAGGATGTTGCGTGTTTTCATTTTGCGGTCGTTATTTTGATGTTGGAGCAGTTTTCATGTACGAAGTTGCGGGTTTCTTCCAGACCGTAAGGATAGTCCTTGGTCATTATTATCTTATTGTCGGGGGTGAACTCGAAGCCGTCAACGCAATAGAGGTTTACAATCCTCGGGTCGAAGACACGGAAAGTGTTGCCCTTTACCTTGATATTGCGGTGATAACGCGCATTCTCCCTTTTCGGGATGCCGCTTCCGACGGCGATGCACGCGCGCCCCCAGTTGGTGTATCCGTAGTTGCCGTTCTCGAAAGTGTTGTTGCGGATTGTCACGTCGCGCACGCCCGACTGTTCGAACCAGTAGTTGCCGTCGCCCTCGAAGAGTATCGCCGCCCCGGGAATGTGGAAATAGCAGTCTTCAACCACCGTCTTCCCCCTTGACCCGAGCAGAAGGCCGCGGGCGCGGTTCCCACGCATGCGGCATCCCTTTATCAGCACCTCCGGATAACGGCCGTCGGCGGCTATTACGTGGTTGCGCCTTACCTCTTCCGGCACCTCTTCCGTGAACGTAATCTCCGTGTAAACCTTGTTAAGACGCTCCACATCCTTCACCTTGCGGCGTGCGTATGTTGTAACGTCGTCGTTGTTGACAAATTCGAGTGTCATGCCCGGCTTGATGAAGTCCACGCCATATTGCTGGGTATTGCGCCAGCGGGCAATTATGCGGTCGGGGGCGGTGACGGAATCCACCGCCATATAGAGGCCGTGGATGTTGGTGGCGTCGTCTTTCTGGTTCTCGAAAGTGCAGTCAATCATACGTATGTATCCGCCGCAGTTCACGAAATGCGTTGCGTCGGCGGTGATGGATGTCATGCGGTTCTTGCCCGGGGCAGGCACCACGTTCAGCCGGTTGAGTTCCGTGTCGTCGCTACGCTGGGCTATCACCCCCATGCCGCCGCAATGATAGAGGTTGACGTTCCTTATGGTGGTTCCGGAGCAGTCGGCGAGCGTGAAGCCGGGATTATATCGGGCTGCGGCTCCGAAAACCATGGTGTTCCCTTTCGTGCCCGTTATGTTGTCGCCCTTGATGCGGTATGAGCCGTCGTCGTTTTTGGTGGCCTTCACGCCGTCGCTCCAAAGCCAGATATCATGGGCGTAGAGGGCGGGTTCGCGCTTTTCGGTGTCGAATTCGAGCATCGACGAATATTTATAGACCCTCCCTTCGTTGTCTGTGAAACGCAGGAAACCGTTGGAGAGGTCGGTGATATAGTCATCCGGGAATTTTACGTCGATTCCCCCCTCGAACACGTCGGTTATTATCCCTTCCGAATTGAAGGTGCGGGTGAAGTCGATGTCGATGTCTTCGATGGTCACGTTGCGGCAGTTTTCAAGGTTGAAAGGGGAAATGAATCCCGTGAAGAGGAGGGAGGTGCCGTTGCCGGTGATTGTGAGGTTTTCGATTCCGTCGAGTTGGAAAGCTATCCTTTTCAGACTTTCGTCGTTGTTCGAGATAAACTGATATTTCTCGAACGCCTTTTCCGGGCGTATCCTCAATTCTCCGCCGGGAAGCACGAGTTTGGAAGCCTTGTTTCTCTTTACGTCGGCAATGGCGGCGCGTATTGCCGGCATCGCGTCGGTTGAGGCTTCGTTGCCCGAGAAATAGTCTTTAAGATAGATGGTGGGGCTGTCGGCCGCTTCCATCGATATGGGGGCGAGGAGGAAAGCTATTGCGATGGTTGCCTGCAGATGTTTCTTCATGATGAATGGAGTTTTACAGAAATCGTTTTTTATGGTTTTTTGAAAGTTTTTGAATGGTGATTGCCGCCGGCCACGGACGAATCCGTAATCGACGCTGCAAAACTACCTCAAATCTGCCGCAACCATGCTCCGTATTGTCCAAAAAATGACCTCAATCGTCCGGAATCTCCCCGATTCACCTGAATCCCGCATTTTCCGCCTCTTCTTGCCGTGGCACTGTCTGTTTTCCCGTCGATGCAAAACATTTTTATTGATGCAAGGATTGTTAAAAATAATTTGTTTTTATAAATTTTTATGTGAAATAGTTGCAAATTCGGTTTTGTGACGTTATCTTTGCAAGCATAAAATTACATTTACTACTTGCTACTTGAAATAGCCAAGTCTAAAACGACTTTTTGCATTACATGACACCTAACACGTTCGACAGATATATGTCGTCTGCTGACGGCATCTTGAAATTACCCCCCCGATTCGCGTAAATGTTTGATTTGCAATGGATTAAAGAGGTTTCTAAATCCATTTGTCGGGCAAGGGAAAGGTGGTGCGCCCTATCATGGCGCAATAGGAAATATACTGGAATTTTTATTAAAGCTTTTTAAGGGAGGCGATGCGAAAACCGCGTTGCTCGTTTTGTCGTGTCTTCTTGCGGGCGTCGTCACGGCGTCGGCGCAAGACGGCCCGATGGTGGCGGCAAAGACCAACCTCCTTTACGACGCCACGCTGAGCCCGAATCTCGGGGTGGAGGTGGGGCTTGCCCCGCGCTGGACGCTCGACGTCAGCGGCAACCTCAACTTGTGGACCGTGGGCGACGGCCATAAATGGCGTCACTGGCTCGTGCAGCCGGAGGTGCGCTATTGGCTGTGCCAGAGGTTTGCGGGCCATTTTTTCGGCTTCCACGCCATCGGTATGCAATACAACATGGGGAACCTCGACCTCGACTTCAAATTTCTCGGCACCAATTTCCGCAACCTCAAAGACAGGCGCTACCAGGGCTGGGGCGCCGGGGCCGGCGTGGCTTACGGTTACTCGTGGCCGATTTCGCGCCGGTGGAACATCGAGGCGGAGTTCGGTTTCGGCTGGATATGGACAAGATATGACTCATATCCGTGTGCCGAGTGCGGTTCGAAAATCGACGACGGCAGGGTGCATAATTACGTAGGCCCCACAAAGATAGCGGTAAACCTGGAATATGTGTTTTAAAAAGGCGGTAGAGATATGACAACGATAAGAACGATATTATCCACATTGTTTTTTGCCTCGGCTGCGGTGTCGGCGGGGCAGCAGGTCGGCCGCCTCGGACTGGCGGACATGAGCGTCAGCCGGCAAGACAGCGTCACGCTCAACGTAGGGATGACGGTGAAGCCGTCGCTGTGCCGACTCGGCAGGGATCAGCTGATGAGGGTCACGCCTGTGCTCCGGAGCGCCGACGGACGGTTCGAGAAGGAGCTTCCTTCCTATTCCATAGCGGGTAAAAACCAGTATTACCACACCATCCGCAGCCGGGGGTATGAGGGCGACGTCTTCAGGTCAGGCAGCGGCAACGGCGGCAATTATTCCTACGAGATTCCGTGGCAGGACTGGATGGGTACCGCCTCGTTGGATTTCAAGACGAAAACGTCGGCATGCTGCGGCGAGCCCGTGTCGGAGTCCGACATCCCCGTTGCGGAATTCGACCTCGTTCCGCCGGTGATACCCGCCGCCGCCGACCTCGAATATCTTGAGCCGGTGGCGAAAGAGGTGAAGGAATATGCGCTCGAAGGGAGGGCGTACGTCAACTTCCCGGTCAACAGGACGGAGATTTATCCAGAATATCTCAACAACCCCCTTGAGTTGCGCAAGATAACCAATTCCATCGATACGGTACGCGACAACAAAGACGCCACCATCGAGAGCATCACGCTGACGGGTTACGCCTCGCCCGAAGGGCCATACGCCAACAACGTGCGCCTCGCCAAAGGGAGAACGGAGGCCGTGCGCCGCTACGTGAGCCTTCTCTACGACTTCGCGCCCTCGGTCTATGCCACGGCATCGGTGCCTGAAGACTGGGCCGGTCTGCGGGAATCAATCGAAAAATCTGCGCTCCCCATGCGCAGCCGGATGCTCGAATTCATCGATTCGGACTATCCGATAGAGAAACGCAACGACCGTTTCCGGCAGCTTTTCCCCGCCGATTACGACTGGCTTCTGAAGAACGTATATCCCTGGCTCCGCCATACCGATTACCTCATCAAATACACTGTGAGGCATTATTCGGACGTGGAGGAGATAAAGAAGGTGATTGGGACGCGTCCGCAAAACCTGAGCCTCGACGAGTTTTATCTTCTCGCGCAGAGTTATCCAGTCGGCAGTCCGGAATATAACGAGGTGTTCGAGGTGGCGGTGCGCATGTATCCCGCCGAACCTGTAGCCAACCTCAACGCGGCGAATTCGGCGTTGAGCCGCGGCGACATGGCGAATGCGGAGAGGTATCTGCTCAAAGCGGGCGACAGTGCCGACGCCGATTATGCCAGGGGCATGTTCTACGCCAAGAAGAAAGACTATGACCGAGCTATCACCTATCTTGAGAAATGCAACACCCCCAAGGCTCAGTCTGCAATCGAGAGGGTTAAGGCCCTCAAGGAATTCAAAGGGAGCGTGAAGTTCAAGGATTAAGGACTTGCATCCGATTCTATTATTCTTCCATAATGAAAATGGAAGCCATTGATTATTAAACGAATTAATAAATTACATAAACCTTTAACTGTATTTTAACATGAAGTTTTTAGTAAAAAGTTTCTTTGCATCAGCTGTCATAGCTATGCTGGCTGCCTGTAGCTCCGAAGAGCTGGTCAGTGGCGGCGAAGGAGGCACCGGCCAGGATAATGGCGAGGGAGCCTATATAGGTCTGGCAATCCAAATGCCGGGAGCGGGTGACACGCGAAGCACCACCACAGAAACCGGCGGCAGCTCCGAAGGTGTGGAGGTCGGTAAGGACAAGGAGAACTACGTCAACGATATACTGGTTGTTCTGGCAACAACTGACAACGGCTATATCGCACATGGAAAGTGTATATCCAAAACGGCTTTCCCATCCTTGAATTCCTACAAGTCGGTAGCCAAAGTCACTAAGACGAAACTCAAGGCTTATTATGATGATAAGGCAAACTTTAGCAGAAATATCAATGTATTCGTGTTCTGTAATCCCCCTGCCGGTCTGGAAACTAAACTGGATAAATGTGCCGCGAAAAGTACTGACTGGGTTGATTATACAACGGATGCTATTAATCTGGAGGCATCTCAAATTGCGTCTAAGGTGGATAAGGGCAACTTCTGTATGGCAAATTATAGAATAGAAGAACGTTTGCTCCCCGCCTCTATAGAAGATTGGAACATGCATAAGACGGAAAACACTGCTTTCAACTTTTCCGGATTTAATAATCAAGGTTCCGATAAGGAGGTTGACAACGCCACGGGCAAAGGTGCGATAAAGGTCGAGCGTTTTGCCGCCCGTTTTGACTTCAAGGATGGTTCGGGCAAGGTTGACGGAAATAACAACCCGACCTGCACTTATGACGTGGTGATGAACTCGGATAATAAAGCCCTTATCCAGGTTCAGCTCGGGAAGATGACGCTCGTTAACCTTTCAAACAAATGTTATAACCTTCGCAGGGTTTCAAATGATGGCACAGGTTTGGCTTCTACGAAGGCAGCTACGCTTTGCGGCGCTGAAAACGGAAGTAACTGGGTTGTCGGACCCAATTATTTGGAGTTTAATGAAGGTTTGGGAAAAGAATTTGGAAAACAAACTGATACGGATGGTAATGAGTCATATAATTTTGCATTTGACACTTATTTCAATAATCCGTTTTTCCAAAACAATGGACGAATGGACTACAATGCATGGGGTGATACACAAGTGATAGCCGATCTTCTGAGTAAAGAGGAAGATAAATATAACGATAACTGGAATGACAAAAGTTACAAAATATGGCATTATGCCGCCGAAAACGTTATTCCCGCCAACTCTTCCAATCAGCAGAACGGTTTATCTACGGGTGTTGTCTTCAAGGGTAGGATGAAAGGCACTAATTTACTTAAGTCCGGCAGTGAAGACCTTTATAAAGCACTTAACGGTGAAGGGATTACAGGAAATCCAAGTGAAGACCCGATTCTCTACAGTTATGACGGCGCGCTCTATTTTACATGGCGTGAAGTGCAGAAAGCCGCCATCAAGGCTTCTGTGGTTATGGAAAACAACATTCCTAAGAAAGATGATGACGGCAATGTGATTGTGGTCACGTCGCGCCCGATTTATGGTGCCGTTTTCGGGGATGGAAAGATTGGCGAGTTCGAATGGGGTGAGACTAAATACACCGATGGAGATAACTCCGAAAGAGATCCTAAATCCGCAAATTCGGCATGGATTGCCTGGCAGGATGCAAGAAAAGCTTCTACAAATGCCGTTAAGGATGATGATCCTAATGTGAAAAATGCACTTGACGCAATGCGAAAGGCTGTCACGGGTGCCGGTTTCACCATCTTCCAGAGCAGCAAAGACGATCAGCTTGGCGGTCCCGGCTACTATTGCTACTATTTCTATTGGAACCGTCATAACGATAACGGCGATCCGGGAGCCATGGGCAATATGGAATTCGCAGTTGTCCGCAATAACGTCTATAAGCTTGCTGTGACTAAAATCAGCCGTCTCGGCCATCCCCGCATCCCTGAAAACGATCCTGACAAACCGAAACCCGACACTCCCGACGAGTCTGACGATATCTATATGACCGTGACCTGCCAGGTGCTTCCCTGGGTTGTGCGCGTGAACAACATCGAGTTCTAAGGGAGCGTCTGCTGCAGGCGCGTAGCGAAAAATACGCGTGGCGAATCAAAGCAATTTTTTCATAAAAAGGAACTCCGTCGCGGGTTGCGACCCGCGGCGGACGTCCGTCGCCGGACACGGCACAGTCCGGGAAACCTTGCGGCTTCCCGGACTACAAAAAAAGAATGGAAATGAAAACCGGATTTATCTCGAAACTGATATTTCTTGCGGCGGTGTCGCTGATATCGTCGCTGGCAGTCGCGCTTTCCTCATGCGACCGCCTGCAGGAAGACCTCCCCGAATGCGACAGGGGTCTCCGGCTCCGCTTCGTCTATGACTACAACATGGAGTATGCCAACGCCTTCCCGTCGCAGGTGACGTGCCTCACGGTGCTTGTATATGATGTAGGGGGTAAATATTTGGAAACCCTCACCGTCACCGACCCGGGCCTCCTCTCCGACGAATTCTGGCGTATGACCGTTGACCTGCCGGAGGGGAAATACCGCCTGCTGGCTTACGGGGGCATGGCATGCGACGAAAGGTCGTTCCATTTCGTGACGCCCCCCGCGCCGGGGACGCTTCTTGACGCCCACACTGTGGCGATGAACGGCGACATAGTGGAAGGGAACGGGCGCACGAGGCTCCATCACCTCTTTTACGGGGCCCTCGACGTGGAGGTGGAAAACTCCGACACGGGCTACCGCGACTATACGCTGCGCATGATGAAAGACACCAACGACATCCGTATCGTGCTGCAGCATCTCAACGGCGAACCCGTGGATCCCGATAAATTCAATTTCTGCGTCACCGCCGACAATACGCTCATGGCAGCCGACAACTCGCTCATAGAAACGGGGACCACCGTCTTCGAACCCTGGGAGAAGGGGACCACCGCCATGGGGATACTCCCCGACGGCACCACCGTGGGCAACGCTTACGCGCAGATTTCCACGTGCCGCCTTGTGGCGAAACCCGGCGCCAACCCGAGGATACGCGTCACGCGAGCCGGGACCGACACCGGCTCCGACACCCGCGCCGACGCGGCGACGCCCGACGACACGGTGCTCGACCTCGACCTGATATGGCTGGTGTCGCTCGCACGCCAGCAGAACAACGTAGATGAAATGCGCCTGGAGGAGTATCTCGACCGCGAATCGCGATGGTCGTTCATCTTCCTGCTCGACGAAAACGACGTCTATTATCAGCTCCACCTGAAGGTCAACGACTGGGAGGTGCGTATCAACAATATTGAAGGATAATGCATAACAAAATAACCGGACCACATATCGCACTGTCTTGCTTTCTGACGCTCGTCGGCTTCCTGACGCTGGCGGTCTCTTGCTCGCGGGCTGCCGACGTGCCGGACATCCCGGACCGCGAACCGCGCTGCATGATTGGGATCGACGTGAGCCTCGGCAATGTCGTGACCGAGACCACGCGCGCAAACCCGCCGCTCGGACCCGGTTACGAACCGGGCGCGGGGCTGGAAAACAGGATAGACCCCGAAGACCTGTGCGTCTATCTCTTCTCGACCGACAATAAACTGATAGCCCGCCTTTCCGATTCGGGGGGACAGGACATCGATTTCAGTTTCCAGCCTTCGGAGAGCGGCGACGGGGCGGTCTATCGCATGACCTTCCGGGTGGATAAGCTCCTTGAGAACGCCTACACGGAGCCTCAGTCGTTTAAGATTGTCATGCTTGCCAACTGGGGTAAGAGGTATTATGACTCCCCGCTCGTGCCGGGCGAAACCACCATCAGCGACATAACGGAGCATACGTCGGCAATCGGCAATTTCGATGCCGTGGCGAATGCAGACGGCTCATGGTCAGCCCCGGCGTTGGGCGGGAGGAACCTCATCCCGTTTTATGGGGTGCAGCAATATGACGGCATAGTTTTCCTTCCGGGCAAAAACAAGATGCTCGAAGAGCGTCTGCTCCTTTTGAGGGCGTTTGCCAAGATTGACGTCTGCGATGCCCCCGACACCGCGAAGCCGATAAAGAGCGTAACCCTCTCGCGCCATAATACCCGATATTATAAAGCCCCTTTGGGTGTGTTTCACCATTCCCAATATACCGACTACGATTATGCTTCCGACTTCCTCGACAACCCGTCGCTACCGACCGACCCTTATGAATGGGAGAGTGCGTTGGAACTTAAACTTGCCGGTGACGGCAACGGGCATTTCGTGGCGTATGTGCCGGAATATAAAAACATCGGGCGCACCGAGGGCAACGCCGCCGTGCTGACCCTCGACTATGGCGACGGCAACGTCTATACGCTTGATTTCAAATATTACGACAAGGCTCCCGAGGGGAGTTCCGTAGGCGACCCTTACGACATCCGCCGCAACAACTGGTATAAATTCATTGTGAAGCGCGCCTCTACCGGGCTGACGCTTACAGCCGACGTGATTCCGTATCTGCCGGTTGAACTCGACCCTATTTTCGGGCTGACCCCGAAGCCGAAACCCGAGCCCGGCACTGATACGGGCACGGAATCGAAATAAAACTTTCTTTATGACCACGATGATTGATAAGAAGATATATGTATGGTTGGTGGCAATCGTTATGTCGGTTGCCATGGGGGCTTGTCGTGACGATATGTTTTTCGGCATCGACGATATCCCCGAAGGGGAGAGCGTAGTCAAAATGGAGGTGGCTTTCAAGGATTTCACCCCCGCGCTGACACGCTCGGCTGGCGACGCTATAAAAACCATCGACCGGTTTTGGGTGGTGGCGTATAACCCCGACGGGTCGTTGCATCTGTCGAAAGAAATCACGGATTTCACGGAAAACACCACCCAGGAGAACGAGCGTCCCGACGGCAAACCGTCTTCGGAGGAAAAGACCGGGCATGCCTCTTTTTCGCTGACGATGCCCAACGGCCGCTACCGCATCTATGCCGTGGCGAATATGGACCTTTCCGGGAAAGACGTTTCTTCGGAGGAAAAACTGCGTGCCATAAAAGCGGAGTGGGATGAGAGCGGCGCGGTAAAGAACGCCGAGATGTTCGGTTGGTTCGTTAACGGCGACAAAACTACCGACCGCCCGAATGGCTTCGAGGCCCCCTTCGTGACGGTAGGGAAAACCGGCACCACCACCCTGCATGCATGGGTATGCAGGCTCGCCTCGAAGATAACCGTGGCGTATGACGGCAGCCGGCTCAAAGAAGGGGTGTCGATATATATAAAGAAACTACGCATCAGGAATATCCCCAAGAGTTGCACTCTCGGAGAATCCAATACGGTTGCGGAGAAGGGCGACCTTATCGACCGCGGAGAGGAAATCGTATATTCGGAATCGACGGATTTCGGACCCGGCTATGAGGCGTTGGTTACTAAAGACAATCCCTCTTATCCCCGCGTGCATAAAGAGGGCAAATGGGTGGCAGACCCTGACCGCCATTCCGACAACAACCCCAACACCATTTTCTTCTACGAAAACAGACAGGGGGCGGGTCCGGAAATGCCTGATAAGAAACAACATGACACGAACGGCGACGGTATTCTCGACGAACTTTATCCCTTCGAGGATTTGCCATGCGCCACGTATATCGAAGTGGAGGCGTATTATGTCTGCACTGACCCGGCCCGTCCGGGAATAAGCAATATCACCTATCGTTTCATGCTCGGGCAAGATTGTGACAGGGATTATAACGCCGACCGCAACTGCCACTACAAACTGACGCTCGGGTTCAACGGTTATGCCGACGATCCGGACTGGCGTATAGATTACGTCACGCGCTTGTGGGTGACGGAGCCTAAGAGGGTGGATTACCGTGGAGAGTATTTCGTGCCGGATAACGTAAGTTCAAACCAGGGCAACGTTTTCTCCAACAATAATACATTTACGGTGACAAGTTTCATGTACATAAACAATTCATGGACAGACCGTACCCCTATAGATTTCAAAATAGAATATAGATATGAAGGGAGCGATAAGGTTCAAGGAAACGATGACGGTTTCACCACCAAGCCTCCCGGATGGCTCGACGGTGAATTGGTTAAAAGTCGTGAGTCAGAAAGTGATTATGATTGGCAGTTGAAGGTGAATTACAAGAATGAATATACCGAATTGCCTATCAACGCAACCCTTAGGAGCAATCCTTCCAAAAGCGGAACGTATGACCTCTCGACAAAAGGCGGGACGGAGAGCAGGAACACCGCCAACAGCTATATCGTCGATTCACAAGGTACTTACGTCTTCCCACTGGTTTATGGCAATGCGATTACCGGCGGGAATGAAAACGAAACTTCTTTCAAATATCAAGGGAGTCTTACAGGGGACCAATATCTTAGGACATTTAAGAATTATAAAGATGCGCCTATCGGCAGTCCGTATATTTTAACAGACATTTACGGTAATAATGTCCCTTCCGGATTGACTGCGTCGGTAGTATGGCAGGATGTGAAAAACCTGGTAACGGATGTAAGCTACGACCCCGTTGCCTGCAATGGAATAGGGGGCATCAAGTTCTCCGTCGGCTCCAATATAGAGGAAGGGAACGCCGTGATTGCCTTGAAGGATCCGTCGGGCACAATAATGTGGAGCTGGCATATATGGGTCACGGCAATTGACCTGTCAAAAAACATTACCCTCACCAATCATGACGGAAGGCAGTTTGAAATCATGCCGGTCAATCTCGGATGGTGTTCGGGAGACATCCCTCTCAGATATTACGACAGGCACGAATGTGAGGTGAGAATCACCCAGCTGATTGCCGACGACGGACAGGAAGGTGTTTCCCAGATTGTAAAAATCATTCAGGAGCCCCACATAGCCGTGCCTTGCGGCAACAACCCCTATTACCAGTGGGGGCGCAAAGACCCGTTTATAGCCGGCGGGAATACTAACAAGACAACAAAGAAATGGTATGATGCCTACGGCAATGAAAATCCTTCGGCGCTTCCGTTGATGTACAGCGATGAAAGCTTTAAAGTCACGACAAATCTTGCGACGGCATCCCTTATCAGGAATCCGGATAAATGGCAGAACTGTCCTCATGTAGAGAATAAAAATCCCGCTATTCCGGGTGATTATGTGCCTGCCGATATGATATATTTTAACTTGTGGGACAACCGCCTTCATGAGAATGACCCCTATGTTGTCAAGACTATCTACGACCCATGTCCGGCAGGTTTTCACGTCAGTTCTAATAAAACATTTACGGGTTTTACCGATACGGGCACCAATTTAGGCCAGTCAAATGGCGCGATTGAAATTGATAAAAACATGTATGCCGCTACAGAGGACAACATGATGCCGCCGAAAATAGTTTCTGAAGTGGATGAAAATGCTATATACCGTGACAGAATATTAGAATTCTATACCGATAAATCGAAATTGATATCAATAGGCTTCCCCATGAACAACTACAGGGATTGGGATGATTATGGCAATTATTTGACATTCCAGAACAATGACATAGGTTATGTATGGAATGCGCAAACTGATATCTGGGACGCAAGGAAGTATTTGGCTTACCATCTTGAATATAACAGGAACCGATATATTTGGCCGGGCAGTCCTTATTATGCCACCGACGGCATGCCGGTTCGTCCGTCGCGAACACTATAGCGGGAGACGTTGCCCTAAAGCGGGATGGCTCTCTCCTTTCAAGATTATGGATTCAACAATCGAATATATAAATAGTACGTTATTTTTGGGAAAAGATGCCGGGAGGCAGTATCATCTTGAGTTTAAGCATTAAATTCTAATTAGAGGGCGTCTCGGCTACGATACGCCCTCTTTCGTTGATGTAAGAATTGTTAAAAAAATTTGTTTTTTAAATTTTTTTGTCATAAACGTTGCAAATTCGGTTTTGTGACGTTATCTTTGCACGCATAAAATTACATTTACTACTTGCTACTTGAATAGTTAAGTTATATTCGATTGTTGAATTACATGATACTGAACACGCTTGACAGGGATATGCTGTCTGTTGGCGGCATTTTGAAATTACCCCCCCCGACTTCATGTAACTGCTTGATTTTTAAT
>CABRKI010000072.1 GCA_902471455.1 uncultured Porphyromonadaceae bacterium | reverse complement strand
TGCTCTATGTAGCGAGAACCACCAATTGCACGACGTCGCGCCTCACGTAGGCGCGTGGATTGAAACCAAACTTACGATAAAGATAGTTATTTGGTAGGTGGTCGCGCCTCACGTAGGCGCGTGGATTGAAACCCAATAGCTACGTTACGACCGGTGCCGAGGTCTGTCGCGCCTCACGTAGGCGCGTGGATTGAAACGGAAACGGAGAAGGATGTCATCCTCACGTCGGCGGGTCGCGCCTCACGTAGGCGCGTGGATTGAAACATCTGTCCCGTGTGGAGTCTGTGAGGCTTGTGTCTGTCGCGCTTCACGTAGGCGCGTGGATTGAAACGCCACCCTCCCCTAACTCGCTACGTTTTATCATAGTCGCGCCTCACGTAGGCGCGTGGATTGAAACTTTTATGACGTTGCAAAATTACCCGGCATCCGGGGTCGCGCCTCACGTAGGCGCGTGGATTGAAACTCTTTTGAGCGCTTTTACGCTTGCCTCGAGTGCATGTCGCGCCTCACGTAGGCGCGTGGATTGAAACACGAAAATCAACAACAGAATCATAACCACCTAAAGGTCGCGCCTCACGTAGGCGCGTGGATTGAAACGCCTCATGTCTCGTAATCCAGGCATCGGTTCAAGTGTCGCGCCTCACGTAGGCGCGTGGATTGAAACATTATTGTAAAACGTACACTAAAAAGATAGATTACGTCGCGCGTTGCTTAGGCGCGTGGATTGAAATGAGTTCTTGAGGTTGCCGTTGTTAAGGATTTGATTGCAGCGGGGGTGATTTTTAGAATATTTGGGGATTTTTAATCATTAGGGACTTTAAAGTCTTTAAGGACTTTAAGGACATTAAGGATACTTGGGGCTTTAAGGACTTTAAGGATAGTATGGGGTAGGGGTTAAAAATGAGGTAAAGTTTTAGAAAGGTTGGAAATGGGGCATCAATATCCTCTGTTCTTGCGGCGGAGGTTGGACATTCTTTCGGAAAAGCCTCCGCTTTTGAGGAAGTCTTCTGATAGACGTTGGAGTTGACGGTGGAGGAGGTAGTCTGCCTGGTTTATGAGGATTATCGCCATGTTGGCGATAGTTTCGGGTGGACGAGTCGAAACCAAATTCATGAAATATTCTGCATCGTTATGGTCTTTGCCGAGTTTCCGCATAGTTTCATATTCGATGCTGCCCGACAGCCATTGTTGGTGGTTGCGTGTTTTTAGGTAGTCTTCGTAGTCTTCCAGAAGTTCTTTAAGACTTGCTTTGGCAACGTTTATTAATTTGATTTCAGTTTTGGATGATGTGGAAGATGCCGCACATCCTTCTATAATGTTCTGTTTGCCGCTACGTGCGGCTTGAATCATTTGATCTTTGGTGCGGTCAATGCTCGAAAGATAATTGTGACAGAAATAGTATGTTATCTGGTAGATAACATCGGCTTTTTGGTAGGTCAGAAGTTTCTTGTAATTGCCGGTATTTGGAATGAGTTCGTTCATGGTGTTTTTCTCTTGTGAGGTTATTGTTTGGTATTTTTTACTTCTTAAGGTCTTTAAGGTCTTTAGGGTCTTTAAGGACTTTAAGGTCTTTAGGGACTTTAAGGAGCTTAAGGGCTTTAGATGTTAAGGGGTTATTTCATGCGCTTGAGGATGTTGTAGCTGGGGAGGACGCCGAGCTCGCCGGCTTTGGAGAGGTCGGCGAAGGCTTGCGATTTGTTGCCGGCCTGGAGATATGAGAGCCCGCGGTTGAAGTAGGCTTGTCCGAAGTCGGGGTCGATCTTGATGGCCTCGGCGTAGCATTGCATGGCTGAGGTGTAGTCTCCGACGGAGTAATAGATGTTGCCTTTGTTGAACCATGCGAACACGAGACGGGGATTGAGCGAGAGCGCCATATCGTAGTCGGAAATCACATCCTGGAGTGACGCGAGCGTGGCGCGACGTCCGAACGAGTCGTTGGCTTTGTTTTCCTCTTTAGGCTGGCGGTCGTCGGCAATTATCTTTGCGAATTTTACGTATGCCCTTGCCATGTATGCCACAGTGAAACGCGGGTCAATTTTCAGGACTTCATCAAGGTTGGCGATGGCGTCGGGATAATTCTTGAGCATGGCTTGCGTCACGCCGAGCGCGAGACGGTCAACGGGACGCGCCTTCCCCGATTTGATAAGCGAGATGATGTCGTCGGCATATACGAAGAGTTCCTCTGTTGCTTTTGTGTCGGACCCGGCGGAGAGACCCGGCGTGAGATAGAACTGGCGCGTTATGAAACGTTGCTGGTTGAGGTCGTCGAGTTCGCGGAAATAATTCGAGACAGAGCGGAGCGAAACCGGGGTAGGGGTGAAAGAAACGGAATACATGGGTTCCGGTTCCACCTGCACGTTGCGGTCTTGCACGCGTCCTTTGATTTTTTCGTTGTACGACAACTGGTTTTCGACGGCATCGGAAACGGTGACAAGGCGGTTGAAGCGGTTCATGACTTCGGTTTCCGACTCGTTGTCTTCGTTGCGGTGGCGGGCATCGTTGCTTTCGGCGGCGGCGATTGCCGGACGGTCGAGCGGATTCTTCTCCGGATTTTTCACATACCCTTTCACCATATCGTCTGCCTGATATGCGAGCTGCATGGCGGCGCGCATGTCGCCCATATTGCGTTTGGCTTCCGCCATGGCATAATATACCGGGTAGAAGCGGGGATACCTTGCTGCTATGGAACTGAAATCGGCGAGAGCTTCCTTATTCTTGTCTTGTTCGAGCCTCACGAGTCCCCGGTTGTAAAGGGCATGGAAATTCCCGGGGTCAAGTTCGAGCACTTTCGAAAGGTCGTCTTCCGAACGGGAAAGGTCTTTCACCTCGTAGCGCAGCAGAGCGCGGTTGAAAAGCGCGGACGTGTTTTTAGGGTCGAGCTCGAGAGTGTAATTATAGTCGCTCATGGCTCCGAAGAAATCGTCGGAGTTATAGCGTATGAAGGCACGGTTGACGTAAAGGTCGGCCACTTCGGGGTGAAGTCTGATGGCTGCATCCATATCTTCCCCGGCCTTTTGCCATTCCTTGCGGTGCCATTCGATTTCGGCGCGAAGCAGATAAGGGTTGATGAGGCTTTTCGAGAGCGAGATGGCCTTGTCAAGGTCTGCGAGCGCCGCTACTGTGTCGCCGCGCGAAACGTTGAGCCTGCCTCGCGCCGTGTAACCCTCCTCGAATCCCGGATACTGACGGAGGAGCTTGGCGAACGTGTCATCGGCACCGTCGAAGTCTTTCGTCTCCGTCTGCGCCACCGCCTTATAGAATAGGAAATACTTATCGAGGGGGTTATATTCCAAGCCGATGTTATAATCAATGATAGCAAGCGAGTCGTTGCCAAGATTTTGGCGTGCGAAACCTCTCACCTTATAAGCCTCCGCCTTGAATTTGTTGCGTTCGATGGCAAGCGTGCAGTCAGCTTCCGCCCCTTTATAGTCGTCGAGGCTCAGTTTGGCAATCGCCCTGAAGAAATAGGGGTCCGCAAGGTATGGCTTTGCCTTGATGGCCTGGTTGAAATACTGGATGGCGAGCATGTAATCGTCCATGGCGAGCACATTCCTGCCGATGGCAAGAACCTGCTCGGCATTTACCTGCGCCATTGTCGGCGATGACAGCGAGATGGCCGCTCCGGTAGCCAATGCCAAGGCAAGGCGGCGATATGGTGAAAGAAAACCGGGAATCTTCATGATTTTGCAAAATTAGCAAATATTTCTTAATTATAGACCGAAAATGGGTGCAAGTCGTGAATTAAACATGCTTAAACATAGCCAAAAATATTTAAAAAGGGGAATAATGAAAAATAACGTGAACCGTGATTGGGCTTATATGGAAATTTTTTAGTAATTTTGCGCGAATAAATATGCACTGCGGAGAATTCGGCAGTGCAAGATTCGAATAACCCTGAAAAAACAATCAACATCAGATGATCAATATAACTTTTCCGGACGGAAGCGTCAAGCAATTTGAGGCGGGTGTTACGCCTTTCCAGATTGCAGAGAGCATAAGCCCGCGTTTCGCGGCAGACGTGCTTGCTTCCAAAATCAACGGCCAGGACTGGGACATTGCCCGTCCGGTCAACGAAGACGCCACAATAGAACTGTTTAAATGGGACGATGCGGAAGGGAAGCATGCCTTCTGGCATTCGTCGGCCCATCTTCTTGCCGAAGCCTTGCAGGAGCTTTATCCCGGGGTGAAATTCGGCATCGGCCCCGCCATAGAGAACGGTTTTTACTATGACATCGACCCCGGAGAGCACAAGATCACATCTGAAGACTTCCCGAAGATCGAGAAGAAGATGATGGAGCTTGTTGCCAAGAAAGAGGATATTGTGAGGGCCGACATTTCAAAGGCCGACGCCCTCAAGATGTTTGGCGACAGGGGTGAGACTTATAAGTGCGAGCTAATCAGCGAACTTGAAGACGGCCACATCACCACTTATACTCAGGGTGCTTTCACCGACCTTTGCCGCGGGCCGCACATTCCCAACACAGCCCCCATCAAGGCCGCAAAAATTCTTTCGCTTGCCGGCGCGTATTGGCGCGGCGATGAAAAACGCAACCAGCTTGTGCGCGTCTATGGTATCACCTTCCCCAAGAAGAAGATGCTCGACGAGTATCTGACCCTTCTTGAAGAAGCTAAGAAACGCGACCACCGTAAACTCGGCAAGGAGATGGAGTTGTTCACTTTCTCGTCAACGGTAGGCCAGGGTCTCCCTTTGTGGCTTCCAAAGGGTGCCGCGCTCCGCGACCGTCTTGAGCAGTTCCTGCGTAAGATCCAGAAGAAATACGGCTACCTCCAGGTTATCACCCCGCATATCGGCAACAAAGCCCTTTACGTCACATCAGGCCACTGGGCAAAATACGGTAAAGATTCTTTCCAGCCAATCCACACCCCCGAAGAGGGCGAGGAGTATATGCTCAAACCGATGAACTGCCCGCACCACTGCGAGATATATAAGAGCAGTCCTCGAAGCTATAGGGAGCTTCCTCTCCGTCTGGCGGAATTCGGCACCGTCTATCGTTATGAACAGAGCGGCGAGCTCCACGGACTGACCCGGGTGAGGGGATTTACGCAGGACGATGCCCATATTTTCTGCGCCGCCGACCAGATCAAGGGAGAATTCTTGAAGGTGATGGACATTATCCTCTATATCTTCAAGGCTCTCGACTTCCAGAACTTCGAAGCCCAGATTTCGCTCCGCGACCCGAAGAACAAAGAGAAATATATCGGTTCTGACGAAAACTGGCACCTTGCCGAGAACGCTATTATAGAGGCATGCGCCGAGAAAGGACTGAAGGCAAAGCAGGTGGAGGGTGAAGCCGCATTCTACGGGCCGAAACTTGACTTTATGGTGAAGGATGCCATCGGGCGCCGTTGGCAACTCGGCACAATTCAGGTGGATTACAACCTTCCCGAGAGGTTCGGTCTTGAATATACCGGCAGTGACAACCAGAAACATCGTCCGGTTATGATCCACCGTGCCCCGTTCGGTTCCATGGAGCGTTTTGTGGCAGTGCTTCTTGAGCATACCGCCGGGAAACTTCCCCTTTGGCTCATCCCCGAGCAGGCAGTGGTGCTCCCGATCAGCGAGAAGTTTAACGACTATGCCCGTAAGGTTGTGGATATCCTCGACGAGCAGGGCGTAAGGGCTTTCGTTGACGACCGCAATGAGAAGATTGGAAAGAAAATTCGAGACAACGAACTTAAAAAAGTGCCTTATTTGCTCATCGTAGGTGAAAAAGAGGCGGAAAATGATGAAGTTTCTGTAAGAAAACAGGGCGAAGGTGATAAAGGTACGATGAAAATCGTTAACTTTGCAGCCGAATTGAATGCAGAAGTGGATTCAATGATAAAATAACATAAAAATCATATTAGCTGCCTATACAGGCCAAGCAACAACTGAATGGAGAAAAAACCACAATTTTCAGGTCCTCGCCGCCCCGTCGGTCCGCGTCCGCCGCGTCCGGCAGGAACGGGAGCGCCGCAGCAAGCCCAGCGCGGGCGTCGCGGCAATGACCGCAACAGCAAGGACCCTTACGTGATCAATGAGCACATCCGCGCCCGCGAAGTGCGTCTGGTTGGCGACAATGTGGAGCAGGGCATTTATCCTATTGACAAAGCCCTCCGCATTGCAGAGAAGCTGGAGCTCGACCTTATCGAGATTTCGCCGAATGCAGAGCCGCCGGTGTGTAGAATTCTGGATTATCAGAAATTCCTCTATCAGCAGAAGAAACGCCAGAAAGAGCAGAAGGCCAAAGCTGCCAAAGTGGTGGTGAAGGAGATTAGATTCGGACCGCAGACCGATGACCATGACTACAACTTCAAGCTCAAACATGCCATCGGCTTCCTGAAGGAAGGTTCGAAAGTTAAGGCATACGTATTTTTCCGCGGACGTTCCATCTTGTTCAAGGAGCAGGGGGAAGTGCTTCTCCTACGTTTCGCCAACGACCTTGAGGAGTATGGCAAGGTGGAGATGATGCCGGTGCTTGAAGGGAAGAGAATGATTATCATGATTTCGCCTATAAAGGCGTCTTCATCCAAGAAAGAAGCCAAGGAGCCCCGCGAACCTAAGGGGGGCGAAGCGAAGGCTGCACCGAAACAGGAAGAAACCGAACCCCGAGGGAGTGAATCTCCGGAGGGACAGGAATAAAAATTGACAGAGACCGTAGGCACATAGTGCCGAGGTGAAATTTCAAACAACTAAATTTTTACAAAATGCCAAAGGTAAAAACCAATGCCGCGTCAAAGAAGCGTTTTGCGCTCACCGGCACAGGGAAGATTAAGAGGAAACACGCTTATCACAGCCACATCCTGACCAAGAAGTCGAAGAAGCGTAAGAGAAACCTTGACCACACCGGCCTCGTTGACTCAGCCAACATGAAGGCAGTGAAGGACCTTCTCAACCTTCGTTAAGCTCCAGTCGGGTAATCTTGCAAAAGAGGACGACATAAGCTAAAACCTTTCAAATCATTTTTATCATTCATTTATTAACCGAATGTGCAGCACCGCAAGAGCTAAACCAATGGCCGCTGACATTCAAAAACTGAACAAAAAATGCCAAGATCAGTCAATCATGTAGCCTCAAGGGCTAAAAGAAAGAAAATACTCAAACTGACCCGCGGTTACTATGGAAGCCGTCGCAATGTGTGGACAGTAGCTAAGAACACCTGGGAGAAGGGCCTTACCTACGCCTACCGCGACCGCAAGCAGAAAAAGCGCAATTTCCGCGCCCTCTGGATCCAGCGTATCAACGCCGCAGCCCGCATGGAGGATCTTTCATACTCCAAGCTCATGGGTCTTATCCACAAGGCAGGCATCGAGATCAACCGTAAGGTTCTCGCCGACCTCGCCATGAACAACCCTGAGGCTTTCAAGGCAATCGTTGACAAGGTGAAATAAATCTCACCCGAACGACGAAAATAAGGCCGCTCTGCATTTGGATTCCGAATGCAGAGCGGCTTTTTTAATTAGCAATGAGCGATTAGTAATTAGTAATTCTGATTATTCATTCAGATACTCATTTGGATTATAATACCAGATTACAGTTACTAATCATAATTGCTAATTGTAAATTTCAAATTGCTAATTGCGTTGGTTGAATAGGATTGTGACGAGGCCGCCGAGAATCATGACGGCTATCGAGACTGCAAGCACAAGGGTGGTGCCTCCCCATTTGAGGAGCATGGGAATAAAAAACACGCCGAGCACGGCTCCCAGTTTGCCGATGGAGGCGGCGACACCGGCACCTTGACCGCGGTCTTCCACGGGATATACCTTGGAGGGAAGTACATAAGTCATAAGGTGTGGACCGATGTTAAGAAACAGTTCGAATGCCATGAACGCACCGATTGAAGTCCATTTCCCAAGCCCGTTACGGTAAGCGAAAAGGAGAACAATCAGGGAAACTGCACTTGCAAAAAATCCCATCCATTGTATTTTCGCACCGTCCATCTTGTTGATGAGAAGCAATCCTATTATAAAGCCCGGAAGTATGATGCAAGAAATCCATAGGGTTATCTCTACGGAGTTCGCCACGTGCATTATAGATGATTCGCCGGGGGAGACATGTTCTATCCCGAGTGCCATTACAAGGATGGGGAGGAATACGCCGATGCCATATACCCCGAGTCCCTCGCATGCCCATGGCACACCCGTGAATATTACTTTCTTCCAATTCTCTTTTAGAAATTCTCTCCATGAGATCTTAACGGGGGCAGGTTGGTCGGGCTTTTTTTCCGGAGAAAGGAGTATCCCTTTCCCCAGGAAATGGGTAAGCGCTTTCCGGGCTTCAGCTTTTTTCCCTTTCTCGAGCAGCCAGTTGGGGCTTTCCCAGAAGCGTATTCTAAGAGCGAACATTAGGGCGGAAATTGCAATCATGATCCAAAGAAGATGGGGCCAGTTGGCAGGAGATGACCAATCGCGCACCATGAGAAAACAGACGGCGGCCACGCCGATATTGCCGAGTGCGGAAGCCGCTTTCGTGCTTCCGACCATAATGAATTTCCATTTATCGGGCATGAGTTCCGACACGTAGTCGGAGTCGAGACTATATTCACCCCCGATTCCAAAGCCCATTAGGAAAAGACAAACAATCAATACGGGAATGGAAGGGAAGAGAAGCGCAATCACGGAAGCCGCGCAAATCAGAAGGGGGCACAGCCGGAAAAACAGCAGATAGCCATATTCGTCGGACAGTCGTCCGAGAATCACGGAACCCACCATGATTCCAATGAGGTCCATCGCGCCTATAATGCCCTGCATGAAGGAGGAAAGCTCGGGATGCGCGATTATCTGATAGAGCGGGATAATCACGGAGACAAGGGTGGCAAGCCCGGTGCCAATAAGCTGACCGAGCGAAGCCACCGCCACAATCCTGATGTGGCGCCATGAGAGGGGGGCATTATTGATTGTATAGTCCATATCCGATTATTTTTTTGCAACGGGCTGGAAGAACTTGTAGGCGGGGAAAAGGAATATCCAAGTGCCTACGCAGAAGGGACCCGTGAGTGTAGGAAGTCCCATAGGGGCGAAAAAGGCGTTCATGGCAGCCTGGATGAATACGGTGGCAATCGTGCCGAAAACAGCCCATAGGGCAGAGCGCCATGAGAAGTTGCAGAATGTGGCGCCAAGGGCGATTGCCGTCAAGACGGCGGAGAAACCGTAAAGCCCGTTTGCTACGTCTTGTCCGGGGCCGTCCCAGACGAGAGCCACTATGAGTCCTATTGCGGAGCCTACGGCAGCCCAGAGGGCGGCGCGCCAACTGCTGAGGGCGAGTCCGGCGAGGAACAGGAGCCCCGTTATCCATGATTTTATCAGAAAAACCTGTGAAATCCCGTTGAGCCAATATGTCAGAAGATTCAGAAAGCCGTATGAGATTACCTCGTCGTGGCCGTGGGCGAATTCAGGGGTGCCCATATTCACGGCGGGAAATCCCTGGAAGAGACGGGCGGAAAGCAGGAAGACCCAAGTGCAGAATACGAACGGGAAGGTGAACGACGACATCTTCCAGCGGTCGAGTATATTATCCATGCCGGAACGCGCCACTGTGGTCATGGCGGAGCAAATGATCATGGCAATCCACATCCACACGGTGTTGGCAAGAAACGTTGGGAATGCACAGCCTACAAGCACGCCGTTGAATCCCCACAGTCCATTCGCCCCGTGTTGGTCGGGAAGCCGGAGAATGTGGCCTGTAAGTGTGGAAACTATCACTCCGACAAGAGCACCCCATGCCACGAGAGGGAACCCTTCCTGATATGCTCCTACGAAAATACCAATTAGAAAAAGGAGACCTGTCCAGCCGTTGTCTTGAAACATCACCTGGCCGACACCACGCGATACGGTGGAAGGGAAATGCCTTATGGAGTCGGAAATGTAAACTTTGTCGAATGCCATTGCTAATATGATTTTGAATTTATGATTTCGAAATTTGAAGCGGAGGAGGGGTGTGCTTACTTCGTGCGCACCACAATCAAGACCGGTAACAATCGAGAGGGGCTACAATCGAGAGGGACTACAATCGAGAGGGGCTACAATCGAGAGCGGGAGATAAAAGATTCTTTTTTCTCTTTTTCAGGATTGAGGGGAGGGATTTGAGGAGGGAGCAGGGGAGGAAGCGGAGGAATTCGAGGCGGGAGAGGCGGAAGGGGAAGAGGGTTGGGCGGAGAGAGGGGTGGTGAAATCGGAGGCTGATAAATTATAACCCATCTGATTGTGCCTGGTGAGGATATTGGTGATATAGACCGTGAAAATCGGGAACATCATCATACCGACGGCGGCAAGCAACACAGAAAGCACCCTGCCTACCGGCGTGACGGCAACGATGTTGGAGCCAACCGTCGTGGCGTCCATCGAAGCCCACCACAAAGCATCGGTGTAATCCACGACAAGAGGGTTCTTGCCATGTTCGAACAGGAAGAACGCCAAGGAGGAGAAATATACGGTGAAGAGAAGGGTAACCAAATAAGAAATGAATAAGCCCGTGGCTTTATTGTAGGTGAACCAGCTGACCACGATAGCCATAGCGTAGCCGCCCCGAATAAGGGGGATATAGCGTATAAGATAGGTGATGGTTGGATCGAAGCTCCATCCATAGTGGCTAATTATCGAGTTATAGGGGATGGAAACGAGGAAGAAGATGAAGTGGGTGGAGAGATAATGCTTTTTGTCGGGCGCAATGAAAAACTCGATAAAGAAGTCGGTGAGAAACACCACGCATATCCAAAGTTGGACTTGCATGAATTGCGGCACTTCATAAAATGCTTCGTTGTGGAACGTATCGATTGAAATGCATACCACAAGAAAGATTGAAAGAAGCAATATCATGACGTGCAAAATGGAGTATATCCCTCCTTTCTTGAAGAGATAGTCGGCACGTTGTTCGCGATCTTGAATATCATGGGTGGTATTTTTCATAGCAACATGGAATATAAGTCAGCTTTGAAGATATAACAAACAATGGCGGTTTTGGGTTTTGGTTGCCGGATATCTGTGGTTGGTTTGGGATTGTCGGGTTTTGGGTGAAAGGTTTGGATTTGATGTTGTTTTTTTGTTATTTTGCAAACACAATTCATCTTAAAACCTAATTAAATGAAAATCATTCACACCTCTGACTGGCATCTCGGGCATCAGCTTTACGGCTACGACCGCACGGATGAGTTTCTTGATTTTTTCGATAAGCTTGAAGCGATTGTAGTTGAGGAGCTTCCCGACGCCATGCTTGTCAGCGGGGATATATTCGATGTGTCGTCGCCGTCGGCGGCAGTTGCGAAGATGTTTAAAGACAACCTTTTGCGGTTGCACCGTGCGGCACCCGAAATGGAGATAATAGTTACGGCAGGGAATCATGACAGCGCGTCGCGCATTGACGTTGACCGCAATCTTTGGCTTGCGGGCGGTATCCATGTGGTCGGAGGGGTGAAAAGGGAAGACGGGGAGTATGATTTCTCCGATAATGTGATAAGGGTAAAAGACAAGGGCATCATAGCGGCGGTGCCATTTGTCAACAGGACTTTTATGCCCCGCATTTCTGATGACGAACCGGCGGAACGCAGTTTCTTCAAAGGGGTGGAGAAGAAGGTCGGCGAGATGAACCGTGAAGGTATGCCCGCAGTGCTCATGGCTCATCTTGCAGTGGCGGGATGCGACAGGGAAGGGCATCGCGACGCTTCAATCGGAGGAATGGATTGCATGGATTCCCGGGTGCTTGGAGATAGTTTCGACTATATTGCGCTCGGACATATCCACAAAGCGCAGGCCATAATCGCCGGAAAGGCATATTATTCCGGAAGTCCGGTGGCGGTGAGCTTCGATGAGGCTTATCAGCATTCTGTGAATGTGGTTATAATCGGGAAGGGGGTTCCTGCCGAAGTTCGAAAAGTGGAAATCGCGCCCAAACGTAGGCTTAAAACATTTCCGGAGATTGCCGTCGATTTCAAGAAGGCTTTGAAGATGCTTGGAAAGTTGCCGGATTATGACGATTCTTACATACGCCTTAACGTCAGGCAAGAAGACGACCTCCCATACGGATGCGCCGAGATGGCGGCAGAAAAAGCCAAAGGGAAGCGATGTCGCTATTGCAACATAAGATACGAGAAAATAACGGAACATTGCTCGGAAAATGCTATTTCGGGCATAACCGCCGCCGAATTTATGGAATCGTCGCCGAGAGATATCGCAAGTCGTTATTTCAAGTCAATCGGGCTTTCAGAAGAGACCGGAGAGGAGTATCTGAGAATGATTTCCGAGATAGAGGAGGAAATGCGGATTTCATCGCAGGCGTGAGATACAAACCGATAGTTTCAAGAATCAAAGTGAAAGAAATATGCAGCTCAAGACACTTTATATCCATAACATAGCTTCAATATCAGACGCAGAGATAGATTTCCGGGGCGATATACTCGGGAACGCCCCCGTTTTTCTTATTTGCGGAGAGACGGGGTCGGGTAAGAGCACGATACTTGACACCATCTGTCTTGCGCTTTACGGCGACACGCCGAGGATGACATCCGCTTCGAAAGAAGAACTTGAACTTTCTGACGCAGAAGCCCGTAACAGATATTACACCAACGACAATTCTCAGTTGCTCCGCCGAGGTACGGGCGAAGGGTTTTGCCGACTGTTGTTTACCGGCAACGACGGCAAGGATTATGAAGCCGTATGGGAGATACACCGCAACCATGACAAACCGGAGAAACGTCTGCAAAGGCCTAAACGGGGGCTGAGAGCTGTCGATAACAGTTTCGCCGACCATAGGATAGCTGAAATCGATGCAAAGGTGGAGGAAGTCACGGGGCTGCAATACGAGCAGTTTTGCAGGACGGTAATGCTTGCCCAAGGGGAATTCACCAAGTTCCTTAAAAGCCGGAAAGAGGAGAAATCGGAAATACTCGAGAAGCTTACCGGCACGGAGGTGTATTCGCAAATCGGAATCAAGATAGCCGAGAAGTATAACGTGAGGAAAAACGCATGGCTTGAACTGAAGAGGGAAGTTGAAAACGTGCGTCTGATGGGCGAGGAAGAGATAGCTTCCTGCAAAGCGAAACAGGAAGAGGTGCGAAGTTTGTCGTTGGCTTTAGTGTCGGAACGAAAGGAAACCCTCGGGAAGTCGGTCTGGTTGTCCACCTGGGGTACGCTCAACGATAGGCTGAACAAAGCCGAGGAAGAGCATTCAGCCTTAAAGAAAGTGATAGATTCGGAAGCTTTCGTTAAGGAGCGGCAGGAAGTGGAGCTTTATGAAATTTCGGCAGAAGGGCGTCGCCTGCTTTCCGAGCAAAACGCCCTGACGGGAAATCTGAAGAAAAAAGAATCATTGCTTCCCGAGTTGGAGAGACTTTACGGAGAATCCGTGGAGAAAGAAAAAGAGGTATGCCGGAGGGTGGAAGATAACCGAAAGTGTCTTGCAGAGGTGCAACAGAAACTTGACGGTTATAATCTTGAAGAACTTGGGATGAGATATGACAAGGCGTGGAAGGCCGACAAGACGCTGACGGAATTAATAAACGAATTTGGGAAACTGAAGGAGGCTGAAGAAACATCGGTTGTGTTTAAAAGGGATATCGCCGACCTTGAGAAAGGACGTGATGAAGCTTTAACGCAAGAGAAAAACCTTGAGGCCCCGCTTGCGGCGGCGGAAGAGGAACGCGAGCGGTTTGCCGACGCTTTGCATCATGGCGAGATTTCGGTAAGCGACACCGTGAAGAGCATAAGAAACGAATTGAAAAGGGGGGATAAATGCCCGGTGTGCGGAAGTGTCATAGAAAAAGAACTGAGCGAAGAGGCTTTCGAGTCGATGTTGCTCCCTCTCCGGGAAGGGAAGAAGAAAGCCGACGACCGAATCGTCACCCTTCGGACGGAACAGAAAACCTATCAACGGAAAATAAAGGATTGCGCAGACGGCATATCGCGTCTTGGCAAGGACCTCGATAAATGGAATGTCAAAATTTCAGATGCCACAGGAAATATTGTCCGATTAAAAAAGGAAACGGGAATCGAGATGGAGACAGGCGAGGCGATGACGGAAGAATGCCGCAAAAGGAAGGGAGAACTCGCAAAAGAGATGGAAGAAGTGAGGTCGTTGCAAGAGCAGGGAAACGAAACCCTGAAAGAGTATCGCAGCGTTCAGAAATCGGGGAAAAAACTTAGCGACTCATATATAAAATTGAAGGAAAATGTGGCGAAAGCTTTTTCCGCCCTTGAGGTGCATAAGGGTGACATAAAAAGCGACAAACGGCGTCTCGTCGAGCTGAAAGGGAATCTGGAAGCATTTATAGAATCTGTGCCTGATGTGGATATGGAGAAACTTTCCGAACTTGCCTCGCTCGACGGGCAGGAGATGACTCTGAAAGGGGAAAGAATCGGCAAGTCGCTTGAATCGTTGAAAGAGCTTGCATCGAGGATGGCTACCCTGTCGGACCAACTGGAGGAGCATGGGGAGTCGCGTCCGGATTTTGAAGAAGACGAATCGGCGGAAACACTGAAAAAACGGCTTGAGGAAATCGATGTCAGGATAAAGGAGACCGACATGGAGGCCGGGCGGTTGGCTGAAGTGCTCCGCAACGATGCCCTGATGCGTGAAGAGTATTCCGGAAAGATGAAACGGCTTGAGGCGGCACGCGAAGAATTGGATAGATGGGAAGGCCTTTACAACAAACTCGGCGACCAGCGCGGGGTGAAATTCCGAGCGGTGGCACAGAGTTTCATATTGCGATCGCTCCTTGAGAATGCCAACGTGTATATGGCCAATTTCACCGACCGATATACGCTGACATGCAATCCCGGCACGCTTGCCATCCTTGTCAAAGACAGTTACAAACCAAGCGACCCTCAGCCTGCGTCCATACTTTCCGGCGGGGAGAGTTTCATGGCGTCGCTTGCGCTTGCCTTGGCGCTCGCCAACCTGAGGTCGGGAGGAATGGGTGCCGACGTACTGTTTATCGACGAAGGATTCGGCACGTTGTCGGCCGAATATCTTGGCAACGTGATGGACACCCTTGAGCGGCTTCACCAGATAGGTGGGCGCAGGGTAGGGCTTATCAGCCATGTGCCTGAAATGAAGGAACGGATACCTGTGCATATCAACGTATGTCGCGAATCGCCGGCCCTGAGTCGCGTGACGGTGACAAACGGATGCAGTTGAAGAGATGGCAAATGAAAAAAGCAGAAGCTATAGCTTCTGCTTTTTCAGTGTCCAAGATGAGACTCGAACTCACACAGCCAAACGGCCACTACCCCCTCAAAGTAGCGCGTCTACCAATTCCGCCACCTGGACATTATTGCGGGAAATTCCGCGAGGGTTGCTTTTCAGGAGGTTCGTTTCCCGAATTGCGATGCAAAATTACAATCTTTTTTTCAACCGTGCAAATTTTTCGGTCGCTTTTTTGTAATTTTGTAGAACGAATAATATAATTGAATAACTAACAATCTGATATACTTATGTTTCGATTTTTGCGAAGATTTTTGGCGATGGCAGCGTTATTGCTTTCGTTCCCTTTTTTAAGCGTGGCTTTGGAGCCTACATGGAGCATTGATTTCGGTTCAGTGTTTGACAACCGCGAGGGAGACGACAAGATGTATGAAGACAAAACTTTTTTCTTTACGACGCTTGCACCGGAAATAGGGTTGCGCTTTACGCCTCGCGACAGGATTGCGGGAGGGGCGGTATGGAACCAGCCTCTCGAAAATGGGGTGAAAGACGGAAAGATTATGCCTACCCTTTATTACAGGCATGAGTCGGAACGATGGAAATTCTCGATGGGTATGTTCCCACGCACGCAGCTTCGCGAACCGTTGCCCGGGTTTTTATGGTGTGATTCCCTTGCATATTTTCAGAGAAACATCAGAGGGGCATTGGTGCAATATGAGGAGAGTAACGGCTTTTTCGACGCTTATATTGACTGGAGGGCGATGCAGACAGAGACACGAAGGGAAGCGTTTAACGTGGTGTTTCACGGAGAATGGCGTCCGAAAGCCAAGTCTCTTCTGCTTGGCGGACACGTGATGATGAATCATTTCGCAAAAACGCGTCATGCCGACGAGAGTCAGAGTATAGTCGATAATTTCCTGGTGAACCCTTATATAGGAATCGATTTGAGCCGAAAGACCGTGCTCGACAGCCTCACGGTGAAAGCAGGGGCGTTGGTGACGGTGGAACGATACCGTGAATACGACGGGTGGAAAACCCCCGGCGGGTTTTGGCTCGATGCTACATTCGAATGGAAATTCCTCGGCCTGAAAAATTCCCTTTATGCCGGAGGCAAGCTCTTCCCGCTCTACGGACAGTTCGGCACGTTGCTCTATCAGGGGGAATCGTATTATCAGTCGAGTTTTTACAATCGCACGGACGTGTATGCCCGTGTTTTGAAGAATAAATTCATGGATCTTGAGGCGCAGTTGAATTTCAATGTTGCGAAAGGGAATTTTATGTTCTACCAGCGTTTGATATTGAATATCCATCTCGGGAATATATGATTCCGTTGTCCGCATAAATCCGATAGAAAAATGACCGGGGAGCCGTCGTCGCGATGGCTCCCCGGTTTTTCTCTCTAAATTATAATGGTGATTGTGCTTACTTCGTGCGCACCACAATCAAGACTTGAATCATGCTTGATAAGACAATCTTGACGGGATTCACTTGATCAATTAATGATTTCCTTGATTAGTTTATTTGGAGGCATTCTCTTTGCCGTCTTTTTCATCGATAAAGCTGAAAGTTACCGGCAGGTTGAAATAACAATTTACCGTTTTGCCATTTATTTCTGCCGGTATCCATTTCGGCGACAACTTCAATACCTTCAGAGCTTCTTCGTCGCATTCCTTTCCGCCGGATTTGAGGATTTTGAAATCGGAAAGGCTTCCGTCTTTACGGACAGCAAACCGAATGATTACCCTCTCTCTTCCTTTAAAACCTTTCGGCATTTCTATTTTGTCGGCTAAAAATTTTAAAAGGGTAGCATGACCTCCCGGAAATTCAGGCATTTTATCAACGGCTACATAAATCTCATCGCCGGGATTTTCGGTTGTACTCTCTTTCGAAGATTGATTAAACTTATCTTTTTGGTCCTTAATCCAGTTTTTAAGTTCTTCCTTCTTGCCTTCCGGGATATTTCCGTTTTCGTCAGTTGCGGTGAAGGTGATGGGGAGGTTGAAGATGCTGTTTACCGGTTTGTCATTATTCGTTGCCGGAATCCATTTCGGGGAGAGTTTGAGCACGCGGATAGCTTCTTCATCGCATTCCTTTCCGCCGGATTTGAGGATTTTGAAATCTTTCAGATTCCCGTCTTTTGTTATTTGAAAACGGACAATTACCCTCGTCTTCCCAACGAAATCTTTAGGAATCTTTATGTTTTGGATAAGAAACTGATTGAGAGCCTTCGGGCCCCCGGGGAATTCCGGAAGTTTTTCCGTTGCGACATAGACTTCCTCTTTGTCTTCGTCGGGAGCGTTGACGTTTTCAGAGAATGCAGATGCGTTTCCTATAGCTTCGACGGAAGCATCAGGCGAAAATGTTGGCTTCGTGGATTCGTCGTTTGATTCCAACTCTTGCAAATCCGGATAGGATTTACTAATTTCGCTTTCCGAAACCTCCGGCTTCAAGGCGAACTCCATCGGGTTTGTGGGATCTGCGTCGTTTTCAGCGATTTTGGATAGCACCGACGCTACGGCAGGTTGACCGAGTCCGACCACGGCTATCGCCGCCATCGGAATGAGAGCGAGCGCGGCAAAGCGTCGGCTCCCGTTGCTTTTCTTTGATAACATCATAGTTATTCTTAATTTAAGTTGACTATTCAGACTGTCGGCAAAGGTCGGGAAACTGGAGCCGGCAGCTTTTTTTATTAACATCATCTGGTAAGAATATGGGTCATGGCGGGAAATCTCTTCATCCACTTCATATTCGTGGACAATCCGCATTTCCCTCATCATTAGATAGGCGGCAGGACTGAACCATTGGAATGCTATCACAATGTGGCTCATGATGAGGTCGAGCCAATGGTAGTGGGAGAGGTGGGCTCTTTCATGAGCCACGACTGTGGGGAGTTTTTCATCGATGTCGCATGGGCGAATCATTATCACGTTGCCCCAACTGAAGGGACCGGGAGCAACAGGTGACCCCACAACGTCATCGTATTCTTCCATGCGGCGACCCGTATATAACAGCCGCGCCATTTTTATCACCGAAATCAGTGAAATCGCGAACGCCACGCAAATGCCCATGGCATACACGGCTTCCGCCAGGAGTCCCCATTTTATGATGTGGCGTTCCGTCATGGGGGCCGGGTCGATGTCGTCGGGTATCGCCACGGCAACGGGAAGCCCGACAGAGACGCTTGCTTCCTCCGTGGCGAATCTTACAAACGGCATTGCGAGCGGGAGAATGAACGACACGGCATAGATGAAGATAAGGACAACCCTTTTGAATCCGTGGAAAGTGGAAGTGGAAAGCATCCATTTATAACCGAGGTACAAGACCGACATTATCACAGCCACTTCGATGGCATATACGGTGAAGGCTCCCATGGCTACTCCTTATTATGGTTTTCGATTTTGTCGATAAGTTCTTTGAGTTCGTCGGTGGAGATTTTTTCATCTTTGACGAGCGACGACACGAAGCTGAGGTAGTTGCGGCCGAATAGGCGGTCAACGAGTTTGGATAGTGAGGAGCTTCTGTATTCCTGGAGCGAAACGAGCGGGGAATAGCGGAAAGAGTTGCCTAATTGTTCGTGCGATAGCCATCCTTTCGATTCCAGTCCGCGCACGAAAGTGGCGACTGTGTTGAAATGAGGCTTGGGGTCGGGGAGCATATCGACAACTTCCCTGACGAACAGGGCACCGCGTTCCCAAAAACATGTCATTATCTCTTCCTCTTTAGCGGAAAGGGTCTTTTGTCGGTTCATATAGTGGAATATTATTTTATTACGGTGCAAAGATAAAACTAATACTTTAGTTATGCAACTAATAAATTAGTTTTATGACTAAAAAAATAGTTTTTGAAGAAATCGGATATGATTTATCAATTGTAAGAGAAAACAATGATAAAATAATATCAAGATTATGAATCTGTAAATCAATAGTTTGTTGATAATGTTATGAAAAATGTTAAATTTTTTTTGAGAAATATTTGCACGGATGAAAAAAACGTCGTAACTTTGCAACGCAAAAAGGGAAACGAGAGAGCTTCCCGGGGCTGAAAAGCCAAGCAAAAACTGCGAAAATAGCTCAGTTGGTAGAGCACGACCTTGCCAAGGTCGGGGTCGCGGGTTCGAGTCCCGTTTTTCGCTCCAAGGTCTTTGAAATAATGATTGATTGGATAAAGATCCTCAACTGCGAAAATAGCTCAGTTGGTAGAGCACGACCTTGCCAAGGTCGGGGTCGCG
>CABRKI010000071.1 GCA_902471455.1 uncultured Porphyromonadaceae bacterium | reverse complement strand
GAGTATCCGGCACATTATCACAAATACGGGGCGCTTGCCGCCGCCCGGACGGGCGACGTCTATAATCCCGAACGCCGTTCGTCGGGTTCGCAGTTCTATATCGTGACGGGCCGCACAATGACCGAACGCCAGGTGGAGGCGATGGACCTCAAAAGGAAAAACCAGCAGATGGAGCAGGTTTTCCAACAACTTGCCATGCAGCACCGCGATTCGATACAGGCCATGCAGAAAGCAGACGACAGGGACGGACTGGAAGCCCTCAGGTTGCAGCTGATAAAGGAGACCGAGGAAAAAGTCAAACCCGTTGACCTCCCGGAACAGATAAAGAAAGATTATGTTGAAAAGGGTGGCACCCCTCATCTCGACGGGCAATACACCGTATTCGGCGAAGTCTTGAAAGGGATGGATGTGGTTGAAAAAATCCAGAAAGTGGCAACCGACGAGGCTGACCGTCCGAAGGAGGATATCCGTATTATTTCTGCCAAAGTAATAAAGAAATGATTCGCCGTATGAGCCGACAACAGCCGTCAAAGGCTCCTTCTACGTGTGGAATAAAGTAAAGATAAATAGAAAAAAGCGAAAAAATTGTTAAATTGAGATATATTTCTTAATTTTGACGCTAAATTACGCAATCACGACGGGCAGAGGCGGCCTCGTTTGAGAAATGAGATGGCCTCCGCCCCTAAAACTACTATCAGCATGAATGAGCTTGATAAGCAGTCGCCTATAAATGACGACCTGAACAGCGAGGTAGCGGCTGATGCCGCCGCCGTGACAACCGATGCGTCTTCTACCGTTGAAAATGCAGAATGTGGCAACACCTGTGCCGAGGAAACTTCGCCGTCACTTGATTTGGCGGAAGTGGCTGACGAGGTGGTGAAAGAGGGGAATGAAGGCGAGTGCGTCCTTGATTCGTCTCCGGCAATGGATATCGCCGAGGCGGCAGACAATGTTGAGGCTTCGGAAGAGTCTGCCGAAGCCCCGGAGTTAAAGAACTATCATTCCTTGTCGAAACCGGAGATGGTGGAAGCCTTGAAGGGGATAATCGCATCGGGAAATATGGAAGCCCATAAGGAAGTGGCTGCCATCAAGCAGGCATATTATACGTTGGTGAACCGCGATGCCATGAACGAGCTTGCTTCGTTTGTGGAAGCCGGCAACTCCCCCGACCAGTTTTCTGCCACGCCAGACGAGACCGAGACGGAGATGAAGGGCCTTCTTGCGGAATTCCGTGAAAAACGCGCCGCTTATCTCGAGGCCAGGGAGCAGGAACGTAGAAAGAATCTCGAAGAAAAAAACAGGATAATTTCCAGATTCAAGGAGATTGTGGAGGATATTGACAATATCAATCTTCATTTTCCTGAATTCCAGCAACTCCAGCAGGATTTCAAAACCGTCGGCGAGGTGCCTGCCGGTTCCGACAATGAGCTTTGGAAGTCTTATCAGGCCGCTGTGGAGCAATTCTACGACCGCCTGAAAATGAACAAGGAACTTCGTGACCTCGATTTCAAGAAAAATCTTGAAATCAAACAGAAACTTGTAGAGAAGGCAAAAGAACTCACCGTTCTCGACGACCCTGTGGATGCTTTCAAAAAGCTGCAGGATCTTCATGTGCAATGGCGGGAGATTGGCCCTGTCGCAAAGGAAATCAGAGAGGAAATATGGAACGAGTTTAAAGACGCTTCCACCCTCATCAACAAGCGCCATCAGGATTTCTTCCAGTCGAGGAAAGCCGAGGAAACTGAAAACGAGAACAAGAAAACGCTCCTTTGTGAAAAAATGGAGGCTGTTGACCTCTCCGGATTGAAGACTTTTGCCGACTGGGACCAGAAGACCAAGGAAATAATCGAGATTCAGAAAGAATATAAGGAAATCGGTTTTGCCCCGCGCAAGTCAAACAGCGTTTTGTTCGCCCGTTTCCGCAAGGCATGCGACGAATTCTTCAATGCCAAGGCTGAATACTTCAAAAAGACCAAGGATGAATTCAAGGAGAATCTCTCCAAAAAAGAGGCTCTCTGCGAAAAGGCGGAGGCATTGCTCGCTAAAGCCGAGGAGAAAGGTGCTTTCGAGCAGCTCCAGGCCCTTCAGAAAGAGTGGAAGACAGTGGGCGTGGTACGTCGTAAGCAGGGCGACGAAGTCTGGAAACGTTTCTGTGCAGCCGTAGATGCGTTCCATGCCGCAAGGAAGAAACATTTCGGAGCCCAGAGAAGCGTGGAAATGGAAAATCTGAAGGCGAAGCAGGCGATTGTGGCTCAGCTTAAGGCAATCCCGGCGGATGCCGAACGCAAGGAGGTGATCGGTAAAATCAGGGAATTGCAGAACCAGTGGCAAGAGATTGGTTTCGTGCCGTTCAAGCATAAAGATGCCATCAACACGGAATATCGCGAGGAGCTTAACCGCCTTTTCGGTGCTTTCGATATGCGTGAGTCTCGCCAGAGAATGAAGCGTTTCGAGGGCGAAGTGAAGAAAATGGAAGGCGATGAAAAGCAGCTCGGACGTGAGCGCGACCGCCTTGTCAGGGCCATAGAGTCGCGCCAGGCTGAGATAAAGACCATAGAAAACAATCTTGGCTTCTTCAAATTCAGCACAGGCAACTCGATGGCGAAGGAATTTGAGCGTAAAATCGAGAAGATAAAGGAAGACATAGCGCAAATCCGCGAGAAAATCGCTCTTCTTGACGCGCAAGACCAGGAATCTGCGAAATAATCATTACGGTTTCATAATGACTGACACAACCAATAATCCCTCTTCCCCCGTCATAAGCGAGGGGGAGAGGGAACTTATTCTGATAAAAATATCGGGTACTGACCAATGCGGGGTAACGTCCGCATTGACCGAAATTCTTGCCCGTTATGACGCTGCCATACTCGACATCGGGCAGGCTGACATACATCATACCCTTTCGCTGGGAATCCTTTTCAAGACCGACAGCCGCAGAAGCGGCGAAATCCTGAAAGAGTTGCTGTTCAAGACGAGCGACCTCAAGGTG
The DNA here is from genome assembly GCA_902471455.1 of uncultured Porphyromonadaceae bacterium. Taxonomy (GTDB): domain Bacteria; phylum Bacteroidota; class Bacteroidia; order Bacteroidales; family Muribaculaceae; genus Lepagella. Next base: position 17,917 of record CABRKI010000071.1, on the reverse strand, counting down.
CAGGTGGAATTTAATATCGTCACCGAAGAGGAATATGAAAAGTGGGTGGGGATGCAGGGTAAGAACCGCTATATCATCACCATACTCGGAAGAAAGATAACCGCCAGCCAGATAGCCGAAACCACGCGCATAATAAGCGGGCAGGGCCTTAATATCGATGCCATTTCCCGCCTCACGGGGCGAATGCCTCTCAACGAGGAGGAGCAGCCCGCCACAAAGGCTTGTATCGAGTTTTCCGTCAGAGGAACCCCCTCCGACCTCTTGAAGATGCAGGGCGACTTCATGCACCTCTCCCAAAAGCTGAATTTCGACATATCGCTTCAGGAAGATACCATCTACAGGCGTTGCCGCAGGCTTATATGTTTCGATATGGACTCTACCTTGATACGCACGGAGGTAATCGACGAGCTTGCCGACCGTGCCGGAGTAGGGGAGCAGGTGAGGGCAATCACCGAATCCGCCATGAGGGGCGAAATAGATTTCCAGGAAAGTTTCACCCGCAGGGTGGCTCTGCTGAAAGGTCTCGACGTGAGCGTGATGAAGGAGATTGCCGAAAACCTTCCCATCACCGAGGGGGTTGACCGTCTTATGGAAGTGCTCAAACGCAGCGGATACAAGACGGCCATACTTTCAGGCGGTTTCACGTATTTCGGGAATTATCTCAAGCAGAAGTATAATTTCGATTATGTGTATGCCAACGAACTTGAGGTGGGACCTGACGGAAAACTTACCGGACGCTACGTAGGCGATATCGTTGACGGACGTCGCAAGAAAGAACTGCTGAGGCTGCTCGCGCAGGTGGAAAACATCAATATAGCCCAGACGATTGCAGTGGGCGACGGGGCTAACGACCTCCCGATGCTTTCCGAGGCCGGTCTTGGAATAGCGTTCCATGCCAAGCCCAAAGTAAAGGCGGAGGCAAGCCAGAGCATCTCCACAATCGGAATTGACGGAGTGCTTTATTTCCTTGGTTTTAAGGATTCATATATTTCCGGGACTCCATCGTCGGCTTCTAAATGACGGGCGTTTAAACCAAAACGCCGGATTGACATTATAATAGTAAACACTTTCCTTTTCAGGAAAATGTTTGCTATTATTTTTTTCCACACAATCCACTAAACATTTGCAGACCATGTTGCCCAAACCGTCTTCCGGAATACTCTCTCTTTCGTTGTGCCTTATGTTTTCGTTTTTCAGCATGCTTCATGCCGAGACCGTCGGGCTCGTGTTGAGCGGCGGAGGCGCCAAGGGAATCGCCCACGTCGGCGTGATCAAGGCTTTGGAAGAGAACGGTATTCCTGTGGATTATGTGGCGGGAACGTCGATGGGCGCGATTGTGGGGAGCCTTTACAGTTGCGGATGGTCGCCCGACAGGATGATGGACATGTTCACATCGAAGTCGTTCGGCTATTGGAGCACGGGCACGATCGATAAGAAACTGGAATATTATTTCACTACGCCGCCCCCGTCGCCCAAATGGTTGTCGTTAAACATAAACTTTAAAGACACCACCAATATCGTGTCGCAGATAATCCCGTCTTCGCTTATCAATCCGATTCCGATGAACCTTGAGTTTCTGAAACTATATTCCCCCTATAGCGAGCAATGCGGTGAAAACTTCAACAACTTGTTCGTGCCTTTCCGGTGCGTCACAAGCGATGTCTATCATAAACACAAGATAGTATGTTCCAAGGGTTCTCTTGGCGATGCCGTAAGGGCTTCGATGAGTTTCCCGCTTGTCTTCAAACCGATAGAGATGGACGGGGTTCTCGTGTATGACGGAGGCATCTATGACAATTTTCCGGTAGATGTCATGGAGAAAGATTTCAATCCCGACTTTATAATAGGTGTGTCGGTGTCTTCGCCCGACACGAAGCCTATAAAAAACGACGTGTATAGCCAGCTTGAAGATATGATTATCCAGGATAACAATTATTCCGTACCTCCGGAAAAGGGGATTAAAATCCAAGTGCCGGTGCTTGACTTCGGAGTGCTTGACTTCAATCAGGCCAAAGAGATTTATTCGATAGGCTATAAGACAGGATTGTCGATGGTCGATTCGATCAAGAAGAGGGTGTCGGCACGCGAAAATCCGGAGACTCTTTCCGCGAGGAGAAGGGCGTTCGCCGAGAAGACTCCGGTCATTACGTTTGATTCGGTGGTTGTCACGGGTGCCACTCCGCGTCAGTCGAGATTCCTTGAATATCTTTTTGCAGGCAATAAGAGGGAAACACCCGACATCACTATGGAAAAAGTGCAGGATGCCTATTACAGGGCGGTGACCGACGGCAAGCTTTCCGACCTCTTGCCACAGGCGGAATTCGGCAAAGACGGCAAAAATACGCTCCTTCTTGAAGCCACGGTAAAGAATCCCTACACTGTCGGGGTAGGGGGATGGATATCGTCGTCCACCAACAGTATGCTCTATCTCACGCTCGGTTATCACACATTGAGTTTCAACAGTCTTGACGTTGACCTCGGGGCATGGATAGGACAGTCTTATTATGCCGGAAAACTGAGTGCCAAGTTCGCTTTGCGTTCCTCGTTGCCGTCTTATATGCAGCTTGAGGCGGTAGTCAGCCGCCAGAAGTTCTATGATTCCGAACTGTTGTTCTATCAAAGCTCCACGCCGTCTTTCATAAACGACATACAGGGCTTTTTCCGTGCGAACTATTGCTTTGCGATAGGAAGGATGGCAAAGGGTTATGCCAGTTTGGCATACGGTTGGGAACGTGACGACTATTTCCCTTACAACAACGGCGACTTCGCTTCGGCAGGTAAGGATAAGAGCCGTTATCGCATAGCCGCTTTCAAGACCGGTTTTGAGCTTAACACGCTTAACGACGCCATGTATCCTTCGGAAGGGAAAGAGTGGAGACTCAACGTGCTTTTATGTCATGAGCAAAACAGGTTCACCCCCGGTGATAACCGCATGGAAGCCACAGGGTGGAAGAATCATCTGGCGGCATCGGCAGAATTGCTTTGGCGGCACTATTTCGAGCTGCACCATAAATTCAAACTCGGTGCATACGTTAACGGACTGGTTACGCTGCAGGATATGTATCAGAATTATACGGCCGCCATGATTCATGCGGCGGCATTTGCCCCCACTCCCTCTACGCGCAATTATTTCAATGTGGCTTTCAGGAGCGACAATTACGGAGCCATAGGTATCAATCCGGTGTGGACTCCCTTCGGCAAAGCCCAGTTGAGGGGCGACTTTTTCGCTTACTGCCCGATACGCCACGTCGCCGAGGGGCCTGACGGTATGGCGAAATTCGACGGATGGATGCGCAAGCCCCAGTTTATAGGAGAGATTGCCGGTGTATATAATTTCCCGTTTGCGAGTCTTTCCGTATATGTCAATTATCTGTCGTCGCCCTCCCGCAACTGGAATTTCGGCATCAACTTCGGGCTCTATTTCCAAGCGCCCAAGCTCCTCCGCTGACGTCGCTCAGGATTCGCCGTCCCTGCGGCACCCCTCAACCAAAAACCAAGGCCGACAAACCCTCAATTCCCCTTCAGCATCTTCTTGAAACCGGAGGTCATCCATGTGGTTGAATCGGAAAGGATGAGCATCCCTTCAAAACGCAGTTGTCCGAGCATGGCTTTTGACTTCGCGCTGCCTGATGCCATGCATGCGGTTGCTGCAGCGTCGGCTTCCATTGCCGTCGGGGCAATTACAGTGGCACTGATTACGTCTGTGGCTACAGGACGCCCCGTCACGGGGGATATGGTGTGTCCGAAAGTTTTTCCGCCCTCTTTTTTGAAATTACGATAGTTGCCGGAGGTGGCTACACCGGCATCCGTGATTTCAATCACCCCGCAGGCGTCGTGGTTCACCGTAGAATCAGTCTGCAGGGGACGGTCGATTGAAATGCTCCAGTCGCCCCCGCGCGGATTACTCCCGGCAACGGCAATCTCGCCGCCGATTTCCACGAGATAATCGTTTACACCGTTCCTTCTTAACATTGCTGCCACTTCATCACATCCGTAGCCTTTGGCTACCGCCGAGAAGTTGAACTGGGTCCGGACATCGTCTTTTATAAGGATGTCGCCAGATAGCCTTGTCTTATTGATACCTACGAAATCAAGGATGCTGTCGATTGCAAGGGTGTCGGCTGTGAGTTTATGCCCCGGGCCGAATCCCCAGGCAGTGATGAGGGGGGAAAGTGTTGGGTCGAACATCCCTCCGCTTGCGCCGTTGACAAGTTTCGAGACATTATATACTTTTATGAAACGTGAATCCACTTTCACGGAATCAGCCGAATTCACGCGGCTCACGAGAGAGGAGGAATCGAAAACGTTGAGACTTTTCCCAACTTCATTCAGAACCACGAGCACCGAATCCCTTAGCATAGGGTCTCCTTTGAAAGTGATATGGTAGGTGGTGTTCCAGACCATACCGTCTTCCCTGACATAGGATCCGGTGTCGCATGCTTGAAAACAAAATGCGGGCAATATTAATGCTGTCAGTGTTAAAAAAACTAATTTAAGTTTTGATGAATGCATGATGGGGATAAAAAGATTCAATTAAATTGAAAAATTATCGGCAAAGTTAGCTAAAACGGATAAAATTCACTACTTTTGAGGAATTTATTATTAAACTTACTATCCATGAGTGAATCATTTTTATTTCTTGCCGAAGGTTTCGAGGAAATAGAGGCCTTGACGGCGGTAGATGTCCTCAGGAGGGCGGGCATCGACGTGAAGACAGTTTCCATCACCTCCGCGCTTCAGGTCACGGGCGCCCATGGCGTAACTGTAACCGCAGATTTGATTTTTGACAACACTCTTTTTTCATCACCTAAATGGCTTATTCTCCCCGGAGGGATGCCGGGTGCCGTGAATCTCTATGAATGTGCTCCTTTGCAGGGACTCCTCCGACGCCAGGCAGCCTCAGACAAAGGCCGGATTGCCGCCATTTGTGCCGCCCCGGCTGTCGTTCTCGGGCGTCTTGGTTTGCTTGAAGGGCATACAGCCACGTGCTATCCCGGGTTTGAGAATGAAATAAAAGGGGCGAAGGTCGTTTCCGACCCTGTTGTGGTCGATGGGAAATTCGTTCTTGGCAACGGCCCTTCGAATGCCTTGATTTGGGCGCTCCATATCGTTAAAGAGGAGAAAGGGATAGATGTGGCTGAGAATGTGGCAAACGGGATGCTGCTTTACCCGAAAATCAATGACGGACTCAACAATTATTTCGGATGAGTCTGCCACGTTAAATAGAATGGAAGGAAGGTGTGTCATAAATATAGATTATACACACCTTCCGTTTTTACATAACATTTTTTGATTGCCGATGGGCGACACTTATTATACTATATCCAGGAGAGGGGAGGCTCAGTTCCGCGAGAAGATGAGCCGCTTCATATCGTTTGCAGAAAAAGTGGAGGATGCGGAAACTGCACGCCGCATTGTGAAGAATTATCAGAACGAGTATCATGATTCCCGCCATGTCTGCTGGGCATACATGCTCGGACCTGAACGCAACGTATGGCAGCTTAACGACAACGGGGAACCTTCCGGCACTGCCGGCAAACCTATTCTCGGACAAATCAACAGTAAAAATCTCACAAATGTTTTGGTTGTGGTGGTGAGATATTTCGGGGGAATAAAACTCGGTACCCCGGGGCTTATTGCCGCCTATAGGGAAGCCGCGAGGCTTGCCCTCGAAGATGCCGGCGTAGAGGAGATGCACAGCATGACGACCGTAAGGGTTACATTCCCCTATATGGCTGCCGACGGTGTGATGAAGGTGGTGAAGGCCACTGAGACCGAAGTGGTTGACCGCACGTTCGACAATACGTGCAGCATGCTTCTTCGTTTCAGGGAAGACAACGCCCCCGAAATAATCGGGCGTATAAAAGGCGTTGACGGGGTTTCTCTTGAGGAGTTGTGACAATCAGAGCCGCCGGTGGGGGTCAGTGTTGCCCGGAAAGGATTTCATGTACTTCCCGCATATCTTTCGCGGTCCCGAGGAATTTTGCAGGGTCGATGCCTTTGTTTGCCAGGGCGTTGGCATCGAATGGGAAACGTTTCCCGCTTCGGTTGAACCAGATTGCTTTCCATCCGGCTTTCAAAGCCCCCATGATGTCGGTGTCGGGATTGTCTCCCACCATAACGGGAATGGATGTCGCTCCCGTTTCGCGTATCGCGTAGTCAAAAATGCGGGTGTCCGGCTTTTGTATCCCTATTTCATCGCTGATTACGGTGCGTGCCACAAATCGCCATAGCCCCGAATTGAATAGTTTTTTATATTGAGTGTCGGTGAATCCGTTGGAGATGATTCCCGTCATGAAGGCTTTTGAAAGAGAGGTGAGCACTTCGACGGCGTCTTTTGCAATACCGGGTTGTGTGGCGAGGTTCTCAAGATAAGCGGCGTTGACTTTTGCGCAAATTTCCCGGGTGGTTGCAATGTCGGATTCGGGAAAAAGAGTAAGCCTCCAACGTTCCGTCTTCAGGAACCCGGATGTGACCTTCCCTTGGGCATGCAGCTCCCACATTCGGGAATTGTAGAAGTGATAGACATCGATGAAGTCGTTGAAAGAATCGAACTTGTCCGACACCTCACGGAAATTATCGAAGACATGGCGGAGGCTTTTCAGGGAATTTGCGGCAAAATCCCAAAGCGTGTCGTCGAGGTCGAAGAAAATCCATTGCGGACGTTTGAAAATAGGGTGAAAATGATTCATAAAAGGTTGATAAGATGGAAACAGGGGCAAAATTAAGTAAAAAATTGGGGTTTTTTATTAACAAACTTTTATAGAATGAAAAAAAATTCCGATATTTGCACCGCCAAACGGGAATACGTCTCTAAAGCAGGTGTTTTAAAGCGGCTCCCGGGAGATAAAACAAGACAAATCAACAAATCTTTTTTCAAAAATGACAAAAGCTGAGATAGTAAATGAAATCTCTCGTACCACCGGGCTTGAGAAGGCAGCGGTCTTGACCACGGTCGAGAGCTTTATGGATGTCGTGAAAGATGCTATGGCAGGAGGCCAGAACGTATATCTTCGCGGATTTGGCAGTTTCATTGTGAAGACAAGGAAAGAGAAAACCGCACGCAACATCTCCAAAAACACTACAATAAAGATTCCCGAACACAAGGTTCCGGCTTTCAAACCCTCGAAGGTTTTCCTTGACCAGGTGAAATGATTCCGGCGACGGTCAACCGCACTGCGGCGCGATTGGAACCGTAACGGGAATAATAAATAAAATTTTAATTAACCATAATATTAACCATTATGCCAAGCGGAAAGAAAAGAAAAGGCCACAAGATGGCTACTCACAAACGCAAAAAAAGACTGAGAAAGAACCGTCATAAGAAGAAATAATCCTGACTACGGTCAGGGATTATTCCGTTTTCTCGACAGTCAAAAAAAAGAACAAACGGAAATGGGTGCAGTCTCTGACCTTCACCCATCAATGTTTGTTCTTTTTCGTATCTCCCGGCCACGCACGGCATTGTCCGGAATGTTCCGGATGAAGTCGGGCTGACCGGAATAAGATCCTTAAAACAAATGAAAAGCGAATTAGTAGTAGATGTTCAACAAAAGGAAATCTCGATAGCGTTGCTTGAGGATTCCAGGCTTGTCTCGCTTCAGAAAGAGAGCCGCAACATAGCGTATGCCGTGGGCGACCTTTATCTTGCGAAGGTGAAGAAGATAATGCCCGGTCTGAACGCGGCGTTTCTTGATGTGGGCTACGAAAAAGATGCTTTTCTTCATTATCTCGATCTTGGACCCCAGTTTAGCTCCTACACCACATTCCTGCAGGAGGCGATGGCAGACAAGAAGAAGATACCCAACATATCCAAGTTCAAGCTCGAACCCGACATCCCCAAGCAGGGGACGATACAAAACGTGTTGCAGCCGGGGCAGCAGTTGCTTGTGCAGATAGCAAAAGAGCCCATTTCGTCGAAAGGACCGCGCCTTACCACGGAGTTGTCGTTTACCGGACGTTTTATGGTGCTCATGCCGTTCGGCGATAAGATTTCGATTTCGCAGAAAATCAAATCGACCGAAGAGAAAATCCGTCTCCGCCAGCTCATCGGAAGCATCAAGCCGAAAGGCTTCAGCGTCATTGTGCGAACATCGGCGGAAAACAAACGTGTGGCGGAACTTAACAACGAGATGCGCACTCTCGTGAAATGTTGGGAAGATTCTATTGCCAAAATGCAGAGAAGCCAGCCTCCGATGCTTATTTATGAGGAAGATTCGAGGGCGGTGAGCGTGATTCGTGACATCTTCAGCCCGAATTTTGAAAACATCTATGTAAACGAGGCTGAGACGTTTTCCCAGATTCAGAACTATGTGGCTCTGATCGCCCCGGAAAACAAAGACATCGTGAAGCTCTATGATAAGGATGTGCCGATATTCGACCATTTTAATATCACAAGGCAAATCAAGAGCTCATTTGGCAAAACGGTATCGTTCAAGAGCGGCGCGTATATCATCATAGAGCATACTGAGGCTCTCCATGTGATCGACGTGAATTCGGGCAACCGCAGCAAGGCAAGTCCCGACCAGGAATCGAATGCCCTTGATGTCAATCTGAAGGCCGCCGACGAAATAGCGCGCCAGTTGAGACTCCGCGATATGGGCGGAATAATAGTGATTGACTTTATCGACATGAACAAGGTGGAACACCGCCAGACCCTCTACGACCACATGAGGGAAGTGATGGCAAACGACAGGGCCCGCCATAATATCTTGCCGTTGAGTAAATTCGGCTTGATGCAGATTACCCGGCAAAGGGTGCGTCCCGTGCTCGACATCACCACGAGCGAAACATGTCCGTCTTGTTTTGGCAAAGGCGAAATACAGCCGTCGCTGTTGTTTACCGACAAATTGGGTGAGAAGCTCGACTATCTTGTAAATATCTTGCAGGTGAAGAAATTCAACATGTATGTGCATCCTTACGTGGAGGCATACATAAAGAAAGGGATGTTTTCCCTATATGGCAAATGGCGCCGTCGCTTCGGGAGAGGCTTCAAGGTGATTGCCGACGAATCTCTCGCCTACCTGCAGTATAGGGTAGTGGATGACGCAGGCAAAGAAATCGACCTTAAGGAGGAAAGCGATTTCAGCAGCAACCAGTCGAAGACGCATGCCCGCCAGAAAAACAGAGAAAAAGAAGAAAAGGAATCTTGAGTGTTTACGGCATTCCCTGCGGGGATTATGCCGGAGTAAAAAAAGTAATGCGGTGGCGGTTGCCCGTTTTATGGGAACCTCCACCGCTTCTGTATTCAATCGGCTCTGTGTGGGTGGTTATTCTTTAAGAGATGCGAGGAAGTCGGCTACAATAAATGTGGATCCGCCGATGAAGATTACGTCGTTGTCGCCGGCGTCGTCCGATGCGGCGGAATAAGCCCGTGATACGTTGTCGAATGTCCTTCCGTCGAGTCCCGCCTCCATGAATTTTTTCTTCAGTTCGGCAGCCGGGAGGGCCCGGGGGATTTGGGCGTTGGTGATATAATATCCGGCATTTGCGGGGAGAAGACACAAGATTTTGTCAATATCTTTGTCTGCCACAAAACCTATTACGATTCGTAACGTAGCCCCTTCACGCGATTCCAGGATGCGCCGGAGCTGCCCCATATTGTAGGATATACCGGCGATGTTATGTCCTGTGTCGGCAATCACGAGCGGACGGTCTTGTATCCTGGTCCATCTCCCCCTGAGTCCCGTCAGTGTCTCCACGTTTTCGATGCCTGCAACCACGCTTTCGTCTGAAATCTCGATGCCGGAATCTCTAAGCGTGTCGATTGCGTTGAGAACCGTGTTGATATTTTTTTTCTGATAATCGCCGGCAAGAGGGAGCCGGAAATTTACTTCCTTTGAAATGCAGTCCCATCCACCTTCGGGATTCTCCATAATGGAATCCAGCATGTAGGAATCTTCAGCGAATGTCGCCGGCGCGCCGCATGAAGCCGCCTTGTCGGCAAAGACTTTTCTGATTTCCCCTTCGGCTTCTCCAATCACCACCGGGATGCCTCCCTTGATGATGCCCGCCTTTTCGGCAGCAATCTTGGGGAGGGTGTCGCCCAGGAATTGCATGTGGTCGTTTGAAATGTTGGTGATGACACACATCTGCGGTGTAATGATGTTGGTGGAGTCGAGGCGACCTCCCATGCCGACTTCAATCACGGCATAATCCACGTGCTGCTTGGCAAACCAGTCGAATGCCATCATCATCGTGAGCTCGAAAAAGGAAGGATGCAGGTCGCTTCCCGAATCCTTCCAACGTTTCACGAATTCGACCACGTCTTCTTTTGGAATCATTTTGCCGTCAACCCTCATCCTTTCCCTGAAATCTACAAGATGGGGGGAGGTGTAAAGCGCGGTCTTATATCCTTGTGCCTGCAATATGGCGGCGAGAAGATGCGACGTGCTTCCTTTTCCGTTGGTGCCGGCAACGTGGATTGATTTGAATTGTTTATGTGGGTTGCCGAAGGCATTGTCTATGGCGATGCTCGTGTCGAGGCCCGGTTTGTAGGCGGCAGCCCCTACGCGGGAAAACATAGGAAGCTGGCTGAACAGGAACGACAGGGACTCCTCATATTCCCTGTCGATGGTTTCGTTTGCTTTAGAGTCCATAAATCAGATAGCCGGTCAGTCCGGCGAGAATGATGATTAATATGGGATGAATCTTGATAATCTTTTTCCCGAATTTCAGCGGGAAGTAAGCGAGGCAAAAGGCTACGGCGCAAATGGCGACGTTCACCCAAAGTTGCCAGTCGATTCCGTTCGGGTTGAAATTTGCGGCGTTCATAAGCATGATGGCGGCCGACGCAATCAGCCCGACCACCACGGGACGGAGTCCTGTGAAAATGGCTTTGATAACACCGTTTTCGCTGTGACGCCTTATGAAATGTGAGCTATAGAGCACCAATATGAAGCTTGGCACCACCACAGCCAAAGTGGCGAGGCACGAACCGAGCAGTCCCCAGCCTATGCCTGAAAGGGCCGGATTTACGCTTCCGGGGGCTACGAACCCGATGTAGGTGGCGGAGTTTATGCCGATAGGCCCCGGGGTCATTTGTGAAATCGCCACTATGTCGGTAAACATGGTTTCGGAAATCCATCCGGGTTCCACCACCGCTTTTTCCACAAGCGACAGCATGGCGTAGCCTCCGCCGAACCCGAAGATTCCGATTTCCAGATAAGCCCAGATGAGTTGGAGATATATTTGCATTTACCAATTTTGAGTTTTGAATTTTGAATTTTGAATTATGAGTTCAGCCCTTTTTCCCTTTTGGGGAGCCATTTTTCCGTTGGGGTAGCCACCAGAAAAGGAAGCCTCCCAAGGCACCGAGCACGATGTAGAGTATGGGAGAGGATATCGTTCCCATATCGAGTGAAATCATCAATGCCACTATAAAAGGAATCCATACGGTTTTCCATTTGAGCTTTGCCGCCTTGGCAGAGGTTATGACCGGTGCGATTATCAACGCCACAACGGCGGGACGTATCCCCATGAATATCGAAGATATGACACGGTTGTTTTTTATCGTGTCGGGGGTGAGGAATATGGCGATTGCCAGGATTATCAGGAATGAGGGAAGTATTGTGCCGAGGGCCGCCGTTATGCTCCCTTTGCCTCCCTTTATCTTGTCGCCGACAGCCGTGGCGATGTTCACCGCAAGTATGCCCGGCAAGGATTGGGCTATTGCCAGAAGGTCGAGGAAATCGTCGCGTTCGATCCACCGGTGCTTGTCAACGATTTCCCTCTCTATGATTGAAATCATCGCCCAGCCTCCTCCGAAGGTGAAAGCGCCTATCTTGAAGAATGTGGAGAAAAGGCTCCAATAAGAGCTTTGAATGTCTGGATTGTCTTTAATCTGACCCATACTGAAAAGAGGAAAGGGTAAAAATACGTGGAAAAGAGTCCGGATATTATAACGGAAAGGGCGCGCCTGATATTTCATGCACGCCCTTTCACCGGATGCCTTGTGGATATTTTAGCAGGGACATGCCTTCGGCATGTTGAATCAGATGGTTGCCGGTCAATATTTATGCGAGGTTTCTTCCAATTCCTTTTCCGTAAGCTTCTTCTTGTCCATGGAATACCACACGTACCAAATATATGCGAGCACAATGGGGATGAGTATCGACACATAGCTCATCGCGGTGAGCGTGAACTCCGAAGAAGAGGCGTTGCGAATGGTAAGCGAAGAGGCGGGGTCCGTCAGCGAAGGATAGAATGCCGTGTCGTTATAACCTGCCACCCAGAAGAGCGACACCACGGCAAGGAAAGTGCCGATGCCCGTGAACCATATCCCTTTTGACCAATATTTGGAGAAACAGGACTTCAACAGACCGAACAACACGAGCACCACACCTATAAGCAACGTGGCGAGCGCCCACCATAGATGCGTGAAATTGTGGAAGTATTTGAAGGGGGTTTCCGTAACGTCAACCGTATAGTCCGGATTTGACACTACCGTGTATCCTGTCGTGGTGCAGACCATGGCGAGAAACCACAAGAAGAACACCACGAAAATACCACCGTTAACGAGGGCTTTGTTTTTCAACACGTTGAAGAAATCGCGGTCGTCGGTGATGTTGTTCATCATATACAGGCAAGCCTGCATTCTGGCGAGGAAGAGCACCGCCACACCGAGGATAAGGTTTTTCCAGTTGAAAATGGCTTCAAAGCCGTGGGTGGGCGCCCATTTTGAAATCACCGGCGAACCGGCGTCGAGAAGGCTGCCACGGCTCACCGTGAATTCCGCCCCGAAAAAGAACATCGACACCGCCACACCGAGGAGAATACATCCCACGCAGCCGTTGATGAAGAGGAATATGTCGTAGGTGCGTGTGCCATACACGTTGCCCGCCTTGTTGCGGTATTCATAACTCACGGCCTGCACGATGAAGCTGAAGAGGATAAGAATCCAGAGCCAATATGCTCCGCCGAAGCTTGTGGAATAAAACAGCGGGAACGACGCGAAGAAAGCTCCGCCGAACACCACGAGCGTGGTGAAGGTCAGTTCCCATTTCCTCCCCATGGAGTTCACGATAAGGTCGCGGCGCGCATTGCTTCCCGCACCGAGGATCATTGACTGTCCGCCCTGCACAAAAAGCAGAAACACGAGGATGCCGCCAAGCACTGATATCAGCAGCCACCAATAATTTTGAAGATATTCTAATGTCATGACTTAATGTGCGTTATCGATTTCTAAATTGTTTTTTGATTTCTTGCTTATCTGGCGGAGCATGATGCTCACTTCGGCCACGAGAAGCACCGTGAAGATGACTGCGAAGAGCCAGAACGTGGTGATTACGGATGCCGACGATATTTCTGAAATTGCAGCTTTTGTCGGCAGGAGGTCTTGCACGGTCCAGGGCTGTCGGCCCACTTCCGCCACTACCCATCCCGCTTCGGAGCAAATCCACATAAACGGCACGGAGACCATAGCCACCCATTGCATCCATTTATGGCGTTGCATCCAGTCTTTCTTATAAACGGCGAAAAGGGCCACTATTAAGAAAAGCAGGAAGTAGCTTCCGAGAATCACCATAACGCGGAACGAATAGAAAGTCACGCCTACGGGCGGTATGGCCTCATCGACAGAGTCGAAATAGCCGTAGCCGAAATAAGGGTAATATTTGCGGAGTTCTTTTTCGGCGGCAGCCATTGCGGCAGTGTCGTGCGACGTGCGTGCTATGTCGTATGCCCGTAGGGCCTCGTGCGAGAGTTTGCCGAGCCTTATCCTTTCAGCATAGCTCACTGTGTTGACCGTGTCGCCGTTCTCGTTTATGTCGATTCCGTTGATGATGTCGTTGATGCCGGGCACGAACGCATGCGGGTTATGCTTTGCGAGAATCGACAGACCGTAGGGGATTTCGATGTCAAAAAGGTATTCTTTCTCATCGTTGTCCCATTTCTTGGCGGGGTTGACGATGCCTACGCCCACGAGTCCCTGTCCCGTGTTGCCGTTGTAAAGCCCTTCCATGGCGGCGAGTTTCATAGGTTGGCATTTCGTCACTTCCACAGCCGAGCCGTCGCCGGTGTACATGGTGAGAAGAAGCCCGACAAGCCCGACCCATGCCCCGACTTTGGTGGAACGCACAGCAAACGGCACGTTGCGTTTCTTATAGAAAAACCATGCGCTGACACCCACTACGAACACACCGGCGAGAGCCCATCCGGAGAAGACGGCGTGGAAAAATTTGTTGACAGCCACTCCTGAGAAGAGTTCCAAGAAATTGTCCATCACGTTGCGCATTTGTGCGGGGTCGAATTCCATGCCGGCGGGATACTGCATCCATGCGTTGGCTACAAGAATCCAGAGCGCCGATATAGATGCCCCGAGCCATGTGAGCCATGTGGCGGCGAGATGGAACCGGGGGCTTACTTTACCCCATCCGAAAAACATAACGGCAACGAATGTGGATTCCATAAAGAATGCCACAATCCCTTCGATGGCGAGGGGCGCTCCGAAAATGTCGCCGACAAACCATGAATAGTTGCTCCAGTTTGTGCCGAATTCAAATTCGAGGATTATGCCCGTGGCTACGCCTATTGCGAAGTTGATGCCGAAGAGGGTCATCCAGAATTTTGTGGCTGCGAGCCATTTCTCGGATTTTGTTTTCAGATAGAGGCTTTCCATGATTGCCACTATCAGCGACAGGCCTAACGTCAAAGGCACAAACAGCCAGTGATAGATGGCTGTAAGGGCGAATTGCCATCGCGACCAATCGACTACGGTCATTAGATCATCCATTGGATATGTTGGTTTAGTTGGTTAATATACGGTGTGGAATCTTCGGGGGAGGCCTACGGGAGGTCTTTGAGGAGTTCGTTTCTCACATGGTCGGCGCGGTCTTCGTCGGAGTCGAAGTCACGTTGCAGTATGTTGGGGAAGAAGAGGAGCTTGATTACAACGAAAAAGATAAACACTTTGAGAAGGATGATTACCCATAAGGTTTTGCCTACGGTCATCTCCCTGAAGCCGTCGTAATAAAGGCTCCAGACTTTTCTGGCGGTGTGAGACATCGAGGCCGCCAGCCCACGCGTTCGCTGAATCATAATGCAAAGGTAATAAATTATCGGTGCAAAAAGAGGTATGCCTAATAAAATAACAATGCTTTTAAGAAAAGTTCCCGGATTGTGAGGAGTTTTTCTGCCATGAGGAAATTCTACTTGTTTAATGCTTCGTGATTCTGACGCACATAGTGCCAGAGTTGGATGTCGCAATGCGGGAATGTTACAAATAATGAAAAATATGTTATATAGAGGAATGTTTTTACTTCTGTATGATGCATTGGTTTGCGAAAAATGATTATCTTTGCGATGATTTTTCAGAAGCGATTGCAATACAATATCTTTGGTTTATCGGTATCCGGTAGCGTTATTGATTATTATCGTCCTGAAATTTAGAAGTATAACTCAGTTTATTTTATAAAAGATATAAACCATGGCATTGTGGTTCGAATGTAAAGTCCGTTATGACAAAATGATGGAAAACGGCACAGTCAAGAAAGTGAACGAGCCTTATCTTGTGGATGCCCTTACCTTCACGGAGGCGGAGGCGCGTATCATAGAGGAAATGACTCCGTTTATCAGCGGGGAATTCTCGATTTCGGCTGTGAAGAAGACCAAAATTTCCGAGATATTTTTCGATGATTCCGCCGACAAGTATTATATGGTGAAAGTGAATTTCATCACCCTCGACGAAAAGAGCGGGGTTGAGAAAAAATCGGCTTCTTTCATACTCACGCAGGCTTCCGACCTTGAGGGTGCGCTTGCTCGGTTCAAAGAAGGGATGAAAGGGACCATGGCGGATTATGACATAGCGTCGATAGCCGAGACCCCTCTCATGGATGTTTATCCCATTGACCTTTCAGGGGAAAAGAAACTTGAAAATCCTCAACAGGCGGAGCAATGATCGATGTAGCTGGAAATCTTGTGGCAATCAGGGAAGAAATTCCTGCCGGCGTTGAACTTGTGGCTGTCTCGAAGTTTCATCCGGCGGAGGCGGTTATGCAAGCTTACAATGTCGGGCAACGTTGTTTCGGCGAGAGTAGGGTGCAGGAGTTGCTTTCCAAGGAATCGGAGCTTCCGAAAGATATAAAATGGCATTTCATAGGGCATCTGCAGACCAATAAGGTGCGCCAGATTATAGGGAGGACTGCGCTCATTGAAAGTGTGGATTCCGAGCGGCTTCTCTCGCTGATCGACTCCGAGTCGGCTAAGGCAGGGGTGGTGACAAGGGTGCTCGTGCAGGTGCATGTGGCTAAAGAAGAAACCAAATTCGGTTTCCTGCCTGAGGAATTGCTGGAGTATTTCCATGAAAAACGGTTTGAAAAGCTCACCAACACTCATATCTGTGGAGTGATGGGTATGGCTTCTAACACTGATGACGAGGAAAGGGTGAGGGCGGATTTCGCTGCCATTGCCTCGATATTCCGCAATATAGCTTGCGATTCAAGTCTCGGACTTCGCGGTTTCGAAATCCTGTCGATGGGCATGAGCCATGACTGGCGCATTGCGGTGGAAGAGGGGGCGAACCTTGTCAGAATCGGAAGCAGCATTTTCGGAGAACGCAGTTATTGACCCGTGGCAAACCTGACAGATTTTTTTGCATAGTGCGAATCAAATTAGGACACAATAACAACTTTAAAATCATTTAATATGACTCAAACATCTCAAAAGCGACCGATTGTCGCGATCATTACGATGTTTTTCATCTTCGCAATGATCTCTTTCGTGACCAACATGGCTGCTCCCTTCGGCAATATCTGGGGTTTCAGATATGCATGGGCGGGCATGGCAGGCAACCTTATGAACTTCACCGCCTATCTCTTCATGGGCATCCCTGCCGGCAACATGCTTATCCGTTACGGCTACAAGAAGACGGCTCTGATTGCGCTTGCCGTCGGTGCCATCGGTCTTGGAATCCAGCTCCTGTCGAGCGTGGTCGGCGATGACGTAATCGTCATCGGCGGCGAAAACCCCACCACCCTCAACCTCTTTATCTATCTTCTCGGCGCCCTCGTCTGCGGTGTCTGCGTATGTATGCTCAACACCGTGGTCAACCCGATGCTTAACCTTCTTGGCGGCGGCGGCAACAAGGGCAACCAGCTCATCCAGACAGGCGGCGCGCTCAACTCTTTGGCGGGTACGCTTACCCCGATGTTTGTGGGCGTGCTTGTCGGTACATTGACCAAGGAGACAACGATGGCTTCCGTGGCTCCGCTCGTTGTGACCGGCATTGTGATTTTTGTGCTTGCCTTCATCATCATTTCTTTTGTAAAGATTCAGGAGCCGCAGGCCAACCTCAGCAATGTGAAGTATGAACACAGCCCTCTCGCTTTCCGTCACTGTCTTCTCGGTGTAATCGCCATCTTCTTCTATGTAGGTGTTGAAATCGGTATCCCCGGCGAACTTAACGCATGGATCAGCCGTGAGAACTTCGAGGGTGCGGCAGCTGTGGCAGGTTCTTTGGCCGCCCTCTACTGGCTCCTTATGCTTGTAGGCCGTTTCCTCAGCTCTATAATCAGCGGTAAGGTATCTACCCGCCTCCAGCTTCTTGTGGCTTCTTCCGTGGCAATCATATTCATTCTTATTGCAATCCTCCTTCCCGAGGATATCACGTTCCAGTCTCCGGAAATCAAGGCGCTCAATATTTATAGCGGCGAGGTTCCGATGAAGACTCTCTTCATCTTCCTCTGCGGCATCTGCACTTCTGTGATGTGGGGCGGTATCTTCAACCTTGCCACCGAGGGTCTCGGAAAATACACTGCGAAAGCCTCCGGTCTTTTCATGACCATGGTCGTGGGCGGCGGTATCATGCCGTTTATCCAGGACTGGATCGGACGTACCGTAGGTTATGTTTCCAGCTATTGGCTCGTGTTTGCGATGCTCGTATATATTTTCTATTATGCTCTTATCGGCTCCAAGAATGTTA